>DATKRK010000460.1:0-13499 GCA_035532215.1 Pirellulales bacterium | reverse complement strand
GTGCTCAACGCCCGTGGGCATCGAAGAGGCGGGCATCCTTGTCGGCGCCGGCGTTGACCGTCGCCGTGCTGCTTGGTGCTCAACGCCCGTGGGCATCGAAGAGGCGGGCATGGCAAGTTGCCTTTGTCGCAGGCTTCGCAGTGAGGCGTGCTCAACGCCCGTGGGCATCGAAGAGGCGGGCATCGCCGGCCTCTGAACATCATACTCGCAACGCACTTAGGATTGCCAGTTTCAAGCACCAGTGAGCGGCGGCGGCCGAGCGCTTCCAAAAGCGCCGACGCCGCCGATCGCACGCCGCCGCAAACCCTCGAAGCGGAGTGCCTTATAGCCGTTTCAAGCATTCCACCAACTTGCCAAAGAAACATAAGCCCATGCAGTTTGCGAGTTTTCGAGTTCGGAAGCAAGTCTGTGACGCGAACATGCACGGGCGCTTGATTCTCGTTAGAACGCCGACAGCGGCCAAGGCGCCAATGGAATGCTTTGCTCATACCACTTGATGTCCTGGCGGCTCATCCGGCCAGTCGGGGCGTTTCGTGGCGGCATGCGTCACGCTTATGGCACTGGCGCAGCGGCTGCAAAGCGGAATGAACATCACGTCGTCTTCAGGCGTGAGCATCTCGGTCAGTTCCCAGCGGAGACGCTGCACTCCCGAGGGCGAAAGCCAGCAGCGAAACACCGAATATTGCACCCGCCCGCCGTAGCCCTCCAAGTGCTTGGCCGTTCGGCGCAGCCGTTTGGGATCGCGAACATCGTAACAGACCAGCCACCAACGCGAGCCTTGCACGGCGCCCCCTTTCAGCGCAGCCGCGATCGCGCAAAAAGCCCCGGCTCGCCGGTCCATTCCTTTTCCAATAACCGGGCCTCCAACTCGATCGTCCGCGCGTACGACAGCGAATAATCCAGGACCGGATGCTTCCAATTCTCGTCGAGCCGCGCCTCGAACAGCCCGATCGCTTTGCGCCGCCCGGACTCCGACAACCAGACTTTGGCCCGCGTGACGGCAAAGTCCGCCTCGGGATCCCACTGGCCGCGATTTAGGGAGCCAATCACCACTAAGTCCCACAGCGGCACACGGAACAGCTCCATCAGGTCGAGCACCAACGGATACGCCGCGCTGCGCGGAGTGTGAAAAAAGCCGAGCGCCGGTTCCAAGCCGGCCGCCAGAACGCCTCGCATCACCGCCGCGTGCAACAGCCCGTAGCCGTAACTCAAGAGCGCGTTGAACCGGTCGAGCGGCGGCCGGCGGTTGCGAGTGGCCCAGCGAAGTTCTTCGGGCACGTGGTCGGCCACGATCGTCCGCAAGCCTTGGAAATAGCGGGTTGCGGCCGTTCCCTCCAGCCCTCGCAGGCTGTCGCGGTTCTCGACCTTGGCCGAGCTGCGTAACGCATCTTGAATCGCCGACAAATCAGGCAGGAGCCTCTTCCGAGCCTCGGCATCGCCCCGCGTCGCGCGGAGCAAGTAACGATGCTGCCCTTCGACCTTGGCATGCACCAGCGCCTGAGCCAGCCGCAGGCACGTCGCATCGTCGGCCAGCGCCCGATACTGCCGAATCCGCCGCTGCACGCGGCCCGCGTCGGCCGCCAGGCTGGCTGTGTGGTAGCCGGCGGTCGAGAGCCAGTGGATGCCGACGCCGTGATCGACGCACAGCCGCAACGCCTGGGTCGACAACTGGGCGAAGCCGTGCAGCATCAGCGTCTCGATGCCGCGGATCGGATGTTTGGTTTCCGGCTCGTCGCGGGGCCGCACGACGAGCGAATCGCCGCTGCGGCCCACGTGGGCGCCCGGCGATACGACGTGCAACGTGGCCCCGTCGCGGTCGGCCGGAAACAGCCGCACGGGCGCGTGCTCGGGGTGGATTTCCTGGCGGACTTCCTCGGGCAAGCAGACGGGCGCCAGCGAACAGCGCTGGCAGAGGCGTTCGTTGTCGGCGATCGGCGGCCGCTCGACCGACTCCCGCAGGCGCCACGCGGTGTCGATCGCCGCCCGCAAGTCGGCCAGCGCCGCCTCATCAACGGGCACGCGAACGGTCACGCCTTCCGCGTGGTATCGCACGCGCCCTTCCACGACGGACTGCCCGAAGGCGTCGGCGAGCATGGCCGCATAGGCGACGACTTGCAGGCGGTCGGAAGGCCAGGTTTCAGCCGTGCCGTCGTCGGCTCGTCGCGGCCGGCCGCGTTTGTGTTCGTAGGCGATCAAGCCGCCGTCGCGGCGGCGAATGCAATCGACCTTGCCGACCAGGCCCCAGCGCTCGCTCGTCAATTCCAGGCTGGCCTGCTCGCCGTCTTCATTGGCCTCCAACCCGGCGTGCAGCTCGCGGCCGGCGTACACGGCGGCGTCGGCGAGGCGGATTTCTTCGACCTCTTCCAGATAAAACAGTCGCTGGCAATAGGCCAAGGCGTGCAGGGCCATCACGCGCAGCGGCGGCGCATCGGCCGCCCGAACCGGGACGATCATGGCAAGCTCTCCCAAGGCGCCGCGCGGCCCCGACGCCGGCATCCGCCGCCGCCGAGCGGGAACCGTTGCCGGTTTCGCCGCACGCGCCTCAATGTTGCGGGAAATTATTTAAAAGCGCCGTCCGTTTCGCTGGAAACGCCAAACGCAATTGATTACGGATATTTGCTTTCCGCGTCAGTCTCAGAGCAACTTCAGCGGCCTCGCGAGTCTTCAGAGTGTCTATTTTGAAGTAACTCCGACGTCCGCCGGTGGGCCAACGTCCGTCCATGCGGCTGCTGGCGGGGTCGAGGTCGCCGTTTGCGTCGGCGCATATAGCGCCGAAGTCGTCTTCGACATGTCGGCCCGGTCGATCCAGATGGTTAGCCGAGTCGTGTGTGAACGGGGTCCGGCTGCTTCGTCACCTTCAAGACGCTCGTACCAGCGAGCCGGCGGAACCTCGCCGCACTCTTCAAGTTTATCCAACAGGAACTGATTGTCGCCGAGAAACGGCAGCCCGTAGCGACCCTCATTCAGGTCGCCGCGCAGGCCCCGGCGCACGCGATCGTCAACTTCGTCGTTGCCGTCTAGAAAGACTAAAGCGCGCAAGCCGCAGAGGATTTCCCGGCGAACAGGCGTGATGTTATTTTTGTTGCCTTTCGCCAGCTCGGCGGGCATACCCGCATCTTTTCCCACTGGATAGTTGTGCAGTTGCTGATAGAGGCTCTGGACCGCCGGAAACTCATCACAATTTCCGCCGCTCGCTGGCACGCCAAGAGCGATCCTGAAGCGAGGAAGGTCGGCGCGCATCAAAGTCGCGGGCGTCTTTCCGTGGTGCCCGGCTTCTTCCTCGCGCAACCGCGACTCGATGCCCGCGACGTTCAATATCAGCCCATAAGCGGCGGAAGGCGTGAGGAATCCCGCCGTGGGACGATACCAGCCGGCCGTAAACGTCCGGCAAACGGCGAACGGGGCTTGTAGGTACAAGGAAAGCATCGGGCTCACTCCCCCAGCGCTTTATTGGCGACAATGTCCAGCAACCGGCGCGGATCGCGATCCAGCGTCACGCCGTGTTCTTGAAGAGCCTTACGGCGCTCCTCCGGCATTTCCTTGACGACTCGCCCGCCGATGTAGAATTCCGCGCCAGGATAGTCGGGCGGGTCGTGCAAAATGCCATCGACCACTTCGGGGAAGACGTACTCGCCGGGCTTGCCGTTGGATTTGAACCCATAAGTCTCGTAACCCGCGACGAGCAGGTTCGTAAGTCTGACGACAATGCTGGCAGGCGCCATCTCGTAGTAGCTACGCGCGTGATTGCCTGCCACGCCATTCAGTTCGCCGATCGCCTGGAGCAGCTTTTTCGTCCATTCCGATTTCTCGCGACAATCGTTTAGGTTCAGTGCGAAAGGGTACTGAAACGCCGTCACCGAGGTCTCGCGATGCAATAAGGCGGACGTCGTAGCGTTCTGGTATGCGCTTCCCTCGACGCTGAGCGGCGACTGCGTGAAGACGGCGTCGTGTCGATAAGGCTCGAGGCCCTTCGCCAAATTCATCCGCAAGATTGAATCCCGCTTGAACGTAAAGTCGTCCCTACCGACGGCCTTGCGGATCTCTTTTCGCTCCTTGTTGCCGGCGGCCACGAGGTAGCCCAAAAAGAAATCATCCGCGTATTTGCCGGGGTCAGGATAATCCTTGAACTTCACCGCGAGTTGCTCCTCGTCGTGCAGGCGCGAACGGTTGCACGGGAGCCCATAGCCGGCCAGGATTTCGCGAAGCGCGTTACGCATCGCTTCTGGCGAAATAATGGGATAATCGAATCTGCCCTCCGTCACCTTTTGGATAACGGTGCGATTTAATTCGCTTTCGCCGCGATAATTGGCCGAGGGGGCGGGATACGTCAAGACTGTGGCAAAGAGATTCACGAGATAGGCTCCTTTTCAGCTTATAAGATCACGATGCTGCCGAAATGGCCAACATGGCCAGGGTTTTTACGTCGTCGCGGTTCAAGGGGCCCTCGGTGCGGAGCAGCGCCTCGGCAAGCACGCGGTAATCCTCGGGAGGCAGGAATTGCGCTACCTGTCCGATCGTCGAAGTGAAATAGTCGACAAAATCACTATCGCGCCGCGATCGAAAGGCAAGGAACGCGCCCGAACAGATCTTTTGTTTCGCCGCCGAATACGGCTCGGGCACGGCCATCCTCGTCTTGCCGGTCTTTTCGTCGGTGAAGGTCTTATCCTTGAAGTCTTCGTATCTGCACCCCGACTTTTCTTCCGTTTTGCGTCGCACGAAGTTTTGCACGACGCGATAGACGATTGACTCTAATGACGCACCGAGTTTCGCGCCGTCGCGCACCCTTACTTCTTCCGGGTTCATGGAGGACTCCTCCTTTTCAAGTTGATCGTTCTCGAATACACGCTTGAATTTCGCGGCTGCATCAGCGCTAAACCATGAGAGGCCGCGCGGCGTCTCGTCGCACTTCACGAAGAATTGCCAGGGACGCTTCATCAACGCATCGCCCATCGGCAGATACCACGGCTCGCCTTGCAGGAGCGCGAGCACGACCGCCGAGCGGAATAAGGGATTCCGGTATACGGCGAGGACCGCGTCGTACTGCTCGATCAATCCGTTCTCAAGAACGACCCGGCCGGAAGCCATCGTTTTGACGTTGTTCCCAAGTTTCGCCATCTGAAAGAATTCGACGGCGTTCGTCGCGTAGCGGCTCACTTCTTTGCCGGCGACGCGCTGAGCCGAAAGACGGCCGAGATTACGGAAGAATTCGAGCGCCCCTTGCTCGGGCAAATCGACGACGGCCCCCGCAGGGCGATAACCGTATCGCTTTTCGGAAAGTTGACGCAGCATGCGGGGAAATAATCGGGTGAACTCGATCAGATCGGCGACTTCTGGAATCGCCAGCACGTATCCGGCGAACTCGCCCTGCCCATCCTGGTCCACGGCTTGCGGCACGAACGTCAACGCGGTGATTTGCCAAAAGTGCAGCAGAAGCGTTTGATCCGACCTCCCTTGGAACGCAACGCCTTCGGCATTGACGGCCTGCGCGCCGAGCAGAATCGCTCCGGCAATTTCACATGTGCGCAAGCGATTTTCGCTTCTGGCCTTGTCGAAAGCTTCCAGCTCGCGCCACATTTTGCCGCCTTCGGCGCACGGTTTCCCGTCGGCGCGCTCGTTGAAAGGCGTTCTTGTCGTAGGCTTTCCGCGAGGAATCGCCCATAACATGTCGCGCCACAACTTGTGCCACGCATCGCAGTTATCCGCCAGATTCTCGTAGAGAAATCGCCCGGCGGGCTGGACGACGTCGTAAAGGTAGGATTTCCGCGTTCGAACCCGACCGTTCTTAGGATCGGTTTCCTCGACGACTTTTTCTCCCTTCGGCGATTGGCCCTGCCATTTTGATGCGGACTCGACCTCGACGATGCGCGCGTCATAAAGGTCGTCGAATAACGCTTGCAGCGAATCTTTCGTGAACCGAATGCGCGCGCTGGTTGGCGTCAAGTCCTCGATCTTCGGCGCCGCGTCCTTGTCAGGCAGCGACTGAATGAGAAGCACAAGCCCCGCCAAGCCGGCTTTGTGCTGCGATGTCGGAAGCTCCAGCAAGTCGAACGAAAGCGTGATCGCCGCGTTTTCCGACTTCGGCCGTGTCGCCCGTTTTGCCATCGCTTCGTCCTTAAAACACCGGTTCGTGGTAGAAACCAATCACTGGATGATAGTTCTCTGCCGGCGCCGTGCGCAAGTAGCCGGGTAGCTTGGGGTCGGCGTCGGTCGCGAAACGGCGCGGAACGGGCAGGACGAAGCCGGCCTTGTCCGTGCTTCCGGCCGCGACGAAATCGTTCACGTCTGCGTCGAGGATCGCATCGATCGTGAAGTCGGTCCCTTCACGGAACGATGTCTCCCTGGCCATCGCGTAGGGGCCGCTTTCCAGGAAGCTGCACGCTTTGTCCGGCTCGCGTGCCAGCGGCGCCCAGCGTTCCAGCGCCCGCTCCAAATCAATCTGGCTGACTCGGTCGTAGCTCGCGAGCTCGTCCACGAATTCTTCCGCGCCGCGGAGCATTTCCTGATCGTAGGGAAGATTGTCTTCGGGGGAGTAGATCAGCACCTCTCCGACGCGGTCATGCTTGGGGCGGGCTTCGCGAACGCAGCGCCCCATGCGTTGAATCAAGGCGGTGACCGGCGCCACTTCGGTCACCAGCACGTCGGCGTCGAGATCGAGACTCATTTCGCACACTTGAGTCGTGATTGCCAATACGGCCCCGCCGCCGCCCTGGAACGCGGCGACAACTGCGCGATGCTGCTCGCGACGATCCGTCAGCTTGAAGCGGCTGTGGTAGCAGTGCAACGGGACGCCCGGCGCGGCCTCAAGCTGGGAAGCGCCCGGCGCGCGACGCAGCGCGACGAGCGCGAATTCCTGCGCGCGACGCACGTTGTTCACCACACACAATACCCGCTTGCCAGCACCGAGCGCGGCTTCGATACGCGGGGTGACCGTGCTCTGCTTGACCCTCTCCACGCGGTAACGCGGCAACTCAGCGATTTGGCGGAGATCGTCAGGCTTTTCGTCGTAAACCGTCATTCCGCATTCAGCGACCAACTGATCGCGGCGCGTGCCGGGCAGGGTCGCGGTCATGCACAACACCGGCACGCTCGGGAAGTTTTGGAGGAACTGCTTCAGCGACGAGAACATCGAACGGTCGAAGCTGTGAATTTCGTCGACAACGACAACCGAGTCGACCAATAGGGGCAGCAAGCACATCGGGCCGTACTGGTATTGGAGAAAAGCAAAGAACTGATCGACCGTGGCCGCAAATACGCGACGGCCCCAAAGTCCGACTGCGAATAGCCGCGGATCGCTTTGAAACTGCTTGTCTTGCCGCCGGTCGTCGGGATCGGCCGGGTTCTCGAACATCCCCGCCAAGTCATACGAGGCCGTTCCATGTACAAGGGCGGCATCATCTTCCGGCGCCCATGAGACGTAATCGCGGAAGCCTTCGGTCGCCGTGGCGCGCGTGGGATACAGAAAGATCACTCGGGCGGCCGGCCGCTCCGCGAGCTGACCGGCAATCCATCGCCACGCGGCCAGCGTCTTGCCGCTCCCGCACGGGGCCAACAGCAACGTGCGGCTCGGCTGATCGGCGCAACGCACCTGGAACGTGCTCCAGCCCTCGGCCCCTTTGGCGTCGTTCCATCGGCCCTTCGAGCGCAACTCATTGACGCGAGGACCGATGATGTTCTGCCAAATGCTCTCCGACGTGCAAACCTGCCGTGGATCGAACGTCTCGGCAAGCCATTCTTTGGGGGCTTGCCCCAAACGGTCGAATGCCGAGCCAACCGCATCTGCGGCAATCAATCCGGCCCGGACGGCCCACATCAAGCGGCGGCGAACCGCGTCCCCGGCCACTGCCCTGTCAAGTTGATGAAGCTGTGATCGAACGTCCTCAGCCTGGGCGGTGACGTTAAATGCTTTCGCGGGATCAAACGACCAAATTCGCGGGATTTGCGGGAAGGAGACGCAATCAAGGCCCAACGTTTCGGCTATCAGTTGCAATAGCGCTTGGAACTCGGAGACGTTCGATAACACGCGAATACCGGGCGCGTCATTTTGCTTCGCGCCGAATTTCTCGTGCTGCGTCTTGAGGTGGTGCGACGCGACCGTCGCAAGAACGACCTCCCAATCGATATCCGCTCGCATCGCAATCCAACCGCGCACGCACGCCAGCCCCAGGATCAGGCCGCTCAAATGCTCGTGGCGGATCGCCTGCTTTGACGACCGGCGAAGCGCGATCTGAAAGCTATCGTTGGCCTTGCCGATATCATGAAATGCCGCCGCCGCTAGCGTAGCTCGCTGAAACTCGCCGAAATCCTCCAACTGAAAGAAGCGACGCCACTCGCGGCCGAGCCGCGTCGGGCAATCCGCCGTTCCAAATAATGCGATGACGGCATCCATCACGTCCGCGGTGTGCTGGATGAGCGTCTTGTCGGGCATCCCTGCGCGAGGCGACTTGGCAAGCAATTGGTTCATCGCGACCTCGGCCTTACCGGCGCAAAGAACCCGCAGCCCATTTTTCGCCGGCCGCCGAGGCCGCGCTCCTGGAGGATGATGGATTCCTCGGCCGTCAACTCGGTGGCGTGGAGGGCGAACCCAACGACCTTCTTTTCGCGGATGCGCATCACCTTGCGGCGAGGCTCGCCGGCGCGGGAGGCGTCTTGGAGGACAGGGATGCCGAGCTTGCCGTGGATTCCCAACTCGTCGAGCTGCCTCTGCGCAGCCGCCAAGAACGTTTCGGGCTCCATGAACCCCTTGATCGTCACCATTTTCGCCGCCAGCGCCGGCGCCGGCACGAGCGTCTGAACCGTCGGCACGCCCAGCCGCACACGATGACCGCCGATGTCCAGCGCCTTGCCGGCCAGAGGCAGCACCGAGGCGATTTGCTCGGCGGGCAATCGAAGGCGAAGCCGCGACCGCGGCGATGCGAGGGCGAGCACGCCGTTGCCGGTCCATTGGCCCGAGATCGGACCAACCGCCACGCTTTCCCCGTCGCTGTGCAGAGGCGGAATTAGACCGGAAAGGGCCGAATAAAGAAGGTAGCCATGATCCGTCGGCAGCGATTGGCCGAGAACGGGAAATTGGAGCTCAATCATCGGTTTCTGGTTCTCGATCCGCGGCTGCTGTTTGATTTCTCGTTCGGTTTGCGTTGCTTGCCGCGCGAGGGTGCTGTGCGGGCGGCGACCGGCACGCGCGGCGAGCGCTCCGGGCTGGCGGATGCTTCAACAGCCGGTTGCTCGTAGCTCGCCAGCATTGCGTGTAATTCCGCGCTGATTTCTGCGCGGAGTTCCGCAGGCTGCAAAACCACAACCTTTGGGCCGAAGCTCAGAAGCCAGTGCTTGATTTCTTCGGTGCTCGAAAGCTGGAACTCGCCGACGAGGCTGCCATCTCTCTGCTTGGCAAGTTGCTGCGATGAATGCCACCGCGATTCCTGCACGTACCGCGCGACGTCGGGCGAGAAGCGGACCCGCACCGCCACGTCGGCATCCCCCTGGTAGATGCCGAACGAGCCGCGAAAGTATTCGGCGGCATTGAAATCCTCGGGGCGGTGAAAGGGGAATTCGGTCACCTCAGCCGACTCCAGGCGATCGATTTTGAACAGCCGCACCTGGTCGTGCTCGCGCGAATGAGCGACGAGGTACAGCGACCCCCGGTGGTTCGTCAGCGTGTAGGGAAACACTTCGTAGGTCACCGGCTCGGTCGAGCGCTGCGAGCGGTATTCGATCAGCGTGGCCTTCGAGTCCTCGATGCCGCGTTGCACTTGGTCGAGGATTTCGCCCTTGAGCGAATAGTCGCCGGCGCCGACTGTCGTCAGGTGAACCCGGTCGGACATTTTTTCCAGATACTTGAGGGCCGATGGGGCGACGCAGGCCCGGATCTTTTTGAAGGCGTTCTGCGCCGCCTGCCAAACGAGCGTGCCGGCCAGAGGATCGAGGAAACGGCGGCCGAGATACAAGGCCAGCAGTTCGTCGAAGCAGAAGCCAAGCTCCGGCTGCGATGAGTTCAACGCCAGTTGCCACGTTTTTCGGCCGCGCTCGCCGACGGTTTCCTCCAGCGCGAAGCCGACGCCCCGCAGCAGTTGAAGATCACGCCGCACGGTCTTCTCGTTCACGTGCAGTTCGTCGGCCAAGTCGCGGACCGCCAGGCCCTGGCGACGCGACGCAAGCGTCTTCAACATCAGCCATTGGCGGACGATTTGCGGATCAGCGGCCATTGTGAAAGAGTTCCGGGTTTCGATTTTCAAATTCCAGGATGAAGGCCCGAGGTCGGAACATTCAAAGCTTGGGGCACAGCATAGAACAGAGGGCGGACAGATCACGTCCAACGTGACGTTTGTCCAGTAGGACGCGGGCTTGCGCCGCGATGCCGCTGATGCGGGTCGATGAACGCCGGCGGATGGAGTACGATTTAACCGCTCGGGATATGGCCAGTCGCCCGTTGCGATGTATCGCCGCCCGTGATGCTGTGCCGCGCGGGCAGCAGTCTGAGACAAAATAGGTCGCCAACATTGGCGAAAGCCCCTTGGCTATGAATTGCGATTGCCGGACCGACGGCGTCAGCCACTGGCATGGTACCGCATCGTTCGCCGGTTTCCACAAGATTTCGGAGAATCGGCCGTTTGGATTCCGGCATTTACGGCGGATCCAGCCATTGCGCGTTCTGCCCATGACCGGCATGCTGTTGTGGGGCTCATTTACGCCGCCGCTTCTTCGGTTGCTTTTTCGCGTCGGAAATCTTTGTCTTTTCCGCCTTTGATTTCTTGGGCATCGCTGAGCTAGCTTGCGCCGCGGCGGACTCCGCCAACTCGGCTTCGATTTCCTCAACGGTCGGCAAGGCGGATTGCAGGCTCGGGGGCAAAGCGCGAGTCAATTCGTATTCGGAGACGCCGATGGGCTTGCTCACGCCACGTAGCGTGTATTCGGCGATGATATGGTTGCGATCCTGGCAGAGGATCAGGCCGATAGACGGCTGGTCGGACTCATGACGCATCTGGTCGTCCACGACGCTGAGGTAGAAGTTCATTTTGCCGGCGTATTCCGGTTTGAATTCGCCTTTTTTCAGGTCGATCACGACGAAGCAGCGGAGCGTCAGGTGATAGAACAGCAGATCGATGTAAAAATCGCTGGCGCCGACTTCAACGTGCAGTTGCCGGCCGACAAAGGCGAATCCTTGGCCGAGTTCCAGGAGGAAGCGTTCGAGTTGGCGAAGCAGATTCAATTCCAGTTCCCGCTCGTGGAACGGTTCCTGGAGGGTCAGGAAATCGAAAATGTAGGGGTCTTTGAGGGCCTGCTGGACAAGATCGGACTGGGGCGCCGGAAGGAGCCGCTCAAAGTTGGTGACGGCCTTTCCCTGCCGGCGATGCGTTTCAGACTTGATCATCAGCAGCAGAACGTTGCGGCTCCAGCCGTTGGCGAGGGTCTGCTGCATGTACCAGAAGCGAGCGGCGTGGTCCTTAACCTTCTCCATCAGAACGACATGGTGGAACCAAGGCATCGACCAAAGGATCGACTCGGGCAATTCTGCCGCAACCTGCGGCACTTTTGTGGACGCCCGCAATTTTGCCGCAGGTTGCGGCAAAAATTCGGACGGGGTCGGATATTCGCGATAGAAAGCGATCATTCGACCGATATTTCGCTCGGAAAAGCCTTTTACTTCCGGCAATTCGTTCCTAAGTTCGAGGGCCAGCCGGGGGATGACGGCGGCTCCCCAACCGTACTGCCGCTGCCGCTGGTCGATTAAGCGACCGATATCCCAGTAAAGCCTGACCAGTTCAGTATTCGCGGCGAGAATTGCCCGGGTCTGTGCCTGTTGGATACGGCTTTTGATCTCCTTGAGGAGATTCGGGAAGCCGGCTGGGATGGGCGGTTGACGCTTACTCATGCGACTCTTCGCCACATCGTCAAAAGTTTGGGGGAGTTCATTTGTTGCTGTGGCCGCCGGGTCGATTGGACGGGCAGGGCTGCCGTTTCCCTCTTCATATCGCGGCTGACATTGTAATTCTTCTGGATGGTTTTCGGCGGCAATCCCCGGTTGCGGAAATGGTCGGCCGCGCGGATCACCGGCTGCTCGAAGTCGGAATGCTCAAATAGTCTCACGTTTCTGGCGCTCCTTTGCCTGCCAATCGCGGGCGTAGGTTAGCCCGGTCAGACTGCCGAAGTCAAACCGCGAAAGCGGGTTCAAGGAGGCGCGCAAGCGTTGCAGCGTCCTGAGATTCTTGCCAAGCTCCTGGCCGAGGGCGCCGAGCATGGCGCGCACGCGCGGGGGTTCCGAGTCGGCAACCTTGAGCAATCGTTCATAGCGCCCCGGCTCCGCGACGAGTGCCAGTGTTCGCCGCGCGGTCTCCTCGGGCGACAGTTCGCTTGACTCTCCCCTTCGCCGGAGAAAATCGAGCAAGGCCGCATCGGCGCCGGAGAGAGTGCGCCAGGCTTCGGGGCGGCGCAAGTGGATCACCGTTTCCTCGCCGAGGAGCTTTCTTGGCAGGCTGAGCGAGGTGGTGGCGACTTCGCCGCGCCAGGGCTGCTGGGTGGTAAAGCCAAGCATCCCGGCGGCCGTGATTCCCGAAGGAAAAATCGCTTTCTCAGAAGCGGCGAGTTTTTGAATGGCGGCCGGGTTGGGCCGGCTTTCTCCGAAGGCCGTTCGACGGGGGCGATAATAGACGCCCTTGGTGAGCCTTTGAATCTCGCCGGCACGGAAGAGACGTGAAAGAGCCTGGGCGACGGCGGTGAATGGGAGGTCGTGGAAGTCGGCGTAGCGCCACAGCCGCTCGCCGCCGCGCTCGATCCGCTGGCGGATGTTTTCGGTGACACGGCGCGAGCCGGGACTGGAGTCGGCGTGCTTGGATTCCATGTATCATCGTATCGGCCTGGTCAGGCCGGATGTCAAGTTTTCATCATAAAAACTTGACTATTGGCCGCCGAAACAGATTGCCTGGTATGGCTGTAAAATCCTGATATACAATCGCTTGCGTGATGCCTCTAGGGCAGATAGATCTGCCAGCATAATCGCGGAATCGAAGGGGAGCGGCGGCGCGATTATGGAGGGGTTGAATGAGTCGGGCCTTCGACAGGCAATGGGCGACGGACCGCATACCGGCGACGTTCTTTCCGAGCCAATCAGCCGTGGTCATAAGTAATTGACGCAGAAGTGACTTTCGGCATTATGGCGGTGTGTCGATTGGCTCATGATTGCTGCCAGTTCTGCAACTTTCTGGGCCAATCTTCATGATGCGGAGCCAGAAAAGAATCGGGCACGCCGCAGCACATCGGTCATGGGGACTTTCCGTCCTAACCAGAATTCCACGGGAGTTAAAGGCGCCGGAAACTGTGGTTCCCCGAAGTTTTTCCCCGAAGTTTTCCCCGAAGATCCGGCGGTGTGGGACCGAGCGGGAAATCGGAGCCAGTTTCGAGCGTCAGGGGAGAGCCAGTGAAAGCTTGGCTCGTCTCGTTCGAAGGCGCATTTCTTAAGCCGTCTTGTTCTCTGTCTTGTTCCGGCGCGAACGCTTAAGCTGACGTGA
>DATKRK010000459.1:0-8949 GCA_035532215.1 Pirellulales bacterium | reverse complement strand
CCTCGCGGCGTTCCTTCGGAGAATTGGACGCTGTTCGAGGCGCAAAGGGTGGAATCGCTCGATCTGAACAAGTGTACGTTGACCGTCGTGAATTGGTCGGACCTGGGCGGGGCGTTTCACGACAAGGTTTCGTTCTTCCATCTCAAGGCCTCGCCCGGCGCCGACGCCATGATGCCCAAAGGCATGATGGCCATTCCGCCGCTGGAGATCCATCTGCAGGACTGCCTGGTCCGGGGCGAGGCGACCTTCTTGCGAGACGACGACGCTCAAGCCGTGCGCGTTCATTGGAAGAACGGATTGCTGGCCTGTTCCGAATGGTTGTTGTCCGCCGCCGGAGCCACGACGATGCAGACGGGCTCGACCGGCGAGAGCGGGAAGATTCACCTGACGCTCGAACATCTGACGATGGCCCTGGGCGCCGGCCTCTGCCGGATGTCCAACAGCTACAGTGCGCCCATTCTCCTGGAAGTCGACATCCAGTGCAGCGATAGCGTCGTGCTGGCTGCATCCGACCATGCCAATCTGGTCGAACAAGCCTGCATCGATTCCCCCAGCGACGCGCAGCGACGCTTGAACTGGAAAGGCGATCGCAACGTTTACAGCGGCTTTACGGCGTTTTGGAAAGTCGGCGATCCCGCGTCCGCTTCCGGCCGGCCCGACATGCTGTTCAAGAATTGGCGGGAATATTGGGGCGACCAGCGCGAGGTTCAGCCGAGCGACTCCCCGCTCGTCTGGCAGAGACCGCCTCCTGCCGGGCTGCCGCTGCACCAGCGCACGGCCGCCGACTATACTATCGACGACGGCGACAATCGTTCCTTGTACGTGACGACCGACGGCAACCTGGTCGGCTTCAATGCCTCCTCCTTGCCGGCTTCGAACGGCAGCCGCATTTTCGGCGAGACGCCTTCCACTGCCGCACCACGCGCGAACGAAGCCCCCAATCTCGATTAATGGCGGCCAAACGTGTAGACTGACGGCGAGCCCGCAAAGCCTGACCCCGCGTCGCGTTCGTCCCCACTACCCACGGCAAGCGAGACCAGCATGCAACGGCCGCTCAACGAAGCCGCCACGCCCGAGACTGCCGAATCCAATCCGTATCAAGCCCCGGCCGGGAAGCAAGCAGCGTCAAAGCGGCGGCCCTATCTGACGGCGCCGATCCACAGCGAGAAGATGCCGCCCGGCGTGCCGTATATCGTCGGCAACGAGGCCGCCGAACGGTTCAGCTTTTACGGCATGAAGACCATCTTATTCGTCTTCATGACGGAATATCTGATGGGTCGGTCCGGCCAGTTGGAGGTGATGAACAATAAAGAAGCGACCAGCTATTTTCATTTCTTCGTTTTCGCCGTCTATCTCTCCCCGTTGCTGGGAGCGCTGCTCTCCGACGTTTTCTTGGGCAAGTACCGGACGATCATTTCGCTGTCGATCGTTTACTGTTTTGGGCACCTGGCCCTGGCGTTGGATGAAACCCGTTTAGGGTTGTTCACCGGGTTGACCTTGATCGCCTTGGGGGCCGGAGGCATCAAGCCTTGCGTGTCGGCGAACGTGGGCGATCAATTCGGCAAGGCGAATGAAAATCTCATCGAGCGCGTGTTCGGGTGGTTCTACTTCGCGATCAACTTCGGCTCGTTCTTTTCGACGCTTCTGACCCCCCTGCTGCTCAGCCGCTTGGGGCCGCGCTGGGCGTTCGGGGTGCCGGGCGTGCTGATGCTGTTGGCCACGATCGTGTTCTGGCTCGGCCGGCGCAAGTTCGTACACGTGCCGCCGGGCGGAATCAGTTTTCTCAAGGAGGCGGTCAGCGGCGAAGGCTTGCGCGCCCTCGGCAAGCTAAGCATCATTTACGCCTTTATCGCCGTGTTCTGGTCGCTCTACGATCAGACGGGTTCGGCGTGGGTGCATCAGGCCGGAAAGATGGACCGTTGGGTCAGCCTCGAATGGCTGCGAAACCTCGGCGTTACCTCCTATTGGCTGCCGGGAGCGGGTAGGCAAGCCGTGCCCGAAAAGTTCGAAGTCTTGGCTTCGCAAATCCAGGCGATCAATCCGCTGTTGATCATGACCTTCATGCCCTTGTTCAGCTACGTGATCTATCCGCTGCTGAACCGGGTGATTCGCCTGACGCCGCTGCGAAAGATCAGCATCGGCTTTTTCCTGACCGTGGCGGCGTTTTCCATTTCGGCCTTCATCGAGCAGGAGTTGCAGCGCGGCGCGACGATGCACGTCGAGTGGCAAGCGCTGGCCTACGCCGTGCTGACCGCGGCGGAAGTGATGGTCTCGATCACCGTGCTGGAGTTTTCCTACACTCAGGCGCCGCGGAAGATGAAATCGTTCGTCATGTCGCTAGCGATGCTATCGGTCTCCTTGGGAAATCTATTCACCTCGATCGTGAACAAGGTCATCCAAAACCCCGACGGCACGAGCAAGCTGTCCGGCGCCGACTATTACTGGTTCTTCACCGGCTTGATGTTCGCGGCGGCGTGCATTTTTATCCTCGTCGCGGCGACCTATCGCGAACGCACCTACATTCAAGAGTCGGCATAGGATCGCGCCAGGGCGCCCTCTCGCGACCGCACATAGAGGGCCGAAGCCGCGCTCGCCCGAGACTGGCCTCGCCGGGCGCAAGCGTCCGCTTCTCCAGAACTGCTCCATGCGGGGCGTCCGGCCTACCCTATTACGGTTTGCGCACCGGACCAGTCTCGCCCGGCGTCGCCCGATCAACCGAACTAGTAAGAATTTCCTGATTTCGCTACACTGCCCATCCAGATCCGTCAGGCACACGGAGGCGCCTTATGTCGCAAACGCCATTTCGCTTCGTTCACGCCAGCGACTTCCATCTGGAGCGCCCGCCTTGCGGCGTCAGCGAGGTTCCGGATCACCTGCGCGCCGCGTTTGCCGAAGCGCCGTATCGAGCGGTCGAGCGGACGATGGATTTGGCCCTGTCCGAACAGGTCGATTTCGTGGTGCTGGCGGGCAACCTGTTGCAAGCCGAAGCGACCGGGCCGCGCGGCCCGCTGTTTTTGGTCGAGCAATTCGAACGTCTCGGCGCCCGCGGCATTCAGGTCTACTGGGCGGGCGGGCAATCCGACCCCCCCGAAAGTTGGCCCGCGTTCGCACCGCTGCCCGAGAACGTGCATGTCTTTCCCGAACGACGCCCCGAGGAAGTCGTGCACCATCGCGAAGGGCAGGCCGTCGCGCGGTTGATCGGTCTGAGCCGCCGCAAGAGCAAAAAGCTGCGGCCGGGCGATTTCGTCGCGGCAGAGGGAGGGCCGCTGGCCATCGCTGTGACATACGGCGAAATCGACCGCGCCGCAATCGCCAACCGCGGCATTCAATACTGGGCGCTGGGCGGACGGCGCCGGCGCGAAACGCAGTCGGAATCGCCGGCCGTGGCTCACTTCCCCGGCACGACGCAAGGCCGCCAGCCGGACGAGGCGGGCCCTTGCGGCTGTACGCTGGTCGAAGTCGATGCCGGCGGGAAGTTGCGCACCAGGCTCGCGCCGACCGACGTGCTGCGCTATCGCCAAGAAGAGATCCAGCTCAACGAGCCGGCGACCAAGCAGGCATTGGAACGGCTGCTCCTCGAACGCCTGCGCACGATCGCGGCCACGACGCCGGGCGTCGATCAACTCATTTCCTGGACCATCAGCGGGGCGGCTCCGCTGGCCGCGCCGCTGCACCGCGGCGGTTGGTCGGGCGAATTGTTGACGCGGCTGCGCAACGAAGCCGGCTACGCCTCGCCGGCGGCTTGGAGCGTGTCGCTCGAAGTCGAATCGCCCGACGCGCCGAACAGTTGGCATCAACAAGACACGCTGCTGGGCGATTATCTGCGCGCCATTCGCGATCGGCTGTCGGACGCCGAGGATGAAGAGCCGGGGCTCGATTTGGTACCCTATCTTGGCGAGCGGCAAGCGACCGACGCCTTGGCCGCTGCGGCGCGGCTCGACGACCGCTCGACGCGCGAGCGCGTGTTGCGAAAAGCGGCGCTGCTTGGCGCGGATCTCTTAAGAGGCGAGGAGACGCCATCGTGAACCTGCTCGAACTCGAAATCGACGGCTTCGGCGCCTGGACCGGTCTGAGGCTCGACGATCTTTCCCAGCGGTTGACCGCATTTTACGGGCCCAACGAGGCCGGCAAAACGACGCTGCTGCAGTTCGTGCGCACGGTGCTGTACGGCTTCTCGCCCGAGCGCCGCCGCCGCTACTTGCCTCCGTTCGGCGGAGGCCGAGCGGGCGGAACGCTGCTCGTCGAAAGCGCGCTGGGCCGCTTCAGCGTCGAGCGTCATGCCGACGCTTCGCCGCGCACGCCGCCTGCGGGCGAACTGCGCATTCTCGACGCGAGCGGTGCGTTGCAGAAAGAGCATCTTCTCGATCGCCTGCTGGGCCGCGTCGACGAGGTCACGTTTAACAACGTCTTCGCCATCGGCCTGCGCGAAATCCAGGAACTCGGCGCGCTCGGCGACACCGCCGCCGCCGAACTGCTCTACGGGCTGTCGACCGGGCTCGACCGCGTTTCGCTGATCGACGTGCTCCGCGAACTGAGAACCTCGCGTGAGCGTCTCTTGTCCCCAGAGGGCAAGCCCTGTCAGATCGCCAGCTTGCTGGCCGAGCGCGACAAGATCGCCGGCGAAATCCACGAGCTGCGCTCGGTTTCGCACCGCTACGCGGCGCTGGTTCATCAGCGCGGCGAGTTGGACGGGGAAATCAAGCGCCGCGAGGAAGAGCGCGGCCAACTCGAGCAGGCGGTGCGCGTGGTCGAGGCGGCGCTGGCCGTCCGCGAGGCATGGGGCCGCCGCGCCGAGGTGCAAGCCCGCCAAGAACGCCTGCTGGCCCATCCCTCGATCTCGCCCGTACACGTCGAGCAAATCGAATCGATCGGAAAACGGCTGGCGCAGCGCGGGGGCAAGCTCGAAGCCTTGAAGCAGCAGCGCAAGGCGGTGCGCCGCGAAATCGCCGCACTGGGGCTCAATCGGGCGCTGGCCCGCTGCACGCCGCGGATCGAAGCCCTTGCCGAACAGGAAACCTGGATCGGAGCGTTGGAATCGCAAGTCGATCAGCTTTCGGGCGAAGTCGCCGCCTTGGAGACTCAGTTGTCCGATGAGCGGCAGCGGCTGGGCGTCGGCCAAGAGCGCCGCCAGGCGGCGCCGGCGATTGACGAACGCACGCGCGCCGTGCTGCGGCCCTTGGCCCGTGCGCTGCGCGATCCGCAAGCGAAGCTCGCGGCGGCTCAGCGGCAGCGCGAGAGCAGCCAGCAGGCGGCCGACGCCGCGGCCGCGCAGATCGGGCAGGCCCTGGCCGGCAAGCAGGAAAAAGAACTGGCGCCCGCGCTCGAGCGGGCCGGCGAATTGGCGGCCCAATTGCGGCGGCGGGCGCAGCTCGACGAGCGGCTCTCGCAGATGAGCGCCCAGGACGCCGGGCTGGTCGAACAAAGTCAAAAACTCGAAGAGCGGCAATTGCTGCCCGGCTTCGTGCTGATCGGACTGGCCGCCCTGTTCGCCCTGGGCGCGGCGATGACGCTTTGGGGCGCCGTGCTGATGATCGTCTCCAGCGGGCAGGGAGGCGAGGCGAAGCTCGTGTTTGGGCTCTTGTTCTGCGGGGCCGCGGCGGCCAGCAAGTATCTGCTCGAGCGGTCGGCCGCCGAACAACTCGAAGTCACGCAAAGCCAATCGGCCGCGCTCGTGGCCCAGATCAAGCAAGCCAAGGAAGAGCGGGCCGCGCTCGACGCCGTGCTTCCGCGCGGCGCGGGTCCCTGGCTGGTGCGGCTCCAGGCGGCCGAGAAAGAACTGGCCGGACTCGAAGATTTGATGACGATCGACGCCGAGCGGCAAACCGCCCAACGCGAGGCCGACGCCGCCGCCAAGCGGGCCGAAGAAGCCGAGGACCAGATCAAACTGGCCCGGCGACGTTGGCAAAGCGCGCTGGCCGCCGCCGGATTGCCCAAGAATCTCTCGCCCAAGCAGGTCCGCCATTTGACCGAGCGACGGATGCAGGTCCACGCTTCCGAGCGGCGGCTCAAGCAGGCGCGGCTCGATTTGGCCGAACGCCGCAAGGAATTCGACGTGCTCGCCGGCCGCGCGGCGCAGGTCATGACCGACGTCGAGTTGGAGCCGACTAGCCCGCGCGTGACCGATCGCTTGAAACAACTGCGCCAGGCGCTGGCCGATCACGAGGGGATCGCCTCGCGGCGGGAGGCGCTCGACGCACGGTTGCGGCGCATCCATCGCCGGCAGACGCGGCTGGCGCACGGCATCGATCGCTGGCAGCATCGCCGCCAGGTGCTATTCGTGCAGGCGGGCATCGCCGACGAAGACGAGTTTCGCCGACGCCTCGAAGACGCCGAGTCGCTCGAACGCTTGCGCAGCCAGCAGGCGACGATCACCCGCGAAATCGGCGCCGCGCTCGGCATTCGCTTGACGGAAGACGACGTCCGCTCTTGGCTCGAAGGACCGCACGCCGGACGGCTCGAAGCGCACTGGGAAGAGCTTTCCGCCGAATTACAATCGGCGACCGAGCGCGTGCAAACGCTGTTCGAGCAGCGCGGCCGCGTGCAACACGAACTGAAATCGCTGGCCGACGATCGCCGGCTGCCCCAGCGGTATATCGATCTGGGCGTGGTCGAAGAGCGGCTGCGAGAGGCGATCGAGCAGTGGCAAGTCGTCGCCGTCACGGGTCTGGTGCTCGACCAGGTGCGCAAACAATACGAAGCCGAACGGCAGCCCGAAACGCTGCAAGAGGCTTCGAAGCATCTCGAACGCCTGACTGAAGGGCACTACACGCGCGTCTGGACTCCGCTGGGCGAAAACACGCTCGTGGTCGACGACGCCCAAGGGCGACGATTGCCGGTCGAAGTGCTTAGCCGCGGCACGCGCGAGCAGTTGTTCTTGAGCTTGCGGCTGGCGCTGGTCGCCTCTTACGCCCGCCGCGGAATCGAGCTGCCGCTGGTGCTCGACGACGTGCTGGTGAATTTCGACTCGCGGCGTGCGAAGGCCGCCGCCGCCGTGCTCCGCGACTTTGCGGCGGAAGGGCGCCAACTGCTGGTGTTCACCTGTCACGAGCACGTCTGGAAACTGTTCAAGAATCTCAAGCTGTCGGCCCGTGCGCTGCCGGCCAACGACGAAACGGAAACGGCGACGCTGGCCTACCAGGCGCCCGAAAGCGAATTGGCGGACGACGACGTGGCGCTCGAGCCGGTCGCGCGCTGGCGCCCCGACGACGTCGGCGAGGGCACGATTCTCGTCGACGAAGACGATTCTGATGATGTCTTCGACGACGATGAGGACAAGCGTCAGCAAGCGCAACTTGTCTGGGAAGACCCGGACGACGACGAGTTGGAAGAAAACGCCTTCGACGGCCAGGACGAAGGCAGCGAAGACGAAGGCAGCGAAGACGAAGAGGGCGAAAAGGAGACTGCGGAGCACGATGACGACGAGTTCCGTTCGACTCGGCATTCATCGGAAACGGCGCCGCCCGACGAGCCGCCGCAGGTGACCGTCGTCCGCAATCGCCGCCGCGGCGGACCGTTCGACAACGCGCTATGGTTCGAGCCGGTCGAAGACGATTTGGACGACGAGGAGGAGAAAGCCAGCGAAGCGCCGCCACATCGCAACAACGCCGGCCATCGCGACGTTCTAGATACGTCGGACGACGAAGAAGTCGACGAAGATGCATTTGACGACGCCGACGCGTCGGAAGAGCCAGACGACGAGTGGGACGACTCCGGCGAGGACGAAGAGGCCGACGACGACATGGAAGCCGCCTGAGTCGGCCGGAAACAAGTAGGGCAGATGCACTTGCACGCCTCAGAGACTCAATGACCGAATCAAGCTACCCACACGCGGACGAGGTTCCGGATTCACTGCGCGCGGCCGAACGAATCGTGCCCTTCATCCTGGCGATCGTCGGCGGCGTGCGTTCGGTCGTCGACGTGGGGGGCGGGACGGGAGCGTGGCTCTCGGTTTTTCGCCGCCTGGGCGTCGAGGAAATGCTGCTGCTCGACTGCCCGGCGGCGGCGACGAACCTGCTCATCGACAAGTCGTGCTTCGAGCCGGTCGACCTCGGCGTGCGAATGCCCGCGCCGCGGCGATTCGATCTGGCAGTCTGCGTCGAAGTCGCCGAGCACTTGCCGCCTTGCATGGCTCGCCCGCTGGTCGAATGGTTGACGACCGCGGCCGATCGCGTAGTTTTCTCAGCGGCGATTCCGGGCCAGGGCGGCAAAGGGCATATCAACTTGCAGCCGCCGGCTTACTGGACGGAACTGTTCGAGCGGCGGGGCTTTATTCGCCGGGACGTGGTGCGTTCCAAAATCGTCCACGATCGGGACATACCGGCTTGGTATCGGCAGAATCTGTTTTTGTTCGTCGAAGCCAACGCCCAACTGGCTGCGGATGAAGAAGACTTCCTCCCGGCAGAGTTCGATCTGGTGTAGACCGAGATCGTTTACGGTCCGCGCGGCGTTCGCTCGCTGCTCCGGCAACTCGGCCCGGCGCTGGGCGCGGCGATCGAGCGAAAGCTCGAACGCATTCGAGCCAACAGGCGCCCGGCTCAGCCGCCGACGGAATACCGAGGCCGATAAGTCTCTGCGCGAACGGCCGAGGGCTTAATTGCCGCCTTGCCAGTAGGTGAAGCCCGGGCGGTCGAAGTGCGGGTACATCGAGAACCCGTAGAGCCCTGGATTGAAACCGCCGTCCCAGTAGCCGTAGTACATGCTCGTGGCGCGGCCGCGGTATTCGTTGCCCTGATAGGCGCTCATGCCGTTGCCGGTCAGGCCCCATCCCAACAAGTTGTTGGCGTAGTGCGGGTCGCTGGCGGTGCCCGTGACGTCCGGCTCCAAACGGCCGCGCAGCTCGCCGTAAGACGCTCGCTTGTGATAGTTCGAGTTGTTCGCATGGTAGGCGCCCCAGTAGCCGCCGCCGGGAAACTGGGCCATCGCCGAGCCGCTCAACGCCGACCAAGCCGC
>DATKRK010000458.1:0-16136 GCA_035532215.1 Pirellulales bacterium | reverse complement strand
CCCCCCCGACTGTCAACACAGGCTTAACGAAATAATAGGATATTCCAAAACCTGGAACCGCTGATAGGCGCCGCTTTTATCGAGCTATTCGCGGGCAGCGAGCGAATCTTTGGCTTTCTGCCGCTTGTCGAGGGACCTGCTGGCGGAGAAGATGGGCGTTTTCGGGCGTTGGCGCCGCTGGTTGCTCTCTCCGCGGCCGGCTCGCCCTTGCATTCAAGCTTTTTCCAGAGACGAGTTTACGCATGAAGCCAGGTTGGATCGCCGAGCGCATGGCCCACTTCGACAGTTCGGGCATTCGCAAGATCTTCGATTTGGCGAGCAAGATGACCGATCCGATCAACCTTTCGATCGGCCAGCCCGACTTCCACGTGCCGCAGGAAATCAAGCAGGCGGCGATCGAGGCCATCGAGAGCGACAAGAACGGCTACGCCCTGTCGCAAGGCATGCCCGTCTTGCGCGACAAGCTGCAAGCCCGGCTCGACGCCGAGTACGGCGCCGGCGATCGCAGCGTGTTCGTCACCAGCGGCACGAGCGGCGGACTGGTGCTGGCGATGCTGGCGCTGGTCGATCCGGGCGACGAAGTGATCGTCTTCGACCCCTGCTTCGTGATGTATCCCTCGTTGGTCAAGCTGGCCGGCGGCGTGTGCGTGTTCGTCGACACGTATCCCGACTTTCGCCTCGATCTCGATCGCGTGCGGGCCTCGATCACGCCGCGGACCAAGTTGATCCTGTTCAATAGCCCCTGCAATCCGACCGGCGCCGCGGCCGGCGAAGCCGAGACGCGGGCTTTGGCCGAGCTGGCCGCCGAGCGCAATATCGTGCTGGTGAGCGACGAGATCTATCGCGAGTTTTGCTACGACGCGCCATTCGTATCGCCGGCCCGCTACAACCCCGAAACGCTGGTCGTCGACGGCTTCAGCAAGACCTACGGCGTGACCGGCTGGCGGCTGGGCTATGCGCACGGGCCGAAGGCGATCATCGACGAAATGTTGAAGATGCAGCAATACACGTTCGTCTGCGCGCCGCAGCCCGCGCAATGGGCCGGCGCGGTGGCGCTCGACGTCGACATGAGCAGTTACATCGCCGACTATCGCCGCAAGCGCGATCGGATGGTCGCCGGGCTCAAAGAGAACTACGAAGTCGTGACGCCCGGCGGCGCCTTTTACGTGTTTCCCAAAGCCCCCTGGGGCACGGCCAGCGAGTTCGTGGCCGAGGCGATCAAGCGGCAGCTATTGATGATTCCCGGCGGCATTTTCAGCGCCCGCGACACGCATTTCCGCATTTCGTACGCGGCCAGCGACGAGACGATCGACCGGGGATTGGCCGTGCTGCGAGAGTTGGCGCGAGCGAAGTAGAAGTCCCTTGATGGACGCGAGCGAGTAAGCAACTTTGTGATTCTAACTCGATTACGGCGGAGACGAATCATGCGCAGCTTCTCTCTCGTTTTCTTCGCACTGTTGTCGGCGGCCGCTTTCGGCTCGAATGCCGAAGCCGCCGGGCGGCCGAATATCTTGTGGCTGATCGCCGAGGACTTCGGGCCGGAGCTGGGCTGCTATGGCACGAAACAGGTTCCTCAGCAGAATCTGTTGGCGATCGGGTGGCTGGCGGCTGAGCCTAGGCGAAGCCCCAGTTCGCTGGGGCATCGCTTCGCTCTGCCGCCAGCCACCCTGCAACTCGGAATTGACGAGGCGCCACTGCTGCAACGGAGGCGACGGAACTATTCCGCCGATACTTGCACCTGCAAGCTGCCGGCGTTGTCGGCCAGTTCGGCGGGTGAATCGTTGATGCGAAGGTAGAGCGTGCCGCTCTCGGTCGGCGTCCATTCGGCGCCGAGGCCGATCTCGATGGGCGAGAGGAAGGAACTGATGCACGCCGCATCGTAGGGCTCGGGATGTACGGCGGCCAATAACATGCCGAGCGGGCGGCCGCCGTGGTAGCGAATCGTGATGCCATTGGCTTCGCACCTCCAAACGCGCGGCTTGGAAGCGATCTGAAAGCGGCCGCTGGCTGCGAGCCGATAGGTCTTGCCGGCCTCCAGGCGAAGGCCCGTCGCTTGCCAGCCGCGCTCGACGGCGACGTTGACTTGAGCTCCGCCGGCGGACAGCGGCTCGCCCGGCGCGAACTCGATAACGTTCCGCTCCAGGTCGTAGCCGTATTCGAGATCGGCCGTGAAGCACTGCCACTCTTCGTTCAAATCGGACCAATCGCTGGCGAACGCCGCCTTCACGCGGGCGTTGAAGTCGGGGTTTTGCAGCTCGGCCGGCAGCCGGCGAAAACGCTCGCGATAGCGCGGGTGGCCATCGAGAAAGGCCGCCGTCGCCCAGCACCAACCGTAAGACTCGACCGTCGAGTACAGGCCGGGCTCCAAACGCAGCACCTGCTCCAGACTCAGCGTCCGCCCGGCGTCGATATCGTCGCGCACCAGCTTCACCCGGCCCCAATACGGCACGTCGTCGCGGTTGACCGGAAACACGTCGAGCTTCACCTTTCCGCCGGCGAACGAATGCGTGCCGAGCAATTCGGCCAGGCCTTCCATGTACCACGCAGGACCGCACGTGCCGAAATGGGCGTACATGAACGAATGCGTGCCTTCGTGCAGCATCAAGTGCCGGCGATAATAGGCCGACTGCTGCTCGCGCCACCAGATTTCGTTGTCGCGCGTGTAGCCGTTGGGAAACTCCGGCAGATCGTCGGGCAGCAAGCCGGCGGCGCGAAACTTGGCTTCGTCATTCATCAGCCGGCCGACCACGTGCCACGGCGCCGCCTCGCGACCGGCGAGGCCCACATACGCGCGCCACTGCGGATACGCCTGATCGAACGCATCGGGCAGGGCCTTGACTTCGTCGTCGAGCGGCAAGTCGGTATAGAGCGTCAGGTGCTTGCTGGCCAGCTTGTGAATGCCCTGAGCCGCAACTCGCTCATCGTCGATCGGCGGCGGGGCGGGAGCCGCGACTGCCGCCTTCTGCGTTGGTGACGCCGGGGCGGGTTCGGAGGCCGTGGCTGGCGGCGACGCGAGAGGCGAAACCTTGGCCGTCAAATCGGGCGCCACCGTCGGGGCGACGACGGAAGGCTTCGGCTTTGCCGGTTGCGAAGCGGATGCGGCGCGCGGGTGTTCTGCGGGAGGTTGTTCAACAGGCTTCCTTGCGACGGGCGTTTCGCCGCCGCAGCCCGACGCCAGGCTGACCCAGGCGAGCGCAATCGCAAAGTGAAAAAGAGTTCGGCGCCGCATCTTAGCCATCATAGCATGCCGACGCGCGAAGATCCTTTTGGCGACCAAAACCACGTCCTTGCCCGACCGACGTAAAGGAGGATCGCGAAAACGCGAAAGGTCGAAAGCGCGAAACAGGAGCTATGCCTTAAGCTACAGGCAAAGCCGGGACCGCAAGACTCTCGTTTCCTTCCGCGAACTCCGCGCCTCCGCGTGCGACCCGCCTACGTCGGCGCTCCGGCCGATCACGCCCCGAACTTGCCCAACCGGCCGGCGTTGGCCAAGGCCAGCGTCATCAGGTGCTTGGCCTCGAACTGGCCGAGCCCGCCGCGCAGGCTTTGCCGCTCGCCAAAGGCTTCGAGCCCGTCGTAGCGGCAGCAGTTCGAAACCAACAGCGTCGGCACGGGGTGCCAACTGTGGCTTTTCAGGTAGCTAGGCGTGCTATGGTCGCCGGTGACGATGAGCACGGACGGATCGAGCGCGGTGACGCGCGGAATGACCTGGTCGAGTTCTTCGATGCGGGCCACCTTGGCTTGAAAGGCGCCGTCCTCGCCCGTGCTGTCGGTGTATTTGAAATGGATGAAGAAGAAGTCGTAGTCGTTCCACTTTTCGGCAAGCACGTCGAGCTGTTCGCCGAGCGTCTGCGCCTTGCCGGCCAGGTCCATACCCACCAGCCGCGCCAAGCCTTTGTACATCGGATAGACGGCGATGGCCGCGGCGCGCAGCCCGTAGACTTCTTCGTAGCTCGGCAGCGAGGGGCGCGGCGAGAAGCCGCGCAAGGTCAGGCCGTTGGCCTTGGGCTGGTCGGCCAGCAGCTTGCGCGCCTGGGCCACGAACTCGCGGGCCACGTCGGCCGTCTTCTGGCTGGCCGGATCGGCGGCGGCCGGATCGAGCGGCGGCACGCCGACGGCCTGCGGGTCGGTGTCGTGAACGTGGCCGCCCAGGCCCGGTCCGCGAAACACGGCCACGAAGCGGTGCTCTTTGACCGGTTCGACGAAAACTTCGACGCCGGGAACTTTCACGTTCCGCAACACGGCGGCCAGCGGCGCGCTCTCCTCGCTGGGAATGCGGCCCGCCCGGCGGTCGCTGATATTTCCCTGAGCGTCGAGCGTACAGTAATTGCCGCGGCAGGCGACGTCGTTCGGACCGAGTTCGAAGCCAATGCCCGTGGCTTCCAACGCTCCGCGGCCGATCTGGTACTTGAGCGGATCGTAGCCGAACAGCCCCAGGTGCCCCGGGCCGCTGCCGGGCGTGATGCCCGGCGCCACCGGAATGCTGCCGCCTTGCACGCCGCGTTTGGCCAGGGCGTCAAGATTCGGGGTGCGGGCCGTTTCCAACTCGGTCAGGCCGCCTGGCTCGAGCGGGAGCCCGCCCAGGCCGTCGGCCACCAACATGACGATCTTCGAGTCGTTTTTGACGAACAGTTCACGGGTCAACTCGTGCATGGGCGAAAAATCCGGCGTTTCTTCAGGTCGTGATGCAATGGGGCAGAGACGGCCTCTGCGGTTCGATTGCCCTCACCTAACCTCTCCCGGAGGGAGAGGGATGCTACATACTCGTCATTGGTATCAAAAACCGCGGCGAGCACAACCGCTAATAGCGCACCTGGGGCTGCGCCGGGCGGGTGGCGCCGGCCGGAACCGCTGCGCCGCCTGGCGGGGCGATCCGCAGGTTCGGATCGGCCAGATTCATCGGCGGATAGCCGGGATACGACGGCATCGTCCACAACTGCGGGTTCGGCGGTAGTTTGTTGACTTGCAGGTCGTGCATATCCAGTTGTAGCGAGAACAGCGGCGCACTGGCCGTGGCCGGCGTCTGCAATTCAATCCGCGTCGGCAGCACGATGCCCGTTGCCGGATCGCGCCAATGACGGCTGGAAATCGCGCTGACCACGAGCTTGTTCTGCGAGTCGTACAAATGCTGAGCCAGAACCCAGCCCTGCGATTCGTCGAGGAACGTGACTTTGCTCATCGGCCCGTTGGACGTTTGCAAAGGCGAGTCAATTCGGATCCGCCCGCCGACGAGCGTCGGGCCGCGATGCTGGACGTTCGGATCGAGCGTGGTCAGTCCGAAGGCGTCGATCAGCCATTCGGGCTCGACCGGCAGCAGATTCCGCGCAGCGCTGAGGGCGAATTGATCGTGGCGGCAGAAGAACACCGCCGGCGGCGGCACGCGCTTGGCCCAGAACCAGAACATCTCGTCGTTGCTGCCCAGGTCGACCTCCGGCCCGGTCATCATCGTATCGGCCCAGAGGTGCAATCGCTGCGGCCTTTCAATCGCCACTTTGGCTCGCAGCGAAAACGGAAAGGGGCCGCTGATCGTCGCGTGCTCGGTGTACACCGACTGCACCCGCGAGGTGTTGGCGTTCACGACCTGGATCACGTCGCTCATCGTCGGCGTGACCGGCAGCACCCGCGGTCCGGCCGGGCGATTCATGTAGAGCATTTGCGGGCAACTGGCGCCGCTGGCCGAGACCAGCAGCGTCGACAACAGCAGCCAAAAGCGGGTCTGTCGGGCCACGATCCGTACTCCGCAAGGTGAAGGGCGTCGGCGCCTCGCCGCCGCGGCGCGTTTACGAGGAGCTCGCAAACAACAGATTTCCCAGCTCATCCTGAATCTCTTGGATGCGGGCTTCGCCAGGCATTACGACCGGCACGCGATAAAGGTTCTCGTCGCGCGGAGAATAAAGCACCAGCACTTCGCCCTCGGGTTCGTCGGTCAGCGTTTCTTCCAAACGCAAAATGCGGCGGCGGACCATCAATAGCGCCAGCACGTAACGCAGGTCTTGTTTGTCGGGCGCCGCTTCCCATTCGGCGAACAGTTGCAGCATGACCTCGCCAGGGGCCAACTTCGGCTTGTTCGCCTGGGCTTCGCGCGTCGGCATTCGCGACTTCCAATAGCCAAGCGATTTTTCCGGCGGTCCGGACCAGGCGTCGACGGCGTAATCGTAACGCCGCACGCTGGCGCCTTCGGCCACGAGCACCGAATAAAACTCTTCGCCTTCTTGGAATTCGCGGCCGCTGGCGGCGCAGTGCCGCGTGCAGCGCTGGACTTCGTAATCCATGGCATCGAACAAAAGCTCTTTTGGAAAAACTCGCCCTGGAAAAGTACCCGAAACGGCGGTTGGGAACTATCCCAGCTTTCACAATTTGCAAACGCCGGCAAGTTGGGCGGCTTGCGAAGATCGACGGACGACAAGTAGGTCGGGCTTTCTAGCCGGACAAAGCGTGGTTGCGTCAGGTAGGTCGGGCTTTCTAGCCAGCCCTTTGAAGGTGGTATGCTTTTTCCCGAGGAATTTGATGGGTTTTCCGTGACTTCACACGCGGCCAACGAATGAGCGAACGCAGTGGCTCGCGCGGTGGCGAGCCATTCGAGGCGAGTTCACGCGACAAAAGACGGTGTTTTTGCGCGTCGCTCGCCGTGAACCTCCCTAAATTTCCCAGGCTATCAAAACGACACCTTCAAAGGGCTGGATTTCTAGCCTGACAAGACCTGGTTGCGTCAGGCTGGAAAGCCTGACCTACGAACGGTTGTGCCTCTGCGGTTGCCAGCAGGAACGTTTTCCCGCCGGCGCCGGACTAGCGTTCATACGTTCCAATCAACTCGCCTTCGGCCAGGATGTGACCTGCGATGGCTTTGAGCAGCGCGTGCTTGTCGCTTTGAGCCGGCAGGTGCAGCGTCGTATCCAAGGCGTACAGGCGGAAGTGATAATGGTGCGTGCCGTGGCCGCGAGGAGGCGCCGGACCTCGATAGCCGACCGTGCGGCCCGAAGGCCAGGAGTTGAGCCCTTGCAAGGCCCCGTGCGGACTCTTGAGCCTGACCTCGGCCGGCAGCCCTTCGGGTAGTTCGCGAACGTCGGCGGGAATCTTATACAGCACCCAGTGGACCCACGGCTCGGGGCTGGGAGCGTCGGGGTCGTCGCAGATCAAGGCGAATTCTCGCACATCGGGCGGGACGTTCTGCCAACGTAGCGGCGGCGAAACGTCCTGGCCGTCGCCGGTGAATTTTCGCGGGATTTTCGCTCCCTGCGAAAAAGCGTCGCTCGAAAGCTCGATCGTCATGGGCGAACCTCCCTGGCGGTTGTCGGGTCGTCATGGCGCGCTTGCTGCGTCGTCGGCTCGTTGAACGCGCGACGAGCGGTTTTCGCTCCTGCGTCATTGTACCGCCTTCATTGTATCGTGCCCGAACCGCGGTCCTGGTAAAGGCCCGCCTTGAACTTGCTGAAATTCACACGTAAAACAAAGCCAACCTCCCCTCGCCGCCAAGCCGATTGCCCGCCCGTGCCGCCGCTGAAACTGCTGTTGTTGCTCGCCGTTTGCCATGTCGTGGTCGACACGATCGCGCTGACCGTCCAGCCGCTGTGGCCCGACTTGCGCAGCGACTTGGCCTTGGGCGACGTGCAGTTCCAAACGGCCTTCGTGCTGTGGAACCTGTCGACTTCGGTGCTGCAACTGCCGATCGGCTATTGGGCCGAACGGCGCCAGGCGCGGTGGCTGATTTGGGCGGGGCCGGCCGCCGGCGCCGCGTGCATCTGCGGCGCGGCGATGGCCGATTCGTTTGCGGCGCTGTGTCTGCTGCTGGCCGCGGGGGGCGTGGGCATTGCGGCGTTTCATCCCGAGGCGGCGGCGTTGGCGGCCTCATGTGCGCCGGAGAATCGCAGCCGCGCGCTATCGATCTTCGCCATCGGCGGTTACGTCGGGCAGGCGCTCGGACCGTTTTATGCCGGCACGCTGACCGCGGCTTATGGGCGGCCGTCGCTGGTCTGGACCCTGGCCTGGGGTTGGGCCGCGCTGGCCGCCGTGGCTTGGGGCTTGCGACGTGCGCCGGCGCCCGTCGCGCCCCGCGATCGGGTCAAGGCGCCGCTCGGCCGATTGCTGCACGGCAAGAAACGATCGCTTGCGCTGCTCGTGGCTTTAGGCGTGTTTCGCGCGACGCCGGTGCTGGGCGTGCCGCTGGGGTTGGCGTTCGCGATCAAGGAAGCGGGCGGCACGAACGCCGACGTGGGGTTGGCCCAATCTTTGTTCATGGCGGCGATCGGCGGGGGCAGCGTGGCTTGCGCCGCGTTCGTTCGCAGACATAACGAACGACGCGCGTTCTGGGCCTTGCCCTTGCTGGCGGCGGGCTTGTTGGCGATCTGCCCCTTGGCGCCAGCGATGCTGTCCAGCGTTTGTGCGGCGGCGGCAGGGCTGGCCCTGGGCGTGACGTTGCCGCTCGTGGTCAGTCGCGGCCAGGAATTGTTGCCCGACGGACAGCGCATCGCGAGCGGGCTGACGATGGGCCTGACTTGGGGACTTGCCAGCCCGGTGGCGATCGGCACGATCGACCTGTTCGAGCGACTCGGGCAGCCGGCGGCCTCGTTTTACGCATTTGCCGGCGTCTCCATCGCGTCGAGTGCGATATGTTTCGCCTTGCCGCGCCGCGCAGCGGAACCGATCGCGCTGCAAAACGCGGCTTCGGCTTAATTCGCCGAGAAACGAATCCGCGGCAGCCGTCCGCTCTTCGGCGCCGCAGGCTTGGCGATGGTTTGCAGCAACAGCCGCACCCACACGCACGGCCGTCCGTCCGCTTCGTGCTGCACTTCGAAGTGGCGCCTGACCACGCAGCCAATCAACTTTTGCCGGCGGCCGGTAATCGGCGAGACAACGGCGCAACACACGGTATCGCCCACGACGGGCACCGGCCGGCCATGCCAATCGGCGTAGACGGCTTGCCCCACGGTGTTGCCGCGCTCGTCGCAGAACTCGACGAACACGCCCGCGGCCATCGCTCTTCTCAAACCGCCATCCATGATGCGTTCCCTCCTGACTTGGGTAGAATGAATACGGCCAGTCCCTTGGCCCCCAAGATGAGCATAGCGAATCGCTCGCTCGGGTGTAAAGCGAATCTCGTTCTAGCCCGCCATGCTGATGTTCAACAAGATGGTGCTCGACCAGGGGCCGCTGTTCGCCGGCATGGTGACGTACCTCGTGCCGGTGGGCGCAATGGTTTGGGGCTGGCTCGACGAAGAGCGCGTGACGCTGTTGCAAGGCGTCGCTCTGACCGGCATCTTCGCCATGGTTGCACTGGTGCAATACGGCGCCGCAGATCAACCGCCTCAGTAGGGCAGGCATTCTTGCCTGCCCCGTCGCTCAGTAGGGCGGACATTCTTGTCTGCCCCGTCGCTCAGTAGGGCAGGCATTCTTGCCTGCCCCGTCGCCGTAAAAACAGAAACGGCGAACGACGTCGGGCACTTGGCAGGCAGGAATGCCCGCCCTACTTGGCAGGCGGCAACGGCCGTCTACCGCCTATCGCCTGCCACCTACTGCCTACCGACTGCCGCCTACCGACTGCCGCCTAACGCGCCCCGCCCGCCAGCTTCGCCTCGGCGGCCAGAATCGGCTCGAGCATCCGCCTGGCTTCGTCCTGCTCGGCGGCGGTCAGGCGGCGATTGGGCGGCCGCGGCGGGCCGACGTCAAACCCCTTCAGGCTCAAGGCGAATTTCAGCAGGCTGATGTTGTACGAATCGCCGTCGCGGGCCCGGAAGTCTTCGATCGGCCGGATCAACTTCATCAACCGCATCGCTTCGTCGTAGTCGCCGCGCTCGAGGGCGGCGAACATCGCCAGCGTCAGCCGCGGGCAAAGGTTGCCGGCGCCGGTCGTGTAGCCGGTGGCGCCGGCCAGCATGAAGAACGGCGCCCAGCGTTCGGCCGTGCCGCAGTAGAGCCCCAGCCGGCCGGCCTTCGGCACGAACTGCGCGAATAGGTTCATGTCGTTGACGGCATACTTGATGCCGACCAACTGGCCCGCGGCGCCGCAGTCTGCCAGCAGTTTGTCGCTGGGCAGCGGTCCCTTCTTATAGGCCAACAGCGGCAGCGGCAACTCTTCGGCCAGCACCTTCAGATAATCGGCGAAGCCGGCGTCGGACAGATACGGATGCACGGGCGGCATCACGAGCAAACAATCAGCGCCGACTTCCGCCGCGCGGCGGCCGATCGTCAGCGCGTGATCGAGGCTCAGCCCGACCGGCGTCATGATGACCGCCTCTTTGCCGACGGCTTGCCGCGCCACGCGACTGCACTCGACGATCTCGGCGGCCGACATCGAATGAAACTCGCCGGTGCCCGCAGCTGGGATGAATACGCGGATGCCGGCGTTGAACAGGTCTTTGATTAACTCGCCCAGCACTTCGCTGCGCAGGTGCTTTCCATCGGCGGAGAAAGGCGTGAGCGGGATGAGCTGGACGGTGTCGAGGCGTTTAAGGTCGAGGGGCATGGGGCGGGCAGGAGTTAGGAGTCGAGAGTCGGGAGGGAGGAGGGAGGCATCAGCAAGCGAGAAGCATCATAACCGATCTGCAAAGGAAGTTCATGTGTTCGTGGGCGAGGGCTAGTGCTTCTTCAACGCCATTTTGACAGTCGGGTGGCTGGCGGCTGAGCCTTGGCGAAGCCCCAGTTCGCTGGGGCATCGCTTCGCTCTGCCGCCATCAAATCAGACTTGATGAGGCACTATGCCTGCACCGCCCGCAGGGCGGCCAGCGCGCGCTTTACGTCACGGACCGCGGCGGAGTGGGGCACTTCGGCGCCGCGGCGCAGTTCGCCGAGCAAGTCGGCCAACAACTCGCGCTCGAGCCATTCGGCCAGCCAGGCGGCGCGCAGCTCGGCGTATTTGGTTTGCAACCGGCTGAACAGCCGGGCGGCGGCCTGGCTGACCCCTTCGCCGGTGACGCTGACCACCGCTTCGCCGCCGCCAGTGATGCCGCCGGCGATCGCCGCTTCGGTCGCCAGATTGGTCGCCGTGTGGCTCACGGCCTGCGCCGCGGCATGGCCCACCACATCGCCCGCCACGATCCAGCCGCTGACGGCCAGGGAAACGGTGATCGCCGGTCGGGCCAGCGCCATCACGTGGTCGAGAGAACGCAGCCAGTGTACGGCCCGCGGGTTTTCGCCGCTCCAGCGATCCAGCTCGCCGCGGAGGAATTCGCGGTAATCGTCGCTCAAGGCCGGCAGTTGGGCGTGCGCCGCCGTGACGCGCTGGAGCAACCGCCCTCGCGCGCCGCCCCCGAGCAGTTTTTCCAACCGCGGGCGCAGCGTATCATTGCCGATTTGTGCCAGCCGCTCGAGTTCTTCGAGCAGTTTCTGTACGGCTTCCAAGATCGCTTCGCGCTCGCGGAGGCGAAAACTCCTGAGCGGGTCGCGCTCGGCCCCGTGATAGGCTTCCCAGGCGGTGCGGATCGGCCAGGCCACGCCTTGCCCCAGCGTGCGATAGAAACCGTGAACCTGCCGAGTCCAGCCGCTGCGGCGGGCGTCCCACCAAACGCGAATCTCGTCGACCAGCAGTCCGGAAGGAACCGTCGGCCAATGCACGCGGGCCATGTCGGCGGTCGAAAGCGTTTTGGCCGCCGAGGCGAATTCGGCGCTGGCCGCCTGCAACCGCGCCAGGTAGGCGGCGGCGCCCTGCTCGAGATCGAGCACGCGGTCGATCGCCCCGCGGAAAGTGCGAATCTTGATGGCGTCGAAGTGCAGCCGGGCCAGTTCCTCGCGCAAGCTCGACGCTTCGGCCGGGGCCTGCCGCCCCTCGCAGCCGACGGCGTAAAACGGCAGTCGCAATTGGGTCGAGGCCGCCCGATCGTAGGGAATGACGTAGACCAGCTCCGGCTGCGCGCCCGTTTCGCCGACGAACGTGGCCAGCCACTGCGGCCAGTACTCGCGGTCGGCTTCCAGATCGCACTGGTTGAACGCGACGACCACCGGCTTATCGGCTTCAGCCGCTTTGCGAAAGAACTGCTTCACCGCGGCGTCGTTATATTTCTGCTGCGTGAGTACGGCGACCAGCACGTCGGACGACTGGCGGATCTGGTCGGCCCGCTGCCAATTCACGTGCGCGTCGGAATCGATGTCGGGCGTGTCGAGCAACAGCAGCCGCGGCGGCACGTTTTCGCCCACGCGCCAAAACAGCAGGTGCTCGGCCGCTTCGGTCAGCGCGTCGGTCGCCGCATGCCAAGGGCGAACCGAAAAGCCCTCGAACAGCTTGTCGAGCGTCGCCTGGTCGGCAAAGCCCGGCGGCGCCAGGCAGACCGGATGCTTGGTGCCGGCCGCCAAGGGGCTCACGGCGCTGGCCGTTTCGCCGGCCAAATGATTGAACACCACCGACTTGCCGATATTCGTGCCGCCGACCACGGCCACGACCAAGAACGGTTCGGCTTCAAGCTGCGGCGCCAGCTTATGTTCGAGCAGGGCGAACCATTCTTCGCCCGTCGGCGCCGCGACGCCTACGGCTGCGGCCGCCGGCTCAAGCGCCCGCAGCGCGTGATACAGCCGTCTGACTTCTTCGGCCCAGGCATGAAAATCGGCGCTCATGAGCGCCAAAGTATAGCATCTTCGTCCGTGAAGAAACTCGGCGCGCTCACGTTGCAGTATTTCCCATCCGCCGTGCTTTCACGGTCGCTTCATCGTCGGACGCCAGATCGGCTTCGATCTCATTCAGATGATCGTAGGCGTAAGCTAAAGCGTCGTGAACGTCGGCCGGTTTCAGGCCAGGATATTAATGCAGCCGGCAGCCACGCCAGCTAGATCAACAGCAAACGCCCAGTTTGGTCAGCCGGCTTTCCATTGCTGCCATGCGCGTTTCGAGGGGGCCGGCAGGCAATTGAAGCTGTGTTGCTGGGCCTCGATTCCCAGGATCGTCAGTCATTGCCGCGGCTGGCCTTTTCGAAGGCTGCGTTTAGACGAACCCAGAAGCTCGTATTGGCGATAGGAGCATGGCGCCACATATTGCCAACTTGGCGAAGAAAGATGCCGGCGGCATATTGGCGGCGAGCCTCTTCTTGATACGCTTGCTGAAGCGAAGCTTCTTGTTGCTTGGAAAGTGCGGCCCTTTCCTCTTGGCTGAATGGGAGTTGCTTTTGCATTTCGTGCATCGCTGACATGGCGGCCCTCCTAACCCAGTTTAGCGCGCGGATGAACGAGGGGCAATCATACGGCGGTTAAATCTCATCCGCAATCCTGATGCCGAAAATTAGAGTATCCGAAAAAAATGCCGCTAAATGCCAGAAAAGGCGGTTCATTGCGGATTTTGTTCTGGCTGACGCTGGTCGTGGCGGCGTTCTTGGGCGGAATTGGCTTTCAGCGGGAGCGGGGCCGAGTGCAGCGCGAACGTGAGGCGTTTGCGAGAGAGGTGAAGAAGCTTCATGCGGCGCCAGGCCCCGTCCAGCCGCGCTACATCAAGGACTGGCCGATCCCCGAGTGAATCGGCAGGATTTTGCCCAGCCACACACTGCTAGGACACCACGAATTCCCCGCCGGCGGCACGACAAGCTCACTCAAGACGCTTATAATCCGGGCGCAATTTCCACACGCGCCTTCTGGCTTCCCGAACGCTCCATTTCAGTGAGGGAGGAAATCATGTCGCATCCCGCCACGCGGAGAGGTTTTTTGCGAGCGGCCGCCGCCGGCGGCGCGCTCGCCGGAATGGGCGATCTGGGGTTCATCAGCAAGCTGCGGCCGGTCGGCGCCGCCGAGGCGAAGCTCGATCCCGGTAAGGTGCAGTTCCAGGGGGGAATCGAGCCGCTGGTGCGGCTGCTGGAAGAAACTCCGCGAGAAAAACTGCTGGAGCAGGTCGCTGGCAAGATTCACGGCGGCACGACGTACCAAGAAGTCCTCGCGGCGCTGTTCTTGGCCGGTATTCGCAACGTGCAGCCGCGGCCGCAGGTCGGCTTCAAGTTCCACGCCGTGCTGGTGGTCAATGCGGCGCATCTGGCCAGCCTCTCCTCGCCCGATGAACATCGCTGGCTGCCGATCTTCTGGGCGCTCGATTACTTCAAAGACGCGCAGGCCCAGGACGTCCGCGAGGGCGACTGGACGATGCAGGCGGTCGATGAATCGGGCCTGCCGGCGGGCAATAAGGCCGAGGCCGCGTTCGTCGAGGCCATGGACCAATGGGACGAAGCCCAGGCCGACGTCGCCGCGGCGGCGCTGGCTCGCTCGGGCGACCGGAAGGCGTTGTTCAACTTGTTCAGCCGTTTCGCCTCGCGCGATTTCCGCTCGATCGGCCACAAGGCGATCTACGCGGCCAACGGCTGGCGCACGCTCGAGGCGATCGGCTGGCAGCACGCCGAGCCGGTGCTGCGTTCGCTGGCCTACGCCATGCTGATGCACGAGGATGGCAATCCGGCGAAGCTCGATTTGCCGCCCGATCGGCCCGGCCGCGAGAACGCCGAGCGGATCGCCAAGATTCGCGAAGGCTGGCAGCAGGGCGAGATCGATTCGCGCGCCACGGCCGATCTGCTGAAGACTTTGCACGACGGTTCGCCCAGCGACTGCTGCGAGCAGGTCGTGGAAATGCTGAACCGAAAAGTGGCCCCGCAATCGATCTGGGACGCGCTGTTCGTCGGCGCCGGCGAATTGCTGGCCCGGCAGCCGGGCATCGTGGGCTTACACGCTGTTACTTCGACCAACGCGCTGCACTTCGCCTTCAACGCCAACACCGAAGACCGCAACCGGCGGCTGTTGATGCTGCAAAACGCCGCGTTTTTATCGATGTTCCATACGGCCATGCAAGGCCGCGGCCCGGTGGCCGACGTGAAACTGGCGGAGTTGGAACCGGCCCCGCTCACAGCGGTTGGCGCCGAGGCAGTCAACGAGATCTTCGCCGACGTGAAGCGCGACCCGATGACCGCCGCGCGCAAGACGTTGAACTACGCCACGCAGCACACCGACCCGAAGCCGCTGATCGATGCCGCGCGGCTGTTGGTGTTCCTCAAGGGGAACGACGCGCACGACTACAAGTTCAGTTCGGCCGTGCTCGAAGACTATCACCACGTTTCGCCTGACTGGCGCGGCCGCTACCTGGCCGCCAGCATGTTCAACCTGAACGGCTCGACCGAGCCCGACAACCAACTGGTCGAAAAGACGCGGGCGGCACTAGGGGCGTAAATCAACGCCCCGAGCGCACGCAACGAAAACCGACGTGCGAACTGCCGGTGTCCAAGGCGCCTTTGCCTCGGCCGCCGGGCAGGTACCGCGAGCAATACTGATCGCTGCACAAAAACGAACCGCCGCGCTGCACTTTCTTGGTAATGCCCGGCTCGTTCGGATCGAAGCTGTCGATCGGTCCTTGCGGATCTTTGGCCGGGCTTTCCGCGTAGTAGTCGGGACGATACCAGTCGGAGCACCACTGCCAGACGTTGCCCGCCACGTCGTACAGGCCGAACTTGTTCGCCGGGAAACTTTTCACGGGCGAGGTCCGCGTCCAGCCGTCTTGCTTCGTGTTTTGATAGGGGAAGCGGCCCTGCCAACTGTTGCACATGAACTGGCCGCCGGGCATGAACTCGTCGCCCCAGACGTAGGGCTTTTGCGTCAAACCGCCGCGGGCCGCGTATTCCCATTCGGCCTCGCTCGGCAGTCGCTTGACCGCCCACTTGGCGTAAGCTTCGGCATCGAACCAGGCGATCTGCACGACCGGATGATCGTCGCGTCCGGCGATGCTGCTCTCCGGGCCTTCCGGGTGACGCCATGAGGCGCCCGGCACGTAGGCCCACCAGGCCGCGTAGTCGTGCAGCGGCACAGGGCCGTCGGTCGGCATGAAGACCAGCGAGCCGGGCACGAGATTCTCTTCCGGCACGCCGGGAAAGTCTTCGGCCTTGGGCTTGCGCTCGGCGATCGTCACATACCCCGTGGCCTCGACAAAGGCGGCGAACTGTCGATTGGTGACCGGAGTTTCGTCCATCCAGAAGCCGTCCAGCTCGACCGTATGGATCGGCCGCGCGTCGCCGAACGGCTCGTAGGCGCTGCCCATCGAATACTTGCCCGGCGGAATCCAGAGCATGCCTTCGGGCGCGCTCTCCGCGGGTTTTTCGTCGCGAACTTCAGTCGGTTCGATCTCGCCGGCATCCGGCACGCCCGCAACCGCCGGATCGGGCAGGCGGGGGCCTAAGTCGGGCGCGGCTTTCGCCTGC
>DATKRK010000457.1:0-11612 GCA_035532215.1 Pirellulales bacterium | reverse complement strand
GGTCAATCCCGGGGACATAAGCACCCCAGTCGTGAGGGCGATGCCCAGCCAGAGCAGTAGCAACGCGATGAAAAAGTTGCGGTGATTCATGCCGCAGCGACGGAACAAGCTTGCGGTCCGTCTCCTATCGAGCCGTCGGTCGGGAACGCGCCCGCGTGGCCTGGGGTGCGAAGCGGGCTAACGCGCCGGATGCGGGATTCAGCCAGCGAACCTCGCAGTCGGGCAAAGCGCGTTGCAGAAGCTCTATCCCGTTTTCCGTGACCCCGGCATTTCCTAATCCCGCCAGCCTTAAGTTCTCCAGTTTCCACAAGTGGTGAAGCTCTTTGTCATCGATCTTCGCTGCCGCATGCAGTACGAGCGTTTTCAAACTGCGAATGTGGCTCAGCCCGGCGAGCCCGGTCAATTGTTCGCCGCGAATGACCAAACACTCCAATTCGGCCAGATCTTTGAGGCAACCGAGTTCTTCATTGAGTTCAGCCCCTTCGGGATAAATCTCAACCTCGTTTAGATGATTCAACTCGGCCAAGCGGCGATAATCGAACCCCTCGCCTCCCGCGCTTGCCTGTACAACCACGGCGAAATAATCCTCGCCAAGGAGCATCACCATCCAGGACGGCCCGGGCGGCTTCGCCGAAAGGTCTTTTTTGCCGCCGACGAGTTGGTAATCGTAAACCACTGAGCCACCGCTGGCGCGGACCGCCGCCACGGCTTCGCGCTGCCGCCGCGCCCGATCAGCCTGCCAGCCTAAAAAGACGGCCAGGGCCGTCGCAGCGAGAAGCAACGACCGCAACGAGTACTGAAGGCGACTGCGTCCATGCTGCATCCGATTGGCCTTTGCGAGAGTCCGGATCGAAGGCCGACCTTTAGGCTAACGGAAGCGAACGTTCGAAGGAATAGAAGGCGGAGCTGCTTTCTAGATCGGCCGATTTCGAAACAGGTCTCCCCTGCCCTGCTCCGCTTCTGCTTGCCAGCCACGGCTTCGACGCCTTCGGCGTTCGCCGCAATTCAATGCGGATCGGTTCGATCGGCGGCCGACGCAACAGGTCATACTCCTCGCCCAGTGCATCGCGCAGCCAAATGCCGGCCGGCTCGTAGCCAGGCGCCGTGACATAGACGCGATAGTTCTTCGGGATAAAGGCGAAGTAGGTATGTATGCCTACTACTTTGGCCGCTTTATTTGTCCGCCTCAATCTCTTTCAGCACGTCGCGAACCTTCGGCAACTCGGCGCGCCAGAGCCATTCGTTTCTCAGGCAAAAGCCGGCAAGCACGCTCGATGCGATGCGATCGTGATCGTGCAGAATTTCTTGATAGGCGCCCTCGACAAGCTGGTACGCTTCGACGCGCTGGTTGGCCGGATCGATGACCCAGTATTCGCGCACGCCGGTCGATTGGTAGTCGTAGTATTTCTCGCGCCAATCTCGCACGACGCTGTCGGGCGAAACGATTTCGATCGCCAAATCCGGCGGGCCTTCGAGATGCGTCGGCCGCAGGTTGTGCAAGCGATCTTTGGCGACAAACAGCACATCCGGCACCCGGCGGCTGCGAGGGCTGAGGCGCACGGCGAATTCGGGGCCCAACACCACGCCTAAGTCGCGGTCTTCGACCCAGATTCTGATCAACGAGAGCAAAAAAGCCGTCAGATTTGCGTGTGAGAAATTCGCGGGAGACATCACGATGACCTGCCCCTCGACCCATTCAGCCTTCACGTCTTCATCGCACCACGCGAGAAACTCCTCTTCGGAGAGCTTTCGATCGGGCGGCGGCTTGTAGCCCGCCGGCGGGCCGAGATCTGTGATTGGTTGGGTCGAAGCCATGATCTTTTCCTTCGCACAATTCTACCCTCTTGGATGTCGGGGCGTCGAACATGGAGGGCCGGGCGCCCCCGCCCGGCGCGTCGTACCGCACGGTCGGGCGAGGGCGCCCGGCCCTCCACTCCTTACCGGGCGAGGGCGCCCGGCCCTCCACTCCTTACCGGGCGAGGGCGCCCGGCCCTCCATCGCACTCCCCTGCCCTGCGTCTCCCTATCTCCTCCGTATCCCCCTGTCCCCTTCCCAAAGACGTTCCATCGCCTCACGGCCCGCCACTCACGGCGCCTTCCGCTCGTAAACCAGCTTGCCGGCCAGAAAAGTCTGCAAGGCTTGCGTATCGCGGAGGTCGTCGACCGGGCACGTGAGCAGATCGCGGTCGAGCACGACGAAGTCGGCCTGCTTGCCGATTTCGAGCGAGCCGACGACGTGATCGAGAAACATGATCCGGGCGTTGTTGATCGTGTAGAACCGCAAAGCCTGCTCGCGCGAAAGCGCCTCTTCCGGGTGCAGCGGCCGTGCGTAGTATTTCGATTTCCGCGTGATCGCCGTCCACATGCCGAGGAACGGGTTATAGGGATTCACCGAGCGCAGCGAGCCGATTTTTTGCATGTGGTCCGAGCCGCCGCCGGCCGTCACGCCGGCCGCGAACAGGCTGGCTAGCGGCTGAAAATAACGCAGCCGCTCGTAGCCGAACTGCGCGGCCAGCGTGTGTGCGTCGAGGTAGAGCCAGGCCGGCTGGATGTCGACCATCACGCCCAGCCGCTTGGCCTGGTCGATCGCCTCGCGGCTCATGAAGTTCGAGTGCGTGATGCAGGGCCGCGTCGGCGCGACGGGCGTCGTCTCGTTGACTTCTTCGTAGGCGTCCAGCAGCGCGTGAACCGCGCCATCGCCCACGCTGTGCGCGGTGAATTGCAAACCCGACTCGACCGCCGCCCGCACCATCGCCGCGAGCAACTCGGGTTCGATATACAGCAGGCCGCGATACCGCGGGTCGTCGATCGAGTAGATTTTGCTCAGGCCCCACGGCTCGCGCAGGTACGCGCTGCCGGTGAGCATGCCGCCGTCGAGATACGTTTTGACGCCGATGATCCGCAAGCGGTCGTCGCCTTTTATGTGCAGCGGGTGGGCGGCGATCTCGCGAATCTTCTGCGCGATGTCTTCGGCCGGGCCGCTGTTGGAAACGCCGTGCGAGATGGCCACGCGCACGTTCAAGGCGTCGGCCGCGCGGAGCCGAACGTATTGGGCGATGGCGCCGGGCGAGGCGTCGCGGTCGCAAATGCCCGTGATGCCGACCGAGTTGTAATCGGCAATCAACTGCCCGAGCCGCTCGTCGCGCTGGGCTTCGCTCGCGCTGCGGCTTTTGGCCTTGGTTTTAAGGTATCGCGAGGCGCTGCGCAGAATGCCGGTCGGTTCGCCGGTGGCCGGATCGCGCTCGATCTTGCCCGAGCCGGTCGGCTGAAAGTCCTTGTCGATGCCGCTCAGTTTGAGCGCCAGCGAGCTCACGCTGGCGTCGGGCCCGGTCGAAAACACCACCGGGTTGTGCGGCGCCGTGGCATCCAACTCGGCCTTGGTCGGATAACGCTGTTCCTTGAGACGCGTGATGAATACTTGCCGGAGCACGATCCAATCGCCCGGCTCGACCGCGGCCGCGCGGGCCTTGATATACGCCAGCACGTCGGCGATCGTCTCCATCACCGGAATCGGGTGATCGAACTCGGTCATCGCCGCGCCGGTGGCGTGCGAGTGCGAATCCATCAAGCCGGGAATGACCGTGCGGCCGGCCAGATCAACCAGCCGCGTGCCGTCGCCCTTCAGCTTGAGCACGTCGTCGCTCGCGCCGACGGCCACTACCCTGCCCTGCCCTACCGCCAGCGCTTCAGCGAGGGAAAACTTGTCGTCGACCGTGACGATCTTGCCGTGGTGATAGATCGCCTCGGGCGCTTCGGCCGCGGCGGCGACGGATGCAAGGGGCGGCAAAAGCAGGCACAAACAGGCGAACAGACGCAGCGACATGCGAGCGCTCCCAGGAGGCGAATGACGAGGCTAAGCCGGCATGCCGCAGTTATAACCTGCTGCGGCGCCCGTTTGAACAACGCCGCCGGCGCCCGAGTGCGAATTAACGGAAGCGTTGCCAAGGCATGCGGGAGCACTCATCCGGAGAAGGCAATTACTGAGCCGCCTCGACCGGCGACTCGGCAACGGTTTCTTCTGACGTCTCGCCTTGCGGAAGCGACTGCGTCAGACGGCGCAAAAACTCGTCTTTGTCGCGAGGCGAAAAGACGATCGGCGAGGCGCGTTTGCCGTTCGGCAGGCGATAGTCGACGCGCAGCATGTCGAACGACCAGGCCGGGCCGCGGGCCAGGCCGCCGCGCCAGGGACGGTCGACGGCGAACGCCCTGTCGATCGAACCCAAGGGAATGCAGGTGCGGCTGGGGCCGGAGCGCAACACCAGCCGCTCGGCGGTGATTTCGTATTCGGTCGTCGTCAGCATCCACAACAATGTGACGCCGAAGATCGGCATCAACAGGCCCAACAGCGACATGAAGTACGAACGGTGCAGTTGCACGACGAGCATGTCGCCGGGCAGTATCGAAACTTCGAAGCTGCTCCAAACGAGCCACGCCCCGCCTGCAATCAGGGCCAAGGCAGCCGGAACCACCAGGTACCGCGCCCACCAGTCTCTCTTGGAAGCCGAAATCATATTTTCAAGCGCAATCGACAGCGTACTTGGAATCTCCCGCGAAACGTAGGTCAGGCTTTCCAGCCTGACAGTCAGACGCGAATGCCTGATCTACGCGAGCCTCGCCGGACCAAAACGTCTATCTAATGCGGCGCTCGGCGGAATGCAAGCAAACTCACCAAATGCTAATAGAGGTCGAGCGGACGATTTTAAACGGTCGCTCGTTACTTGACGCGGGCCGATCGGGCCGCCACGGCCCCGAAGCGTCGGGGGACGGGCGCGGCCTCGCTGGCCCCTTGCGCCCCCCTGCCCTGCCCTGCTCGGGCCTCGGTTTTGTTTTCGACTTCGCGAGCGGCGGCGCCGTCGAACACGCGGCGAACGAGCCACGGGGGCACGAACGACAGGCAGCCGATGAGCATCGCCAAGCCGAACGTGATCATGCCCATGCCGAAGGCGATGCCCAAGTGCAGCGGCACGGCGAAGGCCAACACGATCGGCCGCAAGATTCGCGGCCAAACCAACGCGCAGAAGAACAACTCCCAATAGACCGTGACTTGGGTCAAGACGGCGATGGTCAGCGGCCAGCCGGCCAGCCAGGTCATGTCGAGCGATTGGTATTCGAGATTGGCCACGGCGCCCCACAGTGCGTCGCCCCGCCACCAGGTTTCGCCGTGGAGCTTGCCCAGGCCGGCGAAGAAATAGATCACGCACATGTGCAGTTGGATCAAGCGAATGGCGATGTTGCCGCTGACGGTCGGCGCCGCGGCGGCCAGCCTTTTGCCCGCCCGGCGAGCGGCGATCCAGCGGTCGAGCGAATAAGCCGCGCCGCTAGGCCCGATCATCAGATACATCGCCAGCATGCAGTTGGTCTGGTCGAGGCCGAACAAGGCGCCCGGCAGGCGATTGACATAAGACACGGCCGCCAGATAGGCCAGCACCGCAACCACGCGGCTGGCCAGCCCCAGCATCAACATCGCGAATACGACGAGCGCGGCGATGTGAACGGTCCACAGCGCCGCGGGGGATTCGATAAGCCAGAAATAGCTCCAGACGTAGCTTGCGGGTTGCCGACCGTCGGCCTGAGAAACCTGCTCGAGTTCCGGCCCGAGCGAAAACCGGGCCGATTGCGCGGCCGCGTCGGGCGAAATCCAGGCGTGCGGGCCGAAGAACGAGTCGAGACCGATCGTCCAGACCAGGTGCGTGTAGAGCAGCATGGCGCCGGCCAGAATGCGAATCAGGCTCAAGGTCGCCGCATCGGCCGGCGTAAACCAAAAGCGATTCCAACCGTCGAGCGTCGCCCGGCCGAGTTCGCGAAAGTAATTGACGACGAGATTCATGGCATCTTCCCGGTAAACGTTCCCAGAGGTCGCACGCGATACAATCGCTGGTCGTCGAGCTTCATGCCTCGTAGCACGTCGGCGGGCTCGGGGATCAGATGTTCGACCAGTTCCAGCGACACGCTTTGGCCTTGGTTGGCGGCCAGCAAGTGGTCGGCATACGAGCGGACGTAGGTCTGTTCCGCAGCCGACAGCGGCCGGCGCTCCCAAGGCAGCCGGGGATCGACATCGGCGTCGGGAGGCTGCGAGTTGACGAACTCGCTGAGCATGAAATGCCGATGATAGAGCAACCGCGGCCAATGCTCGTTGCGATCGGGAAATACGCCTTGGGCGTGCGAGCCGTCGGCCCGCGCGACGTCGTAGCGAATCAAATGGCTCGGGCCGGGATCGGGTCCGAAGAACTTATAGCCGTGCGTCAGGTACGCCGCTTCGAGATAGGGGCGATAAATCGGCCGCAAAGCGTCGCCTAGAATCGACTGCGGCACCGACAACGGCCACACCAGCAGGCCGACCACGTGCCACGCCAACAGCAGGCTCACGACGATTCGCGCCGGCGCGCTCCAACGTTTCGCGTCCAGGCGACGGTCCGTTGGCGGTTCAGCGTGACGTGAATTCATGGCGCATCCCAGGAAAGGTTTTTAAACAACCACCCGCCAGAACAACAGAAACTGATCGTCCTGCAAGGCGATCATGTGCCTGTCCGGCAGTTTGCCACATATTTGCGGAAGCGATTTAGCAACTTGGAGGGTGGTTGTTTTTAAACCGGCGGCGGTAAGCTTTGACTTTTAGTTTATCGGTCGAGCTGACATGCGCGAAAGAAGAAATGCCGCCGCCTCCGCGCCGGCGGCGCAAGCGGCGAAAGCGGCGAAAGCGGACGGCAACAAAAAAACCCTCGCGCGAGCCAGCGCTCGCGCGAGGGATGAAACTTTCAGACTGTTGCGGGCAATCGCTTACTGGCGATCGACCTTCGTCTGGGCGATTTGCGGAGCGTCGAATTCGACGGTCAACTCGCGAGCATCGCCCGCCTTGAGCGAAACCGTTTCTTCTTTCGTCAAGGTCTTGCCGTCTCGCGTCAGTTCGACGCGGACGACGTAATCTTGCCACTCTTGGCCGCCGGTCAACTTGGTTGTCGAGAAGCGGCGAGTCTCGCCGAAACTCTTCGTCTCGTTGCCCGACAGGAAGACCTTGGCGTCCGCCGGCACGTGCAGCGTCAGGCTGGTGCTGACCGGCTGCTCGGCGATCTCTTCCTGTTCGCCGTTCAACTCGAAGTCGACGTCGGCGTTACCGCCGGCTTGCACTTTGATGACTTTCGTTTCGCTCACCGGGCGGCCGTCGCGGACCAATTCGGCGCGAATCTCGTAGGTGTAGTTGTAGCCGGTTTGCAGGCCGCTCGACACGTAACGCCGCTCGGCGCCGGTGCTCTGGGTGGCCAGGCCGTTGACGAACACCTTGGCGTCGGCCGGAACGTGAACGCTCAGCGTGGCGCTGCGAGCGCCGCGGTAGAAGCCGGTGTTGTCACCCGCGGCGGGCGCTTCCGGCGGAAGCTCGCCCGGAGCGGGCGTGGGGCTTTCCAACGCGGGCGCGTGCGTGGCGGGCGGCGGAGGAGGCGTCTGCGGCATGACAGCCGGACCTTCGATCACCGCGCCGCCGCTGGAACCATAGCTGCCGTACGATCCGCCGCTCGAACCGCCGCTGGAACCCCAGCCACCGTATGAACCGCCGTAATAAGCCGCCCGATAAGCGTGCCGATGGTGGTGATGTCGGCCGCCCCAGCAGCCGCCCGACGAAGCCCAGCCGCCGTACGAACCCCACGAGCCCCCATAAGAGGCGTAGCCATAGTAGCCGCCCGACGAACCCCAGCACCCGTACGAACCGCCCGAACTGCCGTAAGATCCCCCCGACGATCCGCCGTGGGAGTGACCCCAGAAGGCGTTCGCCTGCGACGCGCCGCCGGCCATCGCAATGGTCAGTGCAGCGGCTCCCAGCATCAGTTTTTTCAGATTCCTTCGTAGCATGATGGTCCTTGCTCCCCTGAGAGTCATGGAAAGTGGTGAACGTTTCCCCCCAAAACATACCAACCATAGCTTGTAAATCAAGCAATTTGCGGGGCTTTTTAGGCTCAAGAAAGATAGGGTGTATGGGGTGTCTTTGCGAAACAGGCGCATCGTAACACAACTTCTAGAATTGGGGAACGAAATACAACTTAAGTTGTTTTTGTGAAACGGCTTACGTTACTGAGTGGCCGCGCGTCGGCGAGGTGGTCGCGGCAAAGCAGCGACTGGGCTCAGAAAAATGGCAGCGCTGGCCTAAAATGCCGCTCCTGAGCGTTCTGCCGCGCCCGAGCGGGGTACTTCCTCCCGCGTAGCTCTGGGCGGCGAACCTAGCTCGCTTGCTTGACCGCAGCAGGAAAGGAAACCCGCTTGTCCCCCCCTGCCCTTTGGCCCGCTCGACTGCCTTGGTCGCTGCCCGTCATCGCCGCGCTGCTGGTTTTCCTGGGCTGGTTGGGAATCGCACGCAGCGAGGAACTTGCCGGCGGCGACGGTCGTTTTGCGCGGCAGCAAGCCATCTGGTCGATCTTGGCGCTGGTCGCGATGTCGTTCGCCGCGGCGCCCAGCTATCGGCTGCTTTGCCGTTGGAGCTACGCGCTGTTTGCGGCGGCGATCGCGTTGTTGGCGTTGGTCTATTTTTTTCCGGCGATTCACGGCGCGCACCGTTGGATTCGCGTGGCTGGCGTCAGCTTGCAGCCCTCCGAATTCGCCAAGGTGACGTTCGTGCTGGCCCTGGCGCGGTATCTGATGTATCGCGATAATTACCGCCGCTTTCGCGGACTGGCCATGCCGCTGGCGATCGCGCTGGGGCCGGTCGTGCTGATCTTGCGCGAGCCCGATCTCGGCACGGCGCTGATTTTCTTGCCGGTGTTGTTCAGCATGCTCTACGCGGCCGGCGCGCGGCACGTCGATCTGGCCAAGCTCGCGCTCTGCGGGCTGGCGTGTGTGCCGGCGCTGTGGAGCCAGATGAGCCGTGAACAGCGCTCGCGCGTCACCGCCTTGGCCGAGCAAACCGGACCAGGGCAAACCCCGACCGACGACGGCTATCACTTGCACCAGGCGAAGCAGTTGCTGGCGATGGGAGGCGTCTGGGGCAGCCTGGCGGCCGGCGAACCTGTCGACGACCCGGCCGCCTATCGGCTGCCCGAGGACCACACCGACTTTATTTTCACGGTCATCGGCGAGCGGTTGGGTTGGCTGGGCAGCGGCGCCGTCTTAGGACTCGTGGTGCTGCTTTCCCGGCGTGGTCTGGCGATCGCCGAATCGACGCAAGAGCCGTTCGGGCGGTTGGTCGCCGTCGGCGTCGTGGCCCTGTTTGCCGTGCAATCGTTGATCAATACCGCCATGACGGTCGGCCTGTTGCCGATCACCGGGCTGTCGCTGCCTTTGGTCAGCTATGGCGGATCGGGCCTGGTCGCGCATTCAGCGGCGCTGGGTTTGCTGATCAACATCGCATTGCGGCCCGGCTACGAATTGGCCGGCGAGCCGTTTCGGTGGGAAAGGCGGTAGGCGGGAAGGGGATCGACGATTCTCCGACCTCGGAATTCCGACTTCCTGCTCACTTTCGCTCCGTCACTTTCAACTCCAGGTTGTCGAACGAAACCTGGCCGGTGGCGCCGAACAGGCCGACGCGAACGATGGCTTCGCGGGCGCGTGTCGGCACTTCGAACTTCTCGCGTTCGTGCCGCCAGTCGAGCGTGCCGCGCCAAGGACCGATGCCGAGCGTTTTGAGGATCGCCCGCCGCTCGTCGTAAAACACGATGACGAACATCGGCAAGTCGTTGATCGTTCGGCCGGGGCGAATTTCCGTGCCGCGGACGTCGAGCGAAATCTCGATTTGGCGAACCTCGCGGCCGTCGATCGGAAACGCCTGCAGGGCCTGGCTTGCGCGGCCGGGCGAAAGGTTCGTAAACGTCAGGCAGAATTCGCCCTGCGGGGCGTGCTGGTCGCGATCCGCCTGGCCTTGGCGCAGATAGTGCCAGCCGGCCGGGCGGAGCTGCTTGTCTCGCTCGGCGGTTTCCTCGAAGCCGCCGTTGTAGATCGCCGGGTGCGAGGGATCGGGCAGCACCTCGCGTTTTTCCTCGGCCGTACCCGTCATCGGCACGAACAAGGTGGGCAGTAGCGCCTCGCTGACCAGTTTGCCGTTTTCCTTCTTGAACAAGTACAGCGTTTGCTGATATCGCTCGCCGAGCGGCACGATCATCCGGCCGCCTTCCTTGAGCTGGTCGACCAGCGGCTGCGGCACGTTCTCCGGCGAGCAGGTCACGATCACCTTGTCGAACGGCGCGTGCTCGGGCCAGCCCTGGTAGCCGTCGCCAATCTTAGTGTGGATGTTCTCGTATTTCAGCCGCTTCAGCGTGCGGGCCGCCCGTTCGCCGAGGGGCTTTTTGATCTCGATCGAATACACGTCCTTGACCAACGGGCTGAGAATGGCCGCCTGGTAGCCGCTGCCCGTGCCGATTTCGAGCACCTTGTCGGTCGGCTCCGGGTCGAGCTGTTCGGTCATATAGGCCACCACGAACGGCGGCGAGATCGTCTGGCCTTCGCCGATCGGCAGGGCCATGTCCCAGTAGGCGTTCTTTTTATCGACGGCCGGCACGAATTCGTGCCGCGGCGTGGTGCGCACCGACTCGATCACTCGCGGGTTGCGGATGCCCGCCGCCGCGACCTCTTCGTCGACCATGCGGTTGCGGGCTTCGACGATTTGCTGCTTGGTCTGCGCCGCCGCAATTCCGGCGTCCAAGGTCGACGCCGCGCCGAGCACTGCGAACCAGAAGACGATGCGGTTTTTCATGCGCTCCCCTGCCCTGCCCCGCCGGCAGGATTGGTGGAAATCAAGTTGCGGAACTTCCGCACGAGTGCGTTGTCGTCGCTGGCCAGCCGTTCACGAAGCAGGTCGGCGGCCTCGCCGATGGGAAAACCGGCCAGAGTCTGGCTCGAATCGAACGTCCGATAGCAGTCGCCCTCGAGTCTATGGACTTGAATCTGCTCGCGTCGCCAGCGCCAAACCTCGGGCACGCCGATCGCGGCATAGACGGGCAAACGATCGAGCGATGACGAACTCACGTCGACTTCGACCGCCAGGTCGGGTGGCGGATCGATCGAAAGATCGAGTTCATCGCGATTGCGCACTTGCGGTTCGTGCTGGAGGTAATAGCAGTTGTCAGGTTCCAGGCCGCTTTGCAAATCTTGTCGCTTGAAAGTCGTCATGCGGCAGCTTTGAATTCCAAGTCCTTTCACTTCCGTCCAAGCCTCAATCAGACGCCCCAGAATGCTCGCTACGCGCTCGTGACGTTTCGACGGCGACATCATTTCCAAGATCCCCCGCACGTATGTCATGCGAATGTGGCGGTTTTCGTCCTGGTTGCGCAGCGTTTCATAAACGTCCCACGGGATGTTCGACAGCCGGACGCTTCCGCCGGCCGGCGGTTCGAGCGATCGCAATTCTTCGAGCGTGGCCATGATTTACGTCCTCGCCGCAAAAAGAGAAACCCCTCCTCTTTCTCAGCATATCACCGCCAGGTCGCAACCCAAAGCGGCAAGAGGCAAGGCCCCCAGAACCAAAAAATCGCTAATCCTCGCTAATCTTCGATAATAGGCTCTTCCGCAGAATCTGTGGGTGGTTTTGACGCTGGTTAGCGGGGCCACGGTTGCGTTTTCTCAGGCATTGCTCGGGCGTTCAATGGCAGGAAGGACGAAGGTTGCCTTGGCGGTGTAACCCGCCAAGGCAACCGGGCG
>DATKRK010000456.1:0-4948 GCA_035532215.1 Pirellulales bacterium | reverse complement strand
AGGGAACTTGGGACGAGTTCGTGAAGCGCCACGCCGAAACGCTGTGGGCTACGGACTTCTTTTCGAAGAAGGTCTGGACCAAGAGCGGGCTGGTCGAGTTCTTCGTGCTGTTTTTCATCAACGTCGCCACGCGTCGCGTGCATATCGCCGGCATGACGCCGCACCCGAACTCGGCTTGGATGGCGCAGCAGGCCCGCAACATGAACTCCTTTTTCGACGAATTGCCCGAGCGGCCGACGCTGCTGATTCGCGATCGCGATTCCAAGTTCACGGCCGAGTTCGACGCGATCCTGAAGTCCGAGGGCCTCGACGCCAAGAAGGTCGGGCCGTGGGCGCCGAATCTGAACGCCTACGCGGAACGCTGGGTGCAATCGGTTCGGCAAGAATGCCTGGAGCACTTCATCGTCTTCGGCGAAGCCCACCTGCGGCACATCCTCGGCGAATACGTCGCCTATTATAATGAGGAGCGGCCTCATCAAGGCGTCGGCAATGCGCGGCTGCGCCGCGTCGGCGAGGAAGAACCGCCCACGGAGGTCGCCGAAGGCGCGATCGTTTGTCGCCAGCGGCTGGGCGGGCTGCTGAAGCACTACCATCGGCAAGCGGGTTGAGTCCGGGTTCGACGGTTTTTCCCTTCACGAGCGGTGTTCGCCGCTGCGCCGCATTCGCCGTCTGGCCGCCAGAATGCGCCCGCCAGCGATCTCCAGGTGGCTCGCGACGCTTTTTTGCCGCGACAATCGCTCGGCTCGTAGCCGTCCAGCAACCTCAAGACCCGCCCCCGGTTCCGTCCGACATCATTTTTGTACAGGACGGCCGTGGGGATTTGCCGTGCAGCCGGCGAAATGCACCCGCCGCGTCGCCAGTTCCATCACGAACAACAGGTAGAAGGTCACGAGCCCTCGCGTCGTCCAGACCTCGACCGTCGTAAAGTCGACGGCGGCGAGCACGTCCCAGTGCGACTTGACAAATGTCCTCCAGTTCGTGGTCTTCTTTCGCGCGGGCGCCGGTTCGATGCCGTGCGCCTTCAGGATGTTGCCGACGGTCGTGTCGGAAAGCTCTTGCCCGAGATTGGCCAGGGCGCCGGCAATCCGGTCGTAGCCCCAGGTCGGGTTTTCCTTGGCCATCCGCAGCACGATTTCTTCCACTTCGGCGGCGATCTTCGGCCTGCCCGTCGCGTTGCGCTTTTCGCTGTGGTTCCACTTGGCGGCAATCAGCTCGCGATGCCAGCGCAGGATCGTGTCGGGCGTGCAGATCGCGGCCAGTTGTTCGAGCGCCTTTCGGCCGAGCGCTTTGCCTTTGACGGCCAGCACGCGCCGCTCGTCGTCTGTCAGCAGGATCCGCCGCTTGCCAAGCTTCTGTTTGAGGATGCGGTTCTCGGCCACGAGATAGTCGATCGCGCGTTGATAATCCTGCTCGGCGGCGCCGACGGCAGCGAGCGCGAAAAGTTGCCACGGCCGGAAAACGAAACTCATTGCGGGCTCCTCTGGGACGTGCGGTCTAAAAAAGCGTCTCGGCCCCAACGTCACGGCGCGCTGGCCACTTGTCAAGCGCCGTCTTAATCAAGGACGCGGGCAACGAGATCACCGGCGACAGCGAGATTACGGAATTGAGCACGCGCACGGTCGGCGAGGCCGCCACGCAGCCAAAGGCGGGGCAATATGGCTGCGAATCAGGAAGTCGTCTTGATAGAATCAGGCTCGCACAGCAGCCCCGGCAAGTTGCCTGCCCTGCTTGGTCGGGCCTTTTCATGCGCACTTTCAATCGGCGGCGACCATGAGCGCAACCAAAGAAGTCAAAGAACTCTTGAAACAGGTAAGGCAACAACTCGACGCAGAAACTCAAGCTAAGATCGAACCGATCCTTCGGCAAATCTTGGAGGTCACGAAGCCCAAAACGATCACCGAGGTCGTGTATCGCAGCGACCCGAAGGACCAAGCGGCCATCGCCGCGCTGCAAGCGACCATCTCCGAGAAAGACGACGCCATTGGGAAATTGCGATTCAAGATGGCGAGCCAGCAACTGAGCAAGGACATGCCGCTGAACGAGCTTTTAGCGACCTTGGACAAGCGACGTTCCGCGTTCCACGAATGCTTTTGGCGATGCCTCCACGCCGCCAGAGCGGACGAACGCTCGCGACTTGAGATTTTGCGAAAGGCGCTTGGGGCATTTCACATAAGTCTTGGCGCTTATCTGAAGTTCCTGATCCCACCCGGCGCCATCGACAGCGAAACGCAGGTGTGGATCGTCAGCGAGGCGATCTTAGCCGCGCTTCAGCACCTTGCGGAAAAGGTTCATGCCAAGTCGGGCATCCACATTGACTTCAAAGTGTCGTTGGCCAAACGAAGCTAGCGTGGCCGGCGGGCGAGCGTCGAAAAACTCGCCGACGCGCTGGAAAAAGCCGCTTGATTGTTTAGGCTATCGGCATGACCACCGAAAACGTCCGCCCGCCGCGCCGCCGCCCGAAGCGCCTGCGGGCCAAACCGAAGCCGCCGCTCAGCATGTCCGAGATTCTGGCTTGGGCGGACGCCTTTTTCGATCGCCACGGCCGCTGGCCGATCGCCAAAGACGGCCGCATCCGCGAAGCCGCGGACGATACTTGGCAATCGGTCGACCAGGCGCTGCGAGCCGGCCGACGCGACTTGACGCCGGGCTCATCACTGGCGCGCCTGTTGAACGAGCATCGCGGCGTGCGAAACCGCAAGGCGCTGCGGCCGTATGCCGTCGACGAGATACTGGCCTGGGCCGATGCGCATCGGTCGCGTACCGGCTGCTGGCCCCAGAGCGACTCCGGGCCGGTGGCCGGTGCGCCTGGCGAAAATTGGCGCGCCGTCGAAGCTGCGTTGCGGGCCGGCATCCGGGGCTTGCCGGGCGGTTCCTCGATCGCCAAACTGCTGGCGGAACGTCGCGGGGTGCGGAACAGTCGTGTGCCGCCGCCCTACAGCGTGAAGCAGATTCTTGCCTGGGCCGAGGCGCACTGCGAGCGCACCGGCCTGTGGCCGACTCACCAATCAGGTCCGGTCGCGGACGCCCCTGGCGAAACCTGGCTGGCCGTGGATCGCGCGCTGCGCAGCGGACGCCGCGGCCTGCGCGGCGGCACGTCGCTGCCGAAGTTGCTCCATCGCTGCCGCCGCGTGAAGATCAAGCACCGCCGCCAACCGCCGCTTGACGTCGAAACGATCCTGGTATGGGCCGACGCCCATCGCCGCCGCACCGGCCGATGGCCGAACCAGACTTCCGGCCCGATTCCGCAAGCGCCTGGCAAAACGTGGGGCAAGATCGATGTCGCGCTTCGTAAAGGAAAACGCGGGTTCGGCGCCGGCCAAACGATCGGCAAGCTGCTGGCGAAACACCGCGGCGTGCGCAACCTGCACTCGATCAAGCCGCTGACCGTCAAGCTGATCCTCGCCTGGGCCGACGAACATTTCTCCCGGCACGGACGTTGGCCTGGGTGCAAATCCGGGCCTATCGACGGCGAACCGGGCGATAACTGGTGCTCCGTTGACAACGCCTTGCGCCACGGGCTGCGCGGACTCAAGGGCGGATCGTCGATCGCCCGTTTGCTCGCTCGGTATCGGACGGCGGCCCCCGCTCGTGCGACTTGACGCCGAGGGGTGGGGTCAAATCCGGCGGGGTCTATTCCGCCGCCCTTTGCTTTCCCAAAATCGGCCGCGACATTTTTGGCCGCGCATCGTTCGCGGCGTTTAACTTGTTGCGGGAGGCTTGCGCCAGTTGGTCGCCGGCCTCGGGTACAGCGTCGATGTTCGCTTGGTGTTGGCTAACTCTTGCCGGCAATCGCTGGCTTGCGGCTCGCCGGTCGCACTGCGAAAAGAACGCGTCAAGCTTCACGGCCTCGCGTCGCATGGCCGCCAGGTTCGCGTCGATCGCCTCTTGCTGCTTGGGCGTCGGCTGGAGGTCTTGAAAGTGGTCGAGTTACAGCGAGAAGGCCCGCGACGCGTGCGGCTCGGTTAGCGTTGCGGCATCGTCGCTGAAATGATGGTTCCTTGTGCATGTGTACGGACTGCTTGCGACGCCGGTTGTCAGTCGGTCGCCGACCGGGCCGACAATCTGGCAGAGAATCCAATTCTGGCGAACGCGAACGCGCAGACCGCCTACGGGCATCATCAGGATGTATTCGCCCGCAGCCGTGAGTGGGGCGGCCTTGATTCGCAGACGTTGGCCGACGTTCTCCGCGAACGTCTGATCGGCGGCTTCGAGTTTCTTGACTGTGCGTTTCATGGTGTCGTGGCCCTTTAGGTTGCGAGGTGGCGTTGGTTGGTTTTGGATTTTGGAAAATCCCCACCAACTCCTGTCAGCACGGTTGAACGCCCCACCGGACTGGCTGCGGACAGGCAGGGCACGGTTGTAACCGTCGTAGCGGCTGTGCGGGTCGTAGGCTGGGATTGTCCGGGTTGTCCAGGTTGTCGGGCGAAAGCGGCAAGCGGCCGGAACTCGGCGCCAGGGCGAGCGGCCGGAACTCGGCGCCAGGGCGAGCGGCGGGACTCGGCGCCAGGCGAGCGGCGGAACTTGGCGCCGGGCGAGCGTGCGGGACTCGGCGCCGGGCGATTGGCGGAACTTGGCGCCACGGCAAGGGGCCGGGACTCGGTGCCAGGGCGAGCGTGCGGAACTTGGCGCCAGGGCGAGCGTGCGGGACTCGACGCCAGGGCGCGCGGCCGGAACTCGGCGCAGGGCGAGCGGGCGGAACTCGGCGCAGGGCGAGCGGGCGGAACTCGGCGCAGGGCGAGCGGCGAAACTTGGCGCCGGGCGAGCGTGCGAAACTTGGCGGCGGGCGCCAGGGCTGACGAGCGGCGGGGCGCAGAGGCGCCCAGCCAACCCAACGGCCGGGCGATACGCAAGCGCGCAAAGCTGGCCTGCGCTAACTGCGCAGGCCAGCATCAGAAAACGAAGCATCAAGGTTTCTCTATGATGTCATGCTGTACCTCTCCTAGTGCTG
>DATKRK010000455.1:0-3185 GCA_035532215.1 Pirellulales bacterium | reverse complement strand
CTTAATGAAGCCGTCGTAAGGCGCGACTACGGCGCGGCGCACCAGACCTTCAATCTTGGCATCGGCATCGACGCGATAGGTCGGACGCACGAAAGTCAGGATCAAGGCGACCGCGACAAGGGCGGCAACGATCAGCTTGCGTGCCAGGTGTCCGGGTCCGACCAGGCGCGTCAGCTGCAGGTGCACGCTCTCGCCGATCTTGACGAAAATCCAGCGGTCGTTTTGCCGCCGCTCCTCGAGCAGCGGCCCGATGGCGGCCGTCACATTTTCGAGCAGTCCGATAGTTTCGGGCTCGAACGGAGAGCCGGCGGGCCGTTCGAATGTCAGCGCCCCGACAAAGCGGTCGCCGACGAGCAGTGGCACGGTGAGGACTTGACCGTCCTGCTGCACGCGCGAGAGCTCGGCGTGAGCGGACGTCGCCAGCAATTGATCCGGCGCGCCCGGATAGAGAATGACGCAACGCTGATCGAGCGCTTCGTCCATGGCCGCTTCGAGGCAGCTGATCAGGTTCATCTGCTGACCGAACTGCGCCGTGTGCGAAATCACTTTTACCGCAGTCGATTTAGCTTCACGGAATCCCAGGCTGACGCGCGAGCATTTGTAGCGAAGCGCCAGGCCGGTGACGGTTGCCATGGCCGCTGCGTCGAAGCCTTCATGATCCAGCGCCCCGCCGATCAGATCCAGTGCCGTACGGGACCGATCGAGCAGGCGGTCTTGCGCGGCGCCGCGAGCTTGACGAAGCCGCTCGCGAATCCAGGCGATGCCCCATTGCAGTTGCCGCAGCGCCTGGCGGCCATCCTCGCCCCGGCTGCCGCGAATGGTGACTGCAACCGCGCCGGCAAGCTCGTCATCGAGCAAAATCGGCAGCCCGACGTGTTGTTCGGCGGTGCCGGACGGGTCGTCGCTGGCAACGCCGCGGCGTTCGCGCAAAGCAGCTTCGGCGGCGTGTACGAGCGCTGCCGACTTTCCCGAGCCTTCCGGCCAGTATCCGGCGGCCGCGAAGTTGTTCGCCTGATCGCCAGCCAACAACACGATGCCGCGGGTTGCGCCCTCGATCATCTGGCATTGAAGTGCAAGCCACGCGCGTGCGGCTTCGGCCAGGCCACCGGCATCGGTAAGCCGCTTCCACAGCGCCGGCTCGAGTGACGCAATAGTGGACCCCGCGCCGCCCGGTCCGGACTCACCGCGAGTCTTGTCGGATTCCGCCTGCCTGCTCGGCTCCGCCGGAGCAGGGTCGTCGACCGGATGGCGGCTTTGTGGCCCGCGGCTCACGCGGATTACCGGTCGATGTCGAGGGAACCGTGCCGCGTCTCGTACTCGCGCAACACGCCTCCAAGTACCGTCCAAAGCCGTTTTGCGGCATACGGGGTCAGGATAATCCGGTTGCTCAGGTCAACGGCGACCTGACCGCTCCCCGCTACATTCCAGGTTTGGTTGGTGCCGAAAAACAGATCGACCTGCTCGCGGGTGCTTTGGACATTCACCACGTTGGCAAAATGGGTTGCCATGGTCTTGTCGATCCACTGCACGGTCGCAGGCTTGGGCGGCTCCGGTGTGGTCGATTGCGGGTCGGAAGCGGTGGGATTTTTGGCCATTACGTTATATTACTCCATACTGAACACAGTGAACACGCGACCGATTGCCGGTTAAGCATTCATGCCGCGTCAAGATCGCGGTTGAGCATCGTTCGAAGCCGCATTGCGGCGATCTTTAAAGATGCAGAGCCAAGCCCAGCGTCGCCGACAAAATCGACGGTTGCAGCGTGAACTCGTTCGGCACGATGCCGTTTAGCACAAGCGTCTGGCCGGAGTGAACGTAGAGCGCCTCGAAGCGCAAGCTTAAATTCTGCAAAAGGTAAGTTTCGATGCCGATGCCGGCCTCGTAACCGGAAAATCCTGTGCCACCAACGTTGTTAACAGCTGGGTTCCAATAATTGGTGTCCGGGGTAAACCTCATCGTGGCGGGCCCCCCCTTTGCGTAAAGAAGAGTTCCAGGCGTCATCAGCCAACCGACCCTGCCGGTAAACGCAAGCACGCGGTCGATATTGCCGAAGTGGAAGAAGGCCGGGGCCACGCCGCCGCCAGCGGTATTAAAGTTGGCGTTTTCGTAGTTTCCGCTGCCTTCGATACCGAGCACCCATCGCTCGATTTGATAATTTGCGCCTACAAACCAGCCGCCGCCGACGGTGAAATCGACGAACTGGCCCATCACGTCTCCCGGCTGGTTGCCGACGTAGCGCACTTGATTGGCGTTGGCCGAGACAAATCCGCCGAATTCGATTCCGGTCCAGCGTGGTGCCGGATCGGCTACCGCCGTGCCGCGTTCCGCTTTGGTCAGGATCGGCGTGGGCGGCGCCGGCGACGGGATGAAACTCGTGAGGCTCGGCAAATACGGGACCCCAGGCAGCGAAGCTCGCTGAGGTGCGGGGACGCCCCAACCGGCCGGCGCATCGAATTTGTACGAGACGCCGAGCTGCATCATCAGGAACTCTGGCCGGTACACTGCAGCCGTACCGGGAAGGAGCGAAAGCTGATCGGCGTAGGTGTACGAGAGTTCACCGCGAACCGAAATGTTCTGCGTCACCATGGCCTCGATGCCGACGGCGCCTTGAACTCCGAGCAATGTCTGCTGAAACGGCGTACCAAATCCCTGAATACCGGAAACCCCGACCCAGGCCGGCCCCACCTTGCCGTAAATCATGGTGTCGGGCCGCAACAAGACGCCGCCGCGGACGGCGAGAGTATCGACGAAACGCGCCTCTTGCAGGAAGCTGACTATTCCACCCGGGTCGTTGAAATAGGCCCCGCTCAGCCAGTTCAAGTTGCCTTCAACGCCGACAACCCACCAAGGCGATAGCTGGTAATTGAATCCCCCGAACATTCCGAATGTCGGCCGGCCGTCAATCGTCCCGACCGTTATCTCTTGCAGGCCCGACGCCGGGCGGACGAAATGCGCATCGTTGAAGATCGCGCCGACATCGCCACCGAGATAGAAGCCGGTCCAATTAACGACCGCGGGCGGTGAAGGAGGGAAGGGTTCGGCGTGCGCAGGCAACGCCATTCCGGCGAAGGCTAGTAGCGCCGAAAGACCGGTCAGCCGCAGCGGTCGAACCATAATTGCCCCAAATGTTTCGCCTTGAAGGACGTGGTACGATAGAATGGGTCCGCGTCCGGCTCATCGCCGGT
>DATKRK010000454.1:0-8852 GCA_035532215.1 Pirellulales bacterium | reverse complement strand
TCGGCGGTTCTCCTATTCGCCGGGCGCCGCGGGCGGAAGTTCTTCTGCGGACAACGGCGGAACGTTGGGGCTGCGTCGCAGTTACCGTCCCGGTCCCGCTTATGCTCCGCGGCAGGGGATCAATTCCGCGACTTGGAAGGTGCAAGGCCTCTAAGTCGATCGACATTCGTTCCGACGACAACTCTCGCTGTCAGCCTTGCCGGTCCTGGAAGCCGATATCGCGGCTTCCAGGGCCAGCGCTGCGATCTCTCACGCCGGGATTCCGGCCGAAGCAGAGCAAGCACATGTCGTCGCTTTGCGAGCGGTTGCCGACAAACTGCTTGACGTCGCTGAGAATCAGTTGGCCGAGTTGCTTCACCCCTGACGCCTTGTGGTGCAACTGCTGTTCCAGCCGCTTCAGGCCGTAGAGTTCGTTGTCTCGGTTCATGGCTTCGCTGAAGCCGTCGGTAAACAAGGCCAGGCCGGCGCCTGCTTCGAGCGCGATGGAAAGCTGCTCGTAGGGGAAGTCGGCTGCCACGCCCAGCGGCACGCCGGTCTGTTCCTCGCCGATCGACTCGACGCGCTGATCGGGGTGACGCAAGAACGGCGCCATGTGGCCCGCGTTGGCCAACTGCACTTCGTGCGTTTGGCAATCGATGATCGCCAAGGCGCAGGTCACGAAGCGGTCTTCCCAACTGCTCGTGAATCCGGCGTTCAGCCGCATCAGGGCCTCCGCCGGGCCTGCGGAACTGGCCAGCACGTAGCGGGCTTCCGACGAAAGCTTGGCCATCAGCAGCGCTGCGGCGATGCCTTTGCCCGACACGTCGGCCACGATTACGGCCAGCCGCCCGCCCGGCAGCGGCACGTAATCGAAATAGTCGCCGCCAACCTGGTTGGCAGGCTCGTAAAAATCGAAGAACTCGTAGCCCTCGACTTCCGGCGCCTTCTGCGGCAGAAAGCCTTGCTGCACGGAACGGGCCAATTGCAAATCGCGTTCGAGCACTTGTCTGCGCAACGCCGCTTCGTGCAATTGGGCGTTTTCCACCGCGAAGGCCGCCTGCCCCGCCACGCTGGCCAGCACGTCGAGATCGTCTTGCAGGAACGGCGTTCGCTGATCGAGCGTGTCGATCTGAATGACGCCGAGCGCGTGGCCGTCGCTGTCGACCAGCGGAGCGCACATCATGGAGCGAATGCGAAAATCGGCGATGCTCTGGCTGCTATCAAAGCGCGAATCGGTGGCGGCGTCGGCCGACAGGATCGCCTCTTTCGCTTCCATCGCTTGCCGCACGATCGTGCGGCTGATGCGGATGGTTTCCTGGCCGTTTCCGCGGCGTTGCTTGACGGCCTTCGGAATCAACGGTCCGTTGTCACCGACTTGCAGCACCACGAAGCCGCGATCGGCCTGCAAGAAGATCTTGAACAAGCTGTCCAGCAGCTTCGGCAGCACGTCGTCCAAAGATAGCGCGGCCCCCAAGGCATGCGTGATTTCCAGCAGCGCCTTGAGCTTCATTTCGGCGTTGACGGGCGAGGCGCGCAGGCCGGCGCGCGAGGCCTTCACCGTCGACATGATCGTAGAACTGCTCAGGTTCGAATCCTCGACCAGCAGGGCCAGTCCCCCTGTTTGCCCCAGCGCCGCTTCCGAATCGTCTGTGTCGCCTTCGGCCGTCAGCGGCTTGGGCGGCGCCAAGTGGAACGAGAACAGCAGGTCGCACACCTTGACCTGATCGTTCTCCTGCAGCCGATGCCGACCTTTCACCAGCTCGTTATTGACGAACGTGCCATTGCGGCTTTCCAGGTCTTCGACGTAAAACTGGTGGTCGAGTTCCAGAATCTGGGCATGCTGCCGGCTGACGGCGCCAACGTCGAGCACGATATCGCAATCGGGATGTCGCCCTAAAACGGACCGCTTGCCTTGGAGCGGAAACAGTTGGCCGGCATTGAGCCCGTTAAGCGCCTGCAAAAAGGCCATAAGACTAGCAATGCTGCGGGTTGACGGTTTGCCCCTTTTTCAGCCCGGCCGCCAGCTTGTTGCTGTTGCACGCGGCGCCGGCGCTATGTCAATTGGCGACGCAACGCCTAACCATGCTCAGGCCGCTCGTATCGCCGATTTTAGAGGCCGCCGGAATCCCCCGTCAACGGTCCCCCGGCGGGAATCCGCCGCCGCTGCGCCAGGGCGATCGCTCGGTCCGCCAATTCGCGCCTCCGGCGCCGGCTCCGGGCGCGCGGAGTGATTCAGCCGCCGATTTTTTCCGCGTTTGCCGGTCAACTTTACGGCCTTGCTGGCGGGCCGCTTTTTGTTAAGCTTTGGCATAGTCGACCGCAGGGCAAGCGTCACCGCTTCGCGATTCGCGCGTCAAACGGATTTCGCAATAGCGCCCCATGTGACAGCACTGCGTGGTACCGACAAGCAAGGCCCATACAACGACTTAGGACAGGTAGCTCAGTTGGTAGAGCAACGGACTGAAAATCCGTGTGTCGCCGGTTCGATCCCGGCCCTGTCCACTCTTATCTGGCAAAGACTTACGACGATTTGAAAAACTTCTCTCGGCGGCTTCGACAACCGCTCCTACAACCTAGACTTAGGTCAGGAGGAGCGAATGTCCAGAATTGCCTCGAAGAAGCCTGCCAAACCATACCCTGATTTTCCGCTCACGGCCCACCCAAACGGCCAATGGTGCAAAAAGATCAGGGGGCGGGTGCATTACTTCGGCCCGTGGGCCGATCCGCAAGCCGCGCTCAGACTCTTCAAGGACCAGCAGGACGACCTGTATGCGGGCCGCAAGCCCCGACAACCGGGCAGCGACGATTCGACGCTGCGGTACGCCCTGAATCACTTCCTCTCGGCGAAGAAACTGGCCCAAGAGTCTGGAGAGATTACCGCGCGGAGCTATCTCGACTACGAGAAGACGTGCGATCGGATAGCGGCCTCGATCGGCAAGTATCGGCAGTTGAGCGATATTCAGATTGCCGACTTGCAGAGGCTTCGCCGCGACCTCGCGAAAGGGGCGAAGTTGAAGAAGCAGAAGGGCAGGCGGCGTGACCGCGGCGTCAACACGATCAAGAACGACCTGACGCGGGCGAGGATGTTTTTTCTCTACGTCAACGACTACTTGGTCGATAAGCCGATCAAGTATCGCAAGGCGTTGGCGTCGCCGCCCAAGCGGCAGATTCGCAAAGCGGCGAATGAGTGCGGGGAACGCATGTTCGAAGCTGCGGAGATTCGCAGAATTGTCGCAGCCGCCTCGCCGCAGCTAAAGGCTATGACGTTGCTGGGCCTGAACTGCGGCTTCGGCCCGCACGATTGCGGAACCCTGCCGATCGATAAGCTAGACCTGGCGAACGGCTGGCATTACTACGGGCGGCCGAAGACTCACAACAAGAGGCGCTGCCCTCTCTGGCCGGAAACAGTCGCTGCGTTGCGAGAGGTTTTGGCCGATCGGCCAGAGCCTGCTGAGGAAGGGTGGGGAGGGCTGGTATTCTTGACGCCAGTGGGCGGATGTTGGTCGGACGAGGATACCGGCTACAACGAGGTCAGCCCCGCGTTTCGCAAGCTGCTCAAAGAGCTTGACATCTATCAGAAGAATGTAAAGGTGTTCTACTCGCTGCGCCGCACCTTCGAGACGATTGGCGCAACCGCCAACGAGCAGCTTGCCGTCGACTTCGTCATGGGCCACATCGGCACAGACATGGCCTCGGTCTATCGGCAGAAGACGTTCAATGCCCCATTATTGAAAGTCACGAACCACGTCCGCGACTGGTACTTGGGTCTAATAACGCTCGACTAGGAGCGTCTCCGCCTTTCGGCGTCGCGCAGCAGGCTTGACAACTTTCGTCTGCCGCCGCCGCTCAAACTCTGCCAAAGCCTCCAGGCTAATCCGATGACTGGCCCGCTTGCCGGGGCGGGCCACGTTGACAGCCCTCAATTCATCGGAGGCGATCCAGCCGCGAACCGTGTCGGGCGAAACGCCAAGCTTGCGGGCTGCTTGGGGAGGCGTTAGAAAATTGCCTGGCCGCTGCTTGGCCTTCCTTTCAGTCCATGCGAGGATACGCCCCAACGCTTGCAGTCCCTCCCTAGGCGTCAGGTAACCGCGTTCTGGCAATGCGGCCTCATAGCCGTGCCGGCAAGCCAATCGAAACGCTGTTTCGACCGTCTGGGCTATGCCGAGTTTGTCGAAAAAATCGGCCTCGGCAAATTGCATGTAGACCTCCATGTCGGCGAATTGCGTTTCCAGCCACCCGATGTATTGACGAATGGTTCGTGGCTCCTTCGGCATGGATTGCCCCTTTCAGCGCTTAGTGAAGTGATTCAGTTGCTTGGTTCAATTGCCACTGAGCCTTCCTGGCTACCGCGCGAAGCTGCGACTAGAGCAAAACAAGTGGACGACCGTCTTGCTGCGGGTTACGATCGCTAGTGGCTGCTCAGTTCCCTAGACTTTGGCTCCTAACCGGGTCAATCGATCGAGTCGGCGTCGCTTGGATCATCGATGATGCCAAGACGGCCGGCTTTCACCGCGTTGTTCAGGCGTTGTTCTGCGCGACCGCCCTTTGCCCCGCGCACATGTCCCCGATCCGCCTCGCTCGTTCTTGGCGTCTCCGGTGAAAACGCGTAACCCCAACGTCTCCGCCTTCGCGACCAGGCGAGCTAGCTTTATGTCGTTCATCGATTTGGCCTTTCAAGCGTAGTACCTTGCCCGCGCATTCTCGCCGACCTCCAGGTCGGTCTTTACCTTGCGAACAGCCTTGTCAGCATCCAAGCCGCGAAGTACCCAACGCAAGCATACGGATTGCTGCTTCGGATCGTCGAACGCTGATTCTGCTTCGCGAACCGCGATGATCGAAACCATTTCGCGGAGTGCGTCGAGTTTCAACCGGCTGAAAGTGTCACGGCCAGCCTTGAGGCGGAGGAAATCGCGGAAACGAAGTTGATCCATCGGAGTAGCGTTGATTTCGTCGATTGTCATGCGGCTGCCCTCTCAGTCTGTCTCGTAGCAAGACTCGCGGTGTTTTGATCGCACCAACTTAATGCCGAAGTTCTTCGCCGTTGGACCAACACAGGCCCTAAATAGCCGCGATGGCGTCGTTAATCCAATGCGGCGACGCGCCAAGTCGCAGAATCCTGGCAATCGCATCGGCCACGAATCATTGGCCGATGCGAGCCAGGAAACTGCGAGCCTAAAGGCTGGCCTACGAGGTCCAGCCGCCGTCACGTCGATTTGCGCTTGACGCCGGCGTCCTCGCATGACGTCGGCGTCAAGCGCTTGCAGTCGTGCAGCTCAAGCCGCATCCTCACTGCTTCGGCGAACCTTGCCACGAGCATCGGGGACTCTTGGCTCTTTGACGAGCTTGCCATCCTTGCGGACGTACCTGTACGGCTTAAGCGACTGCATGGGGGTAAGGCTGATGTTGCCGACCCAGTTGACATTGCCCGTGCTGGTGCCACCCGGGTACTTCTCCGGGAGACGCTTGCGGAACTCGCGGTCAGATAACCAAGTGCTCGCATCGCCGCCGGCCCACTTTGAGTATTTCTCGTGAAGGTCAGCTAGCTTGACCTTTTCGCCTGGAGCATTATGAACGGTTTCCGCCAGAAACTCTTCAATTGCCGGACGACCAATTTCCTTGGCCCGCTTCTTGGAGTCCGTGTTTATGACCGGAATACGTAGGCGCCCTTCAAGTGGCGGCAACGTCAAGTCGAGAAGAGTCCGCAGGAATGCCGGTCCTTCGGCCGCGACTGTTTCGAGTAAAGTCTTTTTTGGTATTTCGTTCTCGACTGCCCCGACAGAGATCATCGTGATTCTCGTGTCACCGGGAAACACCGGGCAATATTTGAGGTCGTTCGCCGTCTGAATCCAGTGCGTTGTGTTCGGGCTTTGGTAGCAGTCCGTCCGCATCTTGCGGATGGACAGCTTCTGCGAAGTGACGGCGTCTCGAAGCCGTTCCCTAGCATCTTTGTGCTTGGTTAAGTTTCGTTCTTCCACCACGCACACGATCGCACCGTCGATTTCGCCGTTGTAGCCACTGCTGTTCGTGAGCGCTAGATCGGCCCGCACTACAGCGTTCACGAGTATCTGGTCGAATGCTTCCCACAGGATCGACTTTCCACAGTTTTCGGGGCCAAACAGGAACAAGTACGGCAACGGCTGGAACGGATCGCGGATCGTGCAAGCCAACCACAGTCGCAAGTATTCGGCGCCTGTCGTGATGTTCGCACGGCGCGCCCACGGCATGCTCGCGATCGCTTCGTCCAGATCGCGGCCAATATGAGCAAGAATCGTGTCCCACGTCGGATGCCCAGACTCGCCGCTGTCGGGCCGAGGCGCTGGTGGAAAACGGAATTGAGGCGCCTTTAGGTTCCACTGCCGGCCGCCGGGATATTCGGGCTGGAACGGCAACTTAATCAACGTCCAGGCGTTGCGTATCGACATGCCAATCGCGATTTCAATGTCGGCTTTGGTGAAGCCGAGCGAGGCCAATACGGACTTCGAGTGCGTCAGGTTTGTTTCCATCCAGATGGAACTGTCCTGTTGGATCGCCCACCCGGCACTTTGATTGCCGATCGTCGTGAGCGCCCGCACACGATCAAGCTGGCTGGTGTTCGTTGCGGATGTGTCGTTCGGCGTATTGTCGACGGGCGATCCGTCGATGATTTGCGACCACATATCCTTAACGTCGGCCCCCGTCCAATTACCCATATTATCGGGGTCGCCAGGCACGCCGTGTTTAGGCTTGATCTTTGCGACTTGCAGTTGTAGCTGCGGTTGCCCTTCCTTTATCCTCTTGACGATCGTTTTGCGATCCTTGATAGCATCCGGGACGTCGATCGTGACGCCCGTGGTTTCCAGCGCCTTCGCCGCATCTGCAAGCGTCTCGAATTCGAAACCCTTCTTCAATTCCTTCGCGTTCAGCGCACGGGCCGCCGTCTTCAGCGTCGCCAGCCGATTAAAGGCGCAATTAGTCCATCCTTTCCCGTCTTGCTCCCACGTTTCGGCCTCGGCGATACCGGGCGAGAACCGATAGATACGCCAACTGCTGTCCGACATGGGGAACGCGAAACAGTTCGGCGTGGCAAGGTCTTTCCCATTCGAGTTGGTCTTGTACAGTCCCTTGATTGCGAACTGCGGATCGTCGGCGATTTGCCGGAAGCCGACCGTATGCGTTTGCAGTAGGTGATGGTCTTGGACCCAGACACAGCAGCATCCGGCCCGCTCCAAGGCCGCGATATGGGCATGGTGACCCTCATCAAGCGGGATGGCCCGGTGCGCACTGGTCAGCGTGTCGAACCCGCCCTCGTCCTGATCGTTGATCCCGGCGAGTTTGATCTTCGCCCGCTTCCGCGACACGACGTCAAGATGGTCTCGCCAGTTGCTCGGCACGCAGGCCAGCGGTTCGCCGGCTTTGATGAGGGCCAGCCCTTGGTTTTCCTTGTTGCTCTTGCGGTGCCAAATCCACATGTTGCCGCCACAGGCGTCGATCTGGCCGCCGAAGTCGAAGCCGGCCTCGTGGCTCATCATGCCCAACACGGCGCGGGCCAAGGCCGCGTGCTCGGTGTGATTCGCAGTCGGCACCGGGTCGGCGAAGACCGCGTACAAATGCAGCCCAGCGCCGCCGGTCGATCGCCGCGTGGTGACATAGGGCAAGTCTTGGGCCGCCTGGCGGACGCGATCTAACGCGTCGTCCGACACACCCACGCCCTGGGCGTGCCCGGCGATCGCGTCGAAATCGAAGCCGATGTAGCGGCTGACGCGTGCCCGCCAGTCCCAACCGGTCGAGCCGATCGCCTCGGCGTGTAGTTCGATCGGCCACTTGAGATCGTAATCGTCCCAATTCGGCTCGCTGTCGGCCTGCCTCGGGATTCGAATGTTCCACCATTCATTGCCAGTGTCGTCCTCATAGGTGGAAGTGCGGCCCTGCACCGGGTGCCCGTTACCGGCGGCCACGTTGAGCTGCGTTTCGAGTGCGCCGTCAAATTGCAGGTAGAAATCCAGCAGGTCTTTGCAGTTGTGGTTGTCGCGCTGCTGGCGCAGAAATTCGACGAGCGTGGGTAAGACGTGCATGCTGCCCCTCTTTTGAAGTGATGGAAGTGAATCTTACAATCTACACGGATCCCAATTATGCACGACGCCTCGGCACGGGCAGGTTTTTTCTTGGCCTCGAAGCTAATCTTTTGAGCAACTTTTTTCGCCGACCGCCGCATAACCATTGGCAGCCTTATATCCCGACCGGAAGCCGCGGTTGCATGTTTGCCATGCCAAACTTCAAGAGCCAGTCGAGGCGCCATTCCGCGTGTTCCAAACGGATCGTTCACGCACGACCAGATGCGGCCATAGGCAAAGAGCTTCCGCTCACGAGTGTTCGATAAATTTTAAAGTACAAGTACAGTATTATTAGCAATTCAGGCTTTCTGCCGAGCAATTCTAAATAGCGATGCTATACTAGTCGTGATGAATAACTGAAGCAGGAGAAAAATAGCAATGCCTTACCGATTCGTGCTCGGCGGTGTCGAGGTGCAATGTGATACCGCAAAAGAACTTAAGGCGGCCCTAGCGGGTGGAGTCGACGCAGGACAAATGCCGCCAGCCCAGAATTCAGACGGTCCCCGAAGCCCGTTTCCACCGGCAAAGGCGCCAGGGCGGCGGCCAGTACCGGGGCGCCGCACAGGTGCCCAAAAATCGTGGCGGATGGGCAAGTGGTTGGCAGAACGAGACGGTGGAACTGCCGAGGAGGCGCGATCCCGTCTAGCCGCAATACCGTTCAATTAGTCAAAACGACGGACTGCATAAAGGTTTTCGTCGGCGGACGGGGGCCGCGATGCTGGGGCCGTTTTTTTGGCCACTTCGAGACTTTTTGTTTGATGACGCGCGGGTTGATTCGATTGC
>DATKRK010000453.1:0-8647 GCA_035532215.1 Pirellulales bacterium | reverse complement strand
GTACGACCCGGAGGCTGACGCCTGCGGCTCGCCAGTTTCTCGCGCGGCCGAATTACTTGTAGCCGCTTCGCACAACTGCCATTGCCACGGCCCGTCGAAACTGGTCTTGCGCGGCGAGAGGCCGAGCGACTGGGCGGCGCGGCGCAAGGTCTTGGTCGAGATGCCGCAGTCGCGCGCCTGACGGAAGAGCTCGCGAGAGAGAACCGGCCCGTCGGCCAAGGCGGACAGCAGCCAGCGGGCGGCCGACTCGCGCTCGTGGCGGGCTGCGAGCCGCTGCGATAAGGGTGCGATGAATTCGTCGGCCGAGGCCTCGACCGGGTCGTGGCTCCAGACCACGCGGCCGGCGACGATCTCGAACGCCTTGGCCGGCGCGGGCGGCGCCAGGATGTTCTTCACCGGCAACAGCAGCTTGCGGCCAGGCCGGTCGGGGTCGCTGGCCGCCAGGTAAACGACCGGCGCGGCGTCGGCCAGCGCGTCGAGCTTGCGGGCCGCGGCCTGCCCGCCGGAACGCGGCAAGGGCACGAGGGCCACGATGGCGATATCGGCCTGCGAGGCCAACTCGGCGAGGCTCGCCAGCAGAAAGCCCAGCAGGGCCGGACTCGGCGGCTCGTGCAGGTTGCCGGCGAAGGCTTCGAGATTATCGATCACCAGCAGCCGCACGTCGGGAGCGCCGCGGAAGGCGCAGGCCAAGGCGAGCACCCGGCCGCGGATCAAATCGAAGGTGAACTTCAACTCCTTGTCGGGCCGGCTCAAGGCCAGCGAAGCGATCCGCTCGGGCGAACCGCCGGCCGCATCGATCCGCCGGCGAAGCACGTCGAGCGTCATGTCGCCCGCGTGCGCGATCACCGCGTTGGAAGGAACGATGTCCCCCAGCTTGCCCTGGTCGCTCTCGTGGAGGTCCGGGCGCCCTCGCCCGCTGTTATGGAGGTCCGGGCGCCCTCGCCCGTCTGGTGTGATTTCGCGCTGCCGGGCGGGGGCGCCCGGCCCTCCCTGGGGTTTGCCCGGCCCTCCATTGTGCTGCCGGGCGGGGGCGCCCGGCCCTCCCTCGCGTTCGGCGGCGGCGATCGACAGGGCTTCTTCGCCGGCGGAGAGCCAGAACGCCGGGTAGCCGGTGGAGATGAGCGCGGCCCAATCGAGCGCCAACAGGCTTTTGCCGGCGCCATGTTCGCCGGCGATGATCGTCACGCTGCCGCGCGGCGCGTGAGCGCGGCCCTCCCAGAGGAGTTGCTTCGCGGCGACCTGATCCAGCGGTCTGAGCGCCAGTTCCGGCGCGTGAAAATCGGGTTCGTGGAAGCGCTGGGCGAAAGTCCACGGCTCGCGCGGCTGGGCGGCGTCGTTTTTCGGTGCGGCGTCGTTCGGGGCGGCGGTTGTCTTCGGCATGGCAAACTCCTTTGAGGTAGGTCGGGGCGAAAGCCCCACGCGTTGAGATGGCTCACGGCGTCAGCGCGCGTGCGGCTGCGCCACACCTTACACGGCGAGCGGCTTGCCGCGTGAGTTTGACGAAAAGCGGCGAGGAGAAGGCAGCCGGGCGAGGGCGCCCGGCCCTCCCTTTCGCAAGGTAGAAGCGGCATCCTTGCCGCTTTCTGCGCGCGGCAGGATGCCGCGTCTATGCTGGCGACACGGCGGGCGGCTTGCCGGCCAAGTTTGACCGCTTTGACCGCGCGGCAGCTTGGGCCGTGAAATCCGCGATTAAGTCGGACGTCTGGTTTTATCCCAGATCTGTTCCGCAAGGGCGGCTAGGGCAGAGCGTCGGCGATGCTCCCATTCTTTCAAGCAGCGACTTTTGGCTCGCTATAAAAAGACAGACGCGGCCGATGCGGATCGTCGTCTTGAAAAGGTTACCATTGAAGGTTTCGCTTTTCTCGACTTCGATCCTGCTGAGTCGGAAAGCTTTCGCCTCCGGTTCAGCATTCTCGGTCGCGTCTTATTGGAATAATACCGCTGTCCAGTGAGGCCGCATAGCTGGACGCGCGTTCCCCACTTCCCAGCGAACGTTGATGAAACATTGACTTTCGCTTTCGCCGGGGGATATAGTGACGGTCTGTTCGGCGAAATCCACCCACGACTGCGGAGGCCTGCCAAGATGCTCGTAATTCCCGGACGCGCCGGCAAAGACACTTGCGACGGCGTGACGCGCCGTGAACTTCTGCGCGTCGGCGGCTCGGCCGCGATGGGCATTTCGCTGGCTAGTTTGCTGGGCCTCCAGCGGGCTGCGGCCGAAGGCGCCGCGGGCGGCCCCGGTTGGGGCAAGGCCAAAAGCGTGATCTTGTGCTTCCTGCAAGGGGGGCCCAGCCACCTCGATCTGTGGGACCCGAAAGAAAACGTCCCCGACAACGTTCGCAGCGTCTTCAAGCCGATCGCCACCAAGACGCCCGGCGTCGAAGTCACCGAACTGCTGCCGAAGCTGGCCCAGGCGACCGACAAGCTGACGCTGCTGCGTTCGGTCAGTTACACGCCGGTCGGGCTGTTCAACCATACGGCGGCTTACTATCAACTGCTCACCGGCTACACGGCCGACAAGGTCAGCCCGTCGGGCCAGCTCGAACCGCCGAGCCCCAAGGATTACCCGAACGTGGGCTCGAACGTGATCCGGCTGAAGCCGCCGACCGCGCCGATGCTGCCTTACGTGATGATGCCGCGGCCGACGCAGGAGAGCAACGTGGTCGGCAAGGCGGGCACGGCGGGCTTTTTGGGCCGGGCCTACGATCCGTACTACTTGTTCCCGGCCGGCGACGACATGGACATGGACAAGATGTCGCGGATCAAGGTCGACGATCTGCAACTGCGTCCCGAAGTTTCGTCGGCCCGGCTGGAGCGCCGCGCCAAGCTGCGCGACGTCATCAAGGACGGCATGCCGGCCATCGAAAAGGCCACGGCCAAGTACGATCTCGACGAATACTACGACAAGGCGCTGAGCCTGATTATTTCGGGCCGGGCTCGCGAGGCGTTCAACCTGGGCGCCGAATCGGCCGAGACCAAGGCGCTGTACGGCAACAACACCTTCGGCCAGAGTTGCCTGTTGGCCCGCCGCCTGGTCGAGGCCGGCACGCGGTTCGTCGAAGTCAACTGGCCCAAGGTGGCCAACTCCGACAATCACTCGTTCGACGTTCACTCCGGGCTGTCGGCCCGCATGAAAAACCAATCGGCGCCGATGCTCGACGCAGGCCTGTCGGGGCTGATCTCCGATCTCGACCAGCGCGGACTGTTGGACGAGACACTGGTCGTGGCGATCGGCGAATTCGGCCGCAGCCCGCGCCGCGGCGTGAGCACCTCGGGCAACAGCAACAGCGACGACGGCCGCGATCACTGGCCGTATTGCTACACGGCGGTCGTGGCGGGCGCGGGCGTCAAGCGCGGCTTCGTCTACGGCAAGTCGGACGCGACCGGCTCGGCCCCGCTGGAAAACCCGGTCCATCCGACCGACATTCTGGCCACGATCTACCACGCCGTCGGCATCGACCCCGGCACGATCGTGTACAACCATTTGAACCAGCCCCGCGAGTTGGTCAAAGGCAACGTGGTCAGCGCGCTGTTCGCTTAGACGGCGGTCGGCAAGCTTTTCAATCCCTCGACTTGACCGAGACAACCGCCGGATGATTCTGTACTGCATCCGCCACGGCGAGAGCACTTACAACGTGGAGGGCCGGCTGCAAGGCCAATCCGACGAGCCGCTGCTCTCGCCGCTCGGCCAGCGGCACGCCGCCGCCTTGGCCGCCGCGCTGGCCGAGACGCCGATCGAGGCGATTTACGCCAGCCCGTTGGCCCGGGCGATGGAAACGGCCGAGCCGCTGGCCGCTGCCTTGAAGCTGCCGATTCGCACCGACGACCGCTTGAAGGAAATCAACATCGGCGTGTTCCAGGGACTGCTGGCCTCGGAGATCGGCGACGTCCACCCCGAAGCCACGGCCCGCTGGCGCTCGGGCGACCCCGACTACCGCATCCCCGGCGGCGAAACGCGGCGCGAGTTGATGCAGCGCGCCGCCGCGGCGATGCAGGCGATTCGCGAGACGGGGTTCCGGCAAGTGGCGGTCGTGGCCCATGGCGGCGTGCTGGCCGCGGCCTTGAAGGCGCTGTTGCAGGCGCCGGCCGAGCGCAATCCGTTCATGCTCTACAACGGCTCGATCAGCCGCATCGAGTGGGAATCGCAAGTCAAACTGATGACGCTCAACCAGACCGACCATTTGCGCTCGGCCGATTGCGAACTGGCCACGCGGACCGGCGATTTGGCATAAGCGAATCGAGGGACGGGCGCCCTCGCCCGTCTTGACTGCGGAGGGACGGGCGCCCTCGCCCGTATTGAACTGCGGAGGGACGGGCGCCCTCGCCCGTCTGCATCCGCGTTCGGGAGTGGATGGCTGCTTCGCCCGTCTGTCGTCGACCGCACGCTCAAGGAAATTTCTGGACGGGCGAGGGCGCGCGTCCCTCCCTGAATAAACTGGACGGGCGAGGGCGCCCGTCCCTCCCTGAATAAACAGACGGGCGAGGGCGCCCGTTCCTCCCTGAAAACTCGGTCTGGACGGGCGAGGGCGCGCGTCCCTCCCTGAATAAACAGACGGGCGAGGGCGCCCGTCCCTCCCTGAAAACTCGGCGGGGCGTTCGTGGCTCGATGAACGACGGGCGAGGGCGCCCGTCCCTCCATCGCCGTCAGAGGCGAAACAGCCGGCGGGCGTTGGCCGTGGTTTGGGCGGCGAACTCGTCGAGGGACTCGCCGCGCTGGCGCGCCAGGCACTCGGCCGTGTGGACCAAATGAGCCGGCTCGTTGCGTTTGCCCCGCAAAGGGTGCGGCGACAGATAAGGGCTGTCGGTCTCGATCAGGATCCGATCGGCGGGAATCGACTTCGCCGCGTCGCGCAGCGCGTCGGACTTTTTGAACGTGACCATGCCCGCGAAGCTGACGTACAGGCCCAGCTCCAGGCATTCGGCCGCCGTGTCGCGGCTGCCGGTGAACGAGTGCATCACGCCCGCCAAGGGGCCGCGCGAGCGGGCTTCGCGCAGCATGGCCAGCACGTCGGCGTCGCTCTCGCGGGTGTGAACGATGAACGGCAGCCCGGTCTGCTGCGACAGCCGCAGATGCCGGTCGAAATAGTCCTGCTGCACGTCGAACGGAGAGTCATCCCAGTGGCGGTCGAGCCCGGTTTCGCCGAGCGCCGCCACGCGCGGCCCGGCGGCCAGATCGACGATCTGCCGCCAGTCGCCTGCGGCCGCCTGGGCGCAGTAGTTCGGCTGAATGCCGACGGCCGCGAACACGCCCTCTTCGGCCGCCGCCAGGGCGACGCAGGCCGCGCTGCTGGCCGCCGTCACGCCCACCGCCATGATCGTCGTCACGCCGGCCTGCCGGGCCCGGGCGAGCACCTCGGCTCGGTCCTCGTCGAACTCCCCCTGGTCGAGGTGCGCGTGCGTGTCGAAGAGTTGGGGCATCTCGTCTCTATCGGCTCCCGGAACCACGGAAGCACGAAGCGATCAGACGGGCTGAACCGTCGACGCTTCGAGCGCTTCCAGATGCGCCCGTTCGCTGCCCAGCGTCTCTTTGGCCAGTTCGCGCGCCTCGCGATGGCCGGCCAGGCTGGCGACGATCTGCTCGATGTCGGCGATATCCTGCCGCTGGTAGTAGAGCAGCTCCTTGAGCAGGTAGTCGAGCGACAGAAAGTGCGTGTCGGTGAATTGCGTCGGGTATTCGCCCGGCTCGATCCGGCCGCCCAGATCGAGAATCAACTCGGCGATCCGGCGGCTCATGGCTTGCTGGTCGGCCGCGATGTTCTTGAGCGTCTCGATCGCCTTCGCATCCGCCTCGCTGAACCAGGGCGATGCGTCGCCCAGGTACATCGCCAGCGAGCGATACTCGATCTCCAGCAAACGATTCAACGATAGGATCAAGTCAGGCTTGCCAGTCACGGCGATCGATGCTCCTGTGGGCCGCTCGCGCTTAAGAGAGCAGGTGTTGGGCCGCCGCCTGGGCCCAGCGATTCAGGTCGTCGAAATAAACGCCCAGCACGACGACGGGCAGCGTAATCAATACGATATAGACGCCCGCCGGCGAGACCAGCGGCAGCCGGGCCGGCAAACAGTCTTTGGGCTCGGGATCGATCGTCATGGCCTTCACGACGCGGAGGTAATAAAACAGGCTGATCGCCGTGTTCGCGCCGGCGATCGCCAGCAGCAAATACTGCTGGGCCGCCACGAGGTACACGAACACCGCGAATTTCGCCGCGAAACCGGCCAACGGAGGCAAGCCGATCAGGCTGATCAGGATCGTCGCGAAGCAGATCGCCACGCCCGGACAGCGGCGGATCAGGCCGGCATAGTCGGCGATCTCCTCGCTGCGGATCGTGTTGCGCAGGAAGGCCACGATGGCGAAGGCGCCGAGATTCATGAACAGGTAGATGCCCACGTAGAACGCCAGCGAAGCAATCGCCTTTTGAGCCTCGACCGGACGATCGCCGAGCATGGCCACGGCCGCCGCCACCGGCATCATCATGTAGCCGGCGTGAGCGATGGTCGAATATGCCAGCAGCCGCTTGATATTCGTCTGGGCATAAGCCGTCAGGTTGCCGAACGTGCAGGTCAAGGCCGCGATCAAGGTCACCAGGCCGACGATGTATCTTCGCGCCGGCGCCAGCGCCGCCAGAGAGGCCGCTTGGGCGTTTACCAGCGGTTCTTCCTCTCGATCCTTGGCGGCGTGCTTCTCGGCGTCGGCGGCTTCCGGTTCGGCTTCGGCGGCCTCTTCCGCGGCCCGATAGGCGACCGTATGGAACTTCGCGGTCTCGGGCGCAGCTACCGCCGCAGTCTCAGTCGCTTCAGCCGTTTCAAGATAACTGGCCGGTACGTGCGAAAAGCCCAACGCCACGCGAATCAACAACGCCAACGCGGCGGCTTTCGAAGCGACCGAGAGGAAGGCGTTCACCTCGGCGCTGGCGCCCTCGAACACGTCGGGGCACCAGAAGTGGAAGGGAAACGCCGACAGCTTGAAGGCCAGCCCGACCGCCGTCATCAGGCCGCCGAGCATCAGCACGGTTTGCCGTTCGGCGAACAACTCGGGCGAAAGCGAGGCGAGTTGCGCGGCCATCGTCGGCAGATGGCAGGAACCCAAGGCGCCGGCCAACAGGCTGATGCCGTAGAGCATCACGCCGGATGCGCCCGCGCCGAAGATTGCATACTTCAGCGCGGCTTCGCTGCTTTGCCGGCGGCCCTTGAGCATGCCGGCCAAGGCGTAGGAAGGGACGCTGGCCATTTCCACGCCTAGAAAGACCATCAGCAGGTGGTTGGCCGAGGCCATGATGCACATGCCCAGCGTGCCGCCCAAAATCAGCGTGTAAAAGTCGGGGCTGTCTTCGCGGTCGGGAATGCCCGAGAGCCGCGTCAAAACCAGAAACAGCGCCGCAAACACCAGCAGCACGCCGCGGAAGAAGACCGTCAACTCGTCGTAGACCAACAGCCCGCTGAACAGCTCGGGATCGAAGGAGCCGCTTTCGACGACCCGCAGCTCGTTCAACAGCCGCCACGGCGCCGCATAATACAAGGCCACGAGCGCCCCCGGCAGCGCGATATAAAAGGCATTCAGCTTATGGCCCCAGCCGGGCAATCTGGCCAGCAGCATCAGCACGATCGTCGCACAGAGCGTCAGCTCGGGGGCGAAGCCGGCGCACGACGCCTTGGCGCCGGGCAGCAAACCATCGATGAGTTCGTAAAAGCTCACGTGTACTTACTTTCTGCAAACGAAAAAGCGTTAGCGGCCCGCCTGCGGAGCGGCCATGCCGACGGTCTCCAGATCGCTAATGCTCCGCTGCTGCGCCAGCCGCGGCTCTTTGACGTCGCGCGTCCAGTCGGCCAGCTCGCGCACTTCTTGATTGACGCTCGGTTCCAAGTAACTGAACACTGCCTGCGGGTACACGCCGAACCAGATAGCAAACGCCAACAACGGCACGGCGATGGCCAACTCGCGACCGGTGATCGGCGTGATGTGGTCGCCGTGCGGGCCCTTGTATTCCGGACCGAGATAGACTCGCTGCAACGTCCAGAGGATGTAGCCGGCGGTCAGAATCACCGTGGCCGCGGAAACCACCGCCAAGGCGTGCGAGTAGTTCCAGACGCTCAGCGTGACGAACACTTCGCCGATGAATCCGCACAAGCCGGGCAAGCCCAAGCCGGCGAAAAAGATGCCGAAGGCCAGGCCGCTATAGACGGGCGATTTGGCGAACAGCCCGCCGAATTCGTCCAGGTTGCGGTGATGCACGCGGTCGTAAATCACGCCGACCATGAAGAACATGCCGGCCGAGCTGATGCCGTGGGCGATCATCTGGAACATGGCGCCGTTCATGCCCAACTGCCAATACTCGGGGTTGTAGTTCGTGCCGGCCACCGCGCTCCAGACGCCGATGCCGAGCATCACATAACCCATGTGGCTCACCGAGCTATAGGCCACCAGCCGCTTGAAGTCCTTTTGGGCCAAGGCGGCGAAGGCGCCGTAGAGCATGCTCAAGACGCCAATGAACGTGACGACGTAGGCCAGGTCGTAGCCCGCGTCGGGACAGATCGGATAGCAGATGCGAATGATGCCGTAGCCGCCCATCTTCAACAGCACGCCGGCCAGGATCATCGAGATCGGCGTCGGCGCCTCGACGTGCGCATCGGGCAGCCAGGTATGCACCGG
>DATKRK010000452.1:0-15101 GCA_035532215.1 Pirellulales bacterium | reverse complement strand
GACCGTGCTAATGACCGCCGTGCCGGCCCAGGCCGCCGGCGTCAAGGAATTGGCGATCGTCGCGCCGCCGACCAAGTTCGGCGCCTACAGCCCGGAATTGCTGGCGACTTGCCACGAGATCGGCGTCCGCGAAGTGTATCGTCTCGGCGGCGCCCAGGCGGTCGCGGCGATGGCCTACGGCGTCGAAGGGCTGTCGCGAGTCGACAAGATCGTCGGCCCTGGCAATCTGTTCGTGGCCCTGGCCAAGAAACGCGTGTTCGGCGAGGTCGACATCGACTCGATCGCCGGGCCGAGCGAAGTCGTGGTGATCGCCGACGAATCGACCCGGCCCGACTACACGGCCGCCGACCTGATCGCCCAGGCGGAGCATTCGCCCGGCGCCAGCGTGTTGATCACCTGGAGCGCTAAAGTGCTCGAAGCCACGGCCGCCGAACTGGCGAAGCAACTGACCACGCTCGCCCGCGGCGATTTGGCGCGGCAGTGCTTGGAAGAGTTCGGGGCCTTGATCCTGGTGCGCGACGCCGACGAAGCTTGTGCGCTGGCCAACGAGATCGCTTCCGAACACTTGCACATCGCCACCGGCGACGCCGAGCGGCTCTTGGAAAAAATCGCTAACGCCGGCGCAGCCTTCCTGGGCAACTACAGCCCGGTAGCGCTGGGCGACTATGCGGCCGGACCCTCGCACGTGCTGCCGACCGGCGGCACCGCGCGTTGGGCCAGCGGGCTGTGCGCGAACGACTTCTTGCGCCGCACGAGCGTGATCCATTTCGACCATGCGGGCCTCGCCGCCCTGGCGCCCGACGTGCAAACGCTGGCCGACGCCGAAGGCCTGACCGCCCACCGGGCGAGCGTCGATATCCGCCTAGGAGAGATATCGTAAGCAGATTCTTTACTAGGGTTACGCGAGAGGGTGATAAATGGCCTTTTGAAAAGGGGATGTGGAGATGCGGAGGAGATAAGGGGACGAAGCCGGGATTTGCCACAGAGGTCACGGAGAACACGGAGACGAAAGTCGATCGAGCCACGGATTGGCACGGATCGAACACAGATTCTTCTGTTCTTCATCCGTGATAATCCGTGTGAATCCGTGGCTCCAAAAACTCCGTGTTCTCGGTGACCTCTGTGGCGAACTTACTTGTCGTCGCTAGATTGAGTCGGGTCCTTAAAGAGATTGAAATGTCCTATTTTCGTCCCGCCGTCGATGCGATGAGCGGCTATGTGCCGGGCGAGCAACCGCAGGCCGGCAAGTTCATCAAGCTGAATACGAACGAGAACCCCTACCCGGCCTCGGCGGCCGTTTCGCGCGCCGTGCAGGCCGTGCTTGAACGGGGGCTCGAGCGATATCCCGATCCGCTGGCGACCGGCTTCCGGCGCCGGGCGGGCGAAGTGCTGGGCGTCGATCCGAACTGGATTCTCTGCGGCAACGGCAGCGACGAGATTCTGACGATCGTCACGCGGGCTTTCGTCGGCGAAGGCCAGCGGCTGCGGCTGCCTTATCCGAGCTACATCCTCTACAAGACGCTGGCCCAGATTCAGGGCGCCGACAGCGAAGAAGTGCGATTCGAGCCCGACTGGTCGCTTTCCGATCGCTTCTCGGCGCCGGCCGACAAGTTGCGGCTGGCGCTGCTGCCCAATCCGAACAGTCCCTCGGGCACCCTGCTCTCGCCCGAGCGCGTGTTGGAACTGGCCGAGCGCTTGCCTTGCCCGCTGTTGGTCGACGAGGCTTATGTCGATTTCGCCGAAACGAACTGCCTGAAGCTCGTCGCGCAAAACGAAAAGATCATGGTCTCGCGTTCGCTGAGCAAGTCGTACGCGCTGGCCGGGCTGCGGTTCGGCTTCATCGTCGCGCAGCCGCAGATCATCGAGGGGCTGGTGAAGCTCAAGGACTCATACAATTGCGACGCGCTTTCGATCGCCGCCGCCACGGCCGCCATCGACGACCAGTCGTGGCTGGCCGAAACTCGAGCCAAAATCGTCGCGACGCGCGATCGTCTGACGGCCGGCATGCGGCAGCTTGGGTTTGCGGCGGTGGATTCGCAGGCCAATTTCGTCTGGTGTCCGCACCCGGCGCTGCCGGTCAAGTCGCTTTACGAACGGCTCAAGGCCGACCGTATCTTAGTCCGTTATATGAACTATGCCGATTGGGGCGACGGCTTGCGAATTTCCGTCGGCAGCGACGAGCAGATCGAGGCCTGTCTGGGGCTGCTGAGGTCTATGGTTTGAAATAACGGTCTCACTGAAGCAACGGTTTCTTAAAGGGGATATGGGGATAAGGAGGAGATGAAGGGGATGCAAGCCAACTGGTAACGAACGACGGGCTTGCCACAGAGTTCACGGAGAACACGGAGAATAAGGGCGATCGAGCCACGGATTCGCCCGGATCAAACACGGATCCGATTTTTTCAATCCGTGCTTATCCGTGCAAATCCGTGGCTCCAAACTCTGTGCTCTCCGTGACCTCTGTGGCAAATTCCGTTCTGATCCCCTGATCTCCTCCGCATCCCCACATCCCCTTTTAAAAACGTCAAAATCACTCATCGCAACAAACACAGAATATGGCGCGCACTGCTCGCATCGACCGCAAGACGGCGGAAACCGAAATCAACCTGGAACTGAACCTCGATGGAACGGGGCAGGCGAACGTCGCCACCGGCGTCGGCTTCTTCGACCACATGCTCGTGCTGCTGGCCAAGCATGCGGCGATCGATCTCACGGTCGCGGCGAAAGGGGATCTGCACGTCGACCAGCATCACACGGTCGAGGACGTCGGCATTTGCTTTGGCTCGGCGCTGCGGCTGGCGCTGGGCGACAAGGCGGGCATCCGCCGCTACGGCCACTTCACGCTGCCGATGGAAGAGACGCTCGTCACGTCGGCCATCGACTTGAGCGGCCGCTACTTTCTGGTGTTCCAGGCCGCGTTTCCTGCGCCCAAAATCGGCGACTTCGACAGCGAACTCGTTGAAGACTTCTGGCAAGCCGCGGCGGCCAACGCGCTGTGCAATTTGCACGTCGTGCTGCACCACGGCCGCAACAGCCACCACATCAGCGAAGCGATCTTCAAAGGCACGGCCCGCGCGTTGCGAATGGCCATCGAACCCGACCCGCGCATGTCGGGCGTGCCCAGCACGAAAGGCACGCTGGGAACGTAACGCGTGCTTTCGCTTCAATTAACTAACCCGAAGCGTCAGCGAGCCGCGCAGTTCGCTATTCCTCGCTGACGCTTCGGGTTAGGTATGGCCGGCGGCAAGCTTTAGTTACGCCGCGTGCTCGGAACTCTTTACCTGGCGGGCTTGCCAGGTTTCCGACCACAGGCAACCGGCCCAAGAGAACCCGACTCCGTAGCCGACCAACAGCGAGCGCACGCCCGGCCGCAAGCGGCCGCTGGCGCGCAAATCGCTGATTGCGATCGGCAGCGTCGAAGAGACGGTATTGCCGCAGTTTTGCATGGCCAGCGGCAGTTTCTCGCTGTCGACCCCCAGCCGATCGCGAAGCCGACCGAGCATGTGCTCGGTAGCCTGGTGCATGAGAAATAGATTCACGTCGTCCGGCTTCAGCCCCGCTTCGTCGAGCAGTCGTTCGACCATGGGCGGAATGCGATCGAGCGTCAAATCGACCAAGGCCGGGCCGTCCATGTACAAGGGGCTTTCCCAGCGGCGCCGCTTGCTGGACTGCAACGCCTGTTCGGCCGGCCGAGCGCCCCCCTTCGAAACCAACAACGTGTTGCCGGCGCTGCCGTCGGTGCCGAAGATGAACGAGCCGAGCGACGGCTGCCCGGCGGCCTCGATCAAGGTTGCCGCGGCGGCGTCGCCGAAGATCGTGCGCAGCGAGCGGTCTTCGGGATGGATGTACTTGGAATAGGTTTCGGCGGTAATCAACAGCACGCGGCGAGCCGCCCCCGAACGGATCAGCCCGTCGGCCAGCGACATGCCGTAGACAAAGCCCGAGCAGCCCAAGTTGAAATCGAGCGCCCCGACCGAGGTCGGCAGCCGCAGCCGATCTTGCACCAGGCAGGCGGTAGTGGGCAGGGGATAGTCCGGCGTCTGCGTGCAAAACAGCAAGAAATCGATCGTTTCGCGGTCGATCTGGTGCTCGGCGAACAGCTTTTCAGCCGCGGCCACGCCCAAATCGGACGCGCATTCGCCGGGCTGGGCGATGTGGCGGGCACGCACGCCCGTTTTTGCTGAAATCAGGTCCATATCCCATTTGGGAAACTGGGCCTGCAATTCTTCGTTCGTTTCTACGGCCTCCGGCAGGTGTACCGCGATCGGGCCGATGGCGGCGTAATTCACCGTCCACTCCTTGTGCGTCCTCGAGCTTGTCGCAAAGTGCGAAAAGCCAAAGTCTTGAAGCTACCACAGGGGTGCGCAAACGGTCAACCGCAGCCGTTTACCAAGGAATCTGGCGCCGGCGGGTCTTGGGAGGCTGGGCCACCGACTGCGGCAACTCGCGTTTCAGAGGCGAGATGTTGCCCGATTTCCGCATCGCGGCGGCGGTGGACTCTCGCGGGGGGCGAACCGTCCGGTTTTTTTGCCCCGTCAAGCGATAAGTCGGGCGAATATAAGCAAATTGGGCCTTCGCGGCCGGTGCAGGCTGCTGCGACCAGACTACCTGTGCAGCCCAAAGAATCACGGCCATAGCGGTAAGTCGCGTTAGCAGCATGCCTTCGAGTGCCAACCTCATTGAATTGTGCCCGTAGTTCGACCGACGCCCAGGATCCAGCCAAGATCGGCAGTTCCGTCCGGGGTCTTGGTCTCTCTAAACGTAACGTAGCTCGAGAATCGGCGAGAGGCTGGGCGATTGCCCCCCTCTGACACGCTCTATCGGCCGATCGAGCGGGCCGCTTGAACCAAATCACTGAGGAAAAAGGGGACATTCTACTTTTTAATGAGGCCGGGAAAGGAGATGTTTTGCGCTCCCGAAAAAGTAGAATGTCCCCTTTTTCCAGAAGCAATACGGAACGAAATCACCCGCCGTCGGGGTGCGGGCGGTGGAGCAGATCGCGGAGATAATCGCCATAGCCGTTTTTCAGCGGCCTGGCGAGCCCCTCCAACTGCTCCGCGTCGATAAAGCCTTTGTAGAACGCCACTTCTTCGACGCAGGCGATCTTCAGGCCCTGCCTCTGCTCGATCGTTTCGATGAAGTTCGAAGCCTGCAGCAGCGATTCGTGCGTGCCCGTGTCGAGCCAGGCAAAGCCGCGGCTGAAAAGTTCGACGTGCAACTGGCCGCGGCGCAGATACTCGAGGTTCACGTCGGTGATTTCCAACTCGCCGCGCGGCGAAGGCCGCAGGCGGGCCGCGATGTCGATAACCTGATTGTCGTAGAAATACAGCCCCGTAACGGCATGCGGCGACTTAGGCTTGGACGGCTTTTCTTCCAGCGAGATCGCTTTGCCATTGGCATCGAGTTCGACGACGCCGTAGCGCTGCGGGTCTTTCACCGAGTAGGCGAAGACCGTGGCGCCGACGGCCAGTTTGGCGGCCTTCGCCAGCATCGCTTGAAAACCTTGTCCATAGAACAGGTTGTCGCCCAGCACCAAGGCCACGTGATCTTGCCCGACGAATTCGCGGCCGATCAAAAACGCTTGGGCCAGCCCGCCGGGATGCGGTTGCACGGCATAACGAATCGAAATCCCCAGCCAACTGCCGTCGCCCAGCAGCCGCTCGAAGCTATCGACGTCGGCTGGCGTGGTGATCAGCAGGATGTCGCGAATGCCGGCCAGCATCAGCGTCGACAGCGGATAGTAGATCATCGGCTTGTCGTAGATCGGCAGCAGTTGCTTGCTGATCGAACGCGTAATCGGGTACAGCCGGGTGCCCGATCCGCCGGCCAGAATGATGCCTTTTTGGAAGTGGGACATGGGGAAGGTCGGAAATCGGAGGTCGGAAGTCGGAAATTGGAATTGGGGCGTCAGGCTTCAGGGGCGCTGCGGCGAAGGAGCTCACGCGGAGACGCGGAGTCGCGGAGAGACAAGGAGAATCGCGAAAACGCAAAAGTGCGAAAACGCGAAAGGTTTCCGGCGGGTTCTCGCGAGGCGTTTCCCGATTCTTTTTCGCGTTTTCGTTCTTTCGTGATCTTTCCCGCGCTCCATAACTCTTGTGCGCAGCTTCGAGAAACCGTTTCTCTCTCCGCGTCTCCGCGTGAGCCCCAATGCACACTCCATTACGCCACGCCCAGTCTTTCGCGCGCATACACGCCGCTGGTGACGCGCTCGATCCAGACCGGGTTGTCGAGATACCAACGCACGGTGATTTCCAGTCCGGCGGCGAAGGTCTGAGCGGGTTGCCAGCCCAGTTCGGTGCGGATCTTCGTGGCGTCGATCGCATAGCGCCGGTCGTGGCCGGGCCGGTCGGCGACGTGCTCGATCAGGCCGGTACAAGGAGCGTGCGGCAAGTCCGGCCGCAGACGGTCGACCGTGGCGCAGATCGTATTGACGACGTCCAGGTTGGCCAGCTCGCAATTGCCGCCAATATTGTAAACCTCGCCAACCTTGCCGCGGGCGAGCACCGCGCGGATCGCGCGGCAGTGGTCTTCGACGAATAGCCAGTCGCGCACCTGTTGGCCATCACCATAAACGGGCAGCGGCTTGCCTTCGAGCGCGTTGAGGATCATCAGCGGGATCAGCTTTTCGGGAAACTGATAAGGGCCGTAATTGTTCGAGCAGTTGGTCGTCAGCACCGGCAGGCCGTAGGTGTGGTGATAGGCCCGGACGAAATGATCCGAGGCGGCCTTGGACGCCGCGTAGGGCGAGTTGGGCGCGTATTGGCTTTGTTCGGTGAAGGCGCCGCTGGCGCCGAGCGAGCCGTAAACCTCGTCCGTCGAGACGTGCAGAAAGCGAAACGCCGAGCGTTCCGGTTCGGCCAACCCGGCCCAATAGGCCCGTGCGGCGGCCAGCAGTTCGCACGTGCCCAGCACGTTCGTGCGGACGAATTCGGCCGGGCCGTCGATCGAGCGGTCGACGTGCGACTCGGCGGCAAAGTTCACGATCGCCCAGGGGCGGTACTCGGCCAGCACACGGCTGACGGACTCGCGGTCGCCGATATCCCCTTCGACGAACACATAATTCGGCCGCTCGGCGACCGGCTCGAGCGAATCGAGATTGCCGGCGTAGGTGAGCTTATCGAGGTTCACCAATCGGTCGGGCGATTCGGCGACCGACTGGCGGACAAAGCAGCCGCCGATGAATCCCGCCCCGCCGGTGACTAATATGGTTTTCATCGTCTTGAATCACTCACGGCCTGGCGGCCATCCAAAGGTATTTCGAAGTCTGTGCGCCCGGCGGTCGAGCCAGACGCGAAACCCAGTTCGCTCGCGTCTCGCTTCGCTCCGTGGCCGGCCGCCCGTGCGAATCAAGTTCCCCGCCTGAGTTAGAGCATAGCGGAAATTCGCGCCCGTTGACACGCGGATTTCGCTGGCGCAATGGTCCGCTACCTCGCTGGCGCTCGTCGCGACGAGCGCGAACGGCAGCAAGAAAAAGTATTGAATTAGCGCCGCCGCGGACGGGGCGCCGGTCGTCGAGTGCGGGCGGTCCTATGAATTCCCCCTTCCCCGCGATCGAGCGATCCGGGTTCCGCGGTGATCGGTGCAATTGGCTCCCAATCGAATGAATCGAAATCGAGCGGCGGCGCCCGACGCGCTCGCGCCTGTTTCTTCGTTGGCGAGACGCGGAACTCCGACAAATCGCGGTTTCTACGCCTTTTTTCGCCACTTCGCACTTTTTCTTTGACAACACGATCGCCGCCCGCTACGATCGCGGGCGTCTGAGGGGGCTCCCCTCGTAGCCTCAGGCATTCGCACTTGTTCGCTCCTTTGCCAGAAAGGATCGCGTCATGTCGTCTGCTCTTCGTCGCGGCCCCCCCCCGCAAAAAAGCGCGTCGCTCTTTCGAGACCCTCGAACCGCGCATCGCTCCGAGCGATACGTTGCTGGTGCTCGGCGCCGCGATTGCCGCCGCCCAAACCGGGACCATGCTGATCGCGCCGCCCAAGCCGGCCGCGCCCCGCCAGCCGTGGATGCCCGAGAAGATGGAAGTGGCGCTGCCGGCGACGCCATCCGTCGCATCGCCGGCGGAGAGCCAACGCCCGGAACCCGAACCGATCGACGAATTGTTCCGCGACGAGCTCGACATCCGGCCCACCATGCTCGGCGAGAGCCTTCCAACCGGCTGAACCGACCGCTCCTCGCCCCGCTGCGCCGATTAGCCTGGGGATTGGGTCCAGCCCGAGCGGCGCCGCGGGCAGCGGCAGCGGCGGCAGTGCTGGCGGTGGTGGTGGTGGCGGTGGTGGTGGCGGCTCTCAGAACCCGGGCCAGGCATTGACGGCCACGACCGACGCGGCTCACGCGGCGGCGCCCGCTGCAAACCCGACCGCCGCGACGAATCCAACCGCCGGCGCAGGCGGGTTTGCTTCGCCGCTGGACGGCTACCAGCCTCCGCCGCCCACGGCGGATGACTCCAGCGCGATGGGATATCACGACACGGAGATCGACGGCCAAGTCACCGCCGATGGCGGCGCAACCGACGGCTTCTCTTTCGCCGTGGCCTCCGGCCCCAGCGACGGCACCGTAACGATGAACGATGATGGATCATTTGCATACTTCCCAGATACTGGTTTCTATGGGGACGACAGCTTCACGTTCAACGTGACGGACGTTTATACGAACGAGACTAGCGACTATCCCGGCACGGTCACGTTGACCGTTGGCGAGTCCGCGCCTGTAGCGCCCGATTTTGAGTATTCGATTTACCACGATACCTCGCTCAACGTAGCAGCACCCGGTGTGTGGGACGGCGTTTATGATGCCGAGTCCGACGCATTGACGTTAAGTCTGGACTCTAGTCCTACCCACGCAGAGTCGTTCGACCTGAACCAAGACGGTTCGTTCGCCTATCTTCCCGTAGTGCATTACATGGGCGATGACTCATTCACTTATAAAGTGAGTGACGGGCTCCTGGATTCAGTTGGAACGGTCACGATTCACGTCACCGATGCCGCACCGGATGCCGAGCCTGATGGCATCGACAGCGCTGGCAACTATCTGTACCAGGTTGGATGGAACGAGACGGCCCAGGACGGCAATCAGTTGATAGTGCAGGGCGGCACAGATCAAATGGCCGACCCGCCGCCCATTCAAGCAAATGATTCGGACCCAGACGGGCCAGACACCTACAATTTGCAGTCAATTCTTGATGCCGGGCCGGCGCACGGAACCATCGCCCCTATTAGCAATCCGAACGCAACCGGCTCAATCGATCCCAATGGCGGGTTCATCTACACGCCTGATCCTGGTTTTGGCGGCATCGATACATTCACCTATCACGATACTGATGGATTGCTGAACAGCATGACGGTAGCGGTATCCATCCTCGTACAAGAGCAAAACCTTGAGATGTGGGATGGCGGCGATTGGAACGACCCCGCTATGGTTCCTAATGAGGTTCCATTCGACAAGGAACTCACGCGAGGAGCGTTCACAGTCTATAATAACAATGACACCAACGGCGACGTTATGGTTGACAGTCTACAGTCACCCGTCGCGGCTACAAATGACGGCCGCGCCGAGGTTGATCTGATGAAGATCGTCGTGAACCCGCCGTTCCCAGTCTTGCAAGATAGTGACAGCGTATTGCTCTCACTTACGCCCGGACTGGATTTATGGCGGGACTCTTCAAAGGCGACCCCGTACCCACACTCTGGCGATCCGTCAACGGGTGAGAATACGACAATCGACGTTATGAATTTACCTATGACATTGTGGGTCGAGGCGACCGTGCGAAGCGATTCGCTGCGGGACATGGGGGTTCAAGTGCAGTACGGCGTCGGTATGGACCTGGTTCACGTAACCTCGATCTGGGCAACGTCGTCGGCCATTACTTATGACTACACGGCACAGCAAGTCTTCAACGCCACCGACATGGACCCTAACACGGACCCCGGTCCTCTCGTCACAAAGTATAAAGGTACGGGGATCATACCAATAGTCAATGATGCCTACGACGGGACAGTAGGCGTGACAAACGGCATCGTAGTTGTATTCAGCATACAGCCGGCGATTCCATTCGACTCTCAGGAAACATGGGAGGGTGACGGCGTGATGTTTGACGCCGCCCGTAAGCTTCAGAGTGGCGATTGGGTTCAATTTAACCCAGGCGATCCTTACCAGCCGATAGGGAATGGCGTTACTTGGCCCACGTTCTCTGAAGCGTCGAACGACGACCCGCCTCCCAATCCCGGCGGCCCAGATGACGAGAGCCCGTATGTGGAAGAGTTTTCGGATGGCAGCAACTTGTTCTTTTCGCAGGACTCGCCTGGCTATCCAGCGAACTTCCCACCGGTGGGGACAATGCCAAATGAGCGCATTGGACAGTGGGAGGCGTGGGAGTTTTTAAGAGTATCATTTAATGGAAACAGGCCAGAAGGTGGTACGCCAGACGCCCCTGTCACCCAAGGCAGCAGAGTATCAGACTATCTGCCGTGGTATTCCCAAATATCTGTAACTTCAACAACCGTTATGGTAAACGGACAGCCGATTGTCTTGTGGACTCGGAATGGTGCACCGCACGCCAATGTCGTTGCAGTTGGTGACGGTTTCACGCACCTGGGGCCTCCGTTTGATTCTTGATAGGGAGGAAGTTATGACACGGCTACGCACAGTCACAGTGGTTACGGCTGCTTTACTCGCTTTGCTCATCTTAGGTCGGCCTAGTCGTAGCGCCCCTGAAACCAAGCAAAGCGCCACACTCGACGAGCTAGTTCACGATTTAGGATCAACAGACTTGGATGCTGCTAACGCGGCTGAGAAAGAATTGCATCGCCAACTCACTAAATTGTCTGACGATTTGCTGAAGATCGTTGCGGCAATGCCAAAGCACGAGAGAGGTCTTGGGGAGCCGAGGTACGCGAGCGACCGTGCGTTAGCCGTGTTGTGGACGAAGCGCAACGATCACGGAATTAACCGGTTTTTGATGATGAACATCAGTCAATTCGACAACAGCGCTCGATCCGGCGAAGGGCTCATGGCCGGCTATCCGTGCGCGAGGGTGCTTGCCCAATTAGGGCCGACAGCCGCCTACCAGATTGTCAAACATTTGGAACGGCCGCCAGTGGGGTCGGATTTGAGCGATAGGGCGATTGACACATTCGCAAGCGTGATTGTGACCGCCTTTCCATCAGGCAACGGCGGAATAGAAGAGGCGAAAGCGATGCTCACTCGGGCTCGGCGTCGAGCGAAAAACACAGAGCACATCGATCGGTTAAATAAGGCGGTGAGGGAATTCTTCGAGCATAAACCGCCTCCGCCGCCGCACCCGGACGCACCGTAGCCGCCCGTAGCGATTATGCCGCCCGATCCGGGGCGGCATTTTTTATTTTCTGAAAACTCGGGTGCCTGCATAGCCGTACTTCGGCCATGCAAATTCTCACTGCACCGCACGCGATGCCGAAAACGGCCTGCCGGCCGGACTTCACGACCAGCTTCGACCAGATCGCTGGTATGTTCTGCCTGCTCCGGCGGCGCGCGCCGCGCATGGCCACGCCTCAACATCGACCCTCGGCGGCGGCAATCATCCGGGCCCATCGGGGGCGCCGCCCGGCAGCCGGCCAAGCTATACTTGCGGAATGACATCTTCGAGCCGTTGGCCAAGATTCCTGGGAGCCGCCATGCCGCTGCGCGCATCGACGTTCGCCACGCTGTTGATCCTGACCCTTGCCGCAGCCGCGCAAGCGGCTGAACCGGGCGCCCCGACCGCTTATGTCGGCGCCAAGATCTTGACGGCTGCGGGCCAAACTTTCGATTCCGGCGCCATGCTCGTCGAAAAGGGCAAGATCGTCGAGATCGGCTCCAGCGATCGAGTGATCGTGCCCGCAGACGCAAAACGCGTCGATCTCAAAGGCAAGGTCGTCATTCCAGGGCTGGTCGATTCGCACTCGCACCTGGGCGTTTACTCGCGGCCGACCGTTTCGGCCAACAGCGACGGCAACGAGATGAGCGGGCCGGTGCAGAGCATCGTTCGGGCTCTCGACTCGATCAATCCCTTCGACCCCGGCATCCGCATGGCCTTGGCGGGCGGAGTGACCACGGCCAACATCATGCCCGGCAGCGGCAACGCGATCGGCGGGCAAACGCTATACGTCAAGCTGCACGGCCACACGGTCGAGCAAATGGCGATCGTTTCACCCGCCGTGCTGGGCGGCTTGAAGATGGCTAACGGCGAAAACCCTAAGCGGGCCTACGGCGGCCGCAAGCAGGCGCCCGCCACGCGGATGAAGATCGCCGCCTTGCAGCGCAGCGAATTTCTCAAGGCCCGCGATTATCAACGCAAGTGGGACAACTACCGTAAGAAGTTGGCCGCCGGCGAAGACGCCTCGCCCCCTGAGACTGACTTGTCGCTCGAGCCGCTGGTGGAAGTGCTCGAACGCAAACGCACGGTTCACTTCCACACGCACCGCGCCGACGATATTCGCACCGTGTTGCGACTGGCCGATGAGTTCGGCTTCGAACTGGTCGTGCAGCACGGCACCGAGGCTTACAAAATCGCCGACGAACTGGCCCGCCGCAACGTGCCGGTCTCGATGACCGTGCCCGACAGTATTGGCGGCAAAGCCGAGGTGATGGACTTTCTGGAGCAAACCGGCAAGCGGCTGACCGACGCGGGCGTGAAGGTGATGGTCAACACCGACGACCCGATCACCGAAAGCCGCTTCCTGCTGCGCACGACGGCGATCGCCGTGCGCGGCGGGCTCGACGCAGAGACGGCGCTCAAAGCGATCACTCTTTATCCGGCCCAGGCGATGCACCTCGACGAGCGCGTCGGCTCGCTCGAAAAGGGCAAAGACGCCGATTTCGTCGTGCTCAGCGGGGCGCCGTTCAGCGTCTATTCGCGCGTGCTGGAAACGTACATCGAGGGCCGCCGCGCATTCAACCTGGCCGACGACAAGGACCGGCTCTATCAAACCGGCGGCTTTGCACTGGCCGATCGCAGCCAGGCGCCGCCGGCCCAGGCGCTCGTCGAGCCGCGCGAGGCGGTCGAAGCGCCGAAAAAGCCTGACGATGCCCAGGCGCCGGCGGCCGAAAGCGATGAGTTGGTCGTGCTTGCCGGCCGCTTGCACACGGTCGCGGCCGATCCGATCGAAGACGGCGCCGTCCACGTCAAAGACGGCAAGATCGTCTACGCGGGCTCGCGAAAAGATTTCGAACTTCCCAAAGGCGTGCCGGTGCTGGCCGCGGCCGTGGTCACGCCGGGGCTGATCGACGCGCACAGCGTCGTGCCGCTCAACGGGGCGTACAACGTTCCGGCGGACCAGGACGCCGACGAAACGACCGATCCGAACCAGGCCGATCTGCGCGCGCTCGACGCCTTCAATCCGGCCGAGCCGCTCTTGAGGTTCCTGCTCGAACAAGGCGTCACCGTGATTCACGCTTGCCCGGGCCGTGCCAATGCCGTGGCCGGACAAACCGGCGTGTTTCGCACGCACGGCAAAACGGCCGAAGGGATGACGGTCCGCTTTCCGCAGATGATGCTGTTCAACCTGGGCGAGTCGCCCAAGGAGACGTATCCCGACAAGAAGCCCGGCACGCGAATGGGCACGGCCGCGCTGGTCCGCGGCGCGCTCAGCGACGCCGCCAACTACGCCCGCAAGAAGCGAGCCGCCAAGGACGAAGCCTCGCAGCCCGACCGCAACTTGAAGCACGAAGCCCTGGGCCAGGTGCTCGAGCAAAAGCTGCCGGCGATGTTCTGCGCCCAACGGGCCGACGACATCGTGACCGCCTTGCGGCTGACCGACGAGTTCAAGCTCAAAAGCCGGCTGGCCCTCTCGGCCGAGGCGTATCTGCTCGGCGACCGGCTGGCCGCGGCCAAGCTGCCGATCATCGTGCATCCGACCATGCAACGCGTCGCCGAGTTGGAAACCTACAACAGCTCGCTGGCCAACGCCGCCGCGCTGGCCGACCGCGAGCTGTTGATCGCCATTGCCAGCGGCGTCGAGCATTACGTGCCCAAAACTCGCGTCGCCCGGCAAGAGGCTGCGATGGCTGCGGTCTACGGCCTGGGCTTCGATCGGGCCTTGAGGGCCATCACGCTCGACGCGGCCAAGATCTTGGAGATCGACGATCGCTTCGGCACGCTCGAACCCGGCAAGACGGCCGACCTGGTGCTCTACGACGGCGACCCGTTCGAGCACGTCACGCACGTCGCCGCGGTCGTCATCGACGGCCGCATCGTCCACGACCGGGCCGAGCGGCTCAAGCACCCGCTCGACGAGCGGATCATGTTCTTCATGAACAACCCCGACGTGCGGTGCTGTTTGGGCTGGTAAGCATTCGCGCCGTGGCGCCGGCGGATCGATACGGAGCAAGCAACCGCCGAAAACCGCGGCCGAGCACAACGGCTGCGAAGCCGATCCGCGACATCCGTTCGTCGCCTTGCTAACCCGGATTATTCATCAGCCCAGCTATTACTTGACAAAGCGCTCCATAGAAACCCGAAGCGCCAGCGAGGTAAGCGCGTTGCTCCGCCTCGCTTGCGCTTCGGGTTGGTGTGGGCTGATGAATAATCCGGGCTAACGGCGGCGGTGATTTATATTTCGGCCGATTTATTTATATCGCCGCGCGCGCCGCGCGTGTGAATCGGCGCCGCGTCGCGAGATTGTCCGAGAAAACAAGGGTTTCGCGCGTCCTGCGACCCTTTGGCGGCGTCTAAAACTGGGCATTTTATGCCCGATCGGCGCCTGTTTTTCGCCCGTTTCAACGCATATCGATAAATCATCGCGATCGGCGTTTTCGCCCGCGGGCCGGGGTTTTGGCCGTTTTCGTGCATCGCGGCGGTTTATCATTTCGTGGGGCGTATAAATCATGCTTTTTCGCTTTCACGCCACGGCTCTTCTGCCGCCGAACATGCGTTTTCGGCAAGCTGCGCTCGGCGCGGCTGCGCCAGCCATCGAACGACCTCGCGTTCGCTTTATACTGCGCGCGGCTAAGAATGAGACTTGCGTTGGTCGTGGGGCGGCCTTCCTCACCCGCCGGCCATTGACGGCCTGGAAGGCCGCCCCACATGCCGCCCAAGCGTCTCGTTGGCGCCCGCGTGCGGTATAGGCCGACGGGCAAATGGAGA
>DATKRK010000451.1:0-76799 GCA_035532215.1 Pirellulales bacterium | reverse complement strand
GTCGCTTTTCGCTCCGCGAAAAAGGCGCATTTTTCGCGGAGCGAAAAGCGACTTTGGTTGCGGCCGAAGGCCGCGCTGGGTCATCCGTGGTTAGAGATCCCCGGTTGCCTATCCGTGGTTCCGTAGGCCGGCCACATGGATAACCTCGCCTTGCGCTTGCACCGCGCGCGGCGGCCTTGCACAATACGGCTTGCGCTGCAAATACGGGCCATATCCCAATCCAGGGGCCGCCGATGCTGGCGAAGTTGCGGACGTTTTCGCTGTTGGGGATCGACGCGCTGCCCGTCGAGGTCGAAGTCGACGTCTCCGACGGCGCGCTGCCGAAGACCGTCCTCGTCGGGCTGCCCGAAGCCGCGGTCAAGGAAAGCACCCATCGCGTCGAACGGGCGCTGGTCAACTCCGGCTTTCTCCGGCCGCAAAATCGCATCGTCATGAACCTGGCCCCGGCCGACCTGCCCAAGCAGGCCGCGTCGTTCGATCTGCCGATCGCCTTGGGCATTCTGGCCGGCAGCGGGCAGGTGGCGTCCGACCGTCTTGAAAACTACGCCGTCGTCGGCGAATTGGCGCTCGATGGCGGCACGCGGCCGACGAAAGGGGCGCTGTCGATAGCCATCGCCGCCGCCCAGGACGCATCGCTCAAGGGGCTGATCGTGCCGGCCGAAAGTGCGCGCGAGGCGGCCGTCGTCGAAGGGATCGAGATCATCGCCGTCGCCAGCCTGGCCCAGGCCGTGGCGTTTCTCACCGGGCAGATCGAGATCGAACCGACCCCCCCGCGGCTCGACGAGTGGTTCCATACGCTTGCCCGTTACGACGTCGATTTCGCCGACGTCCGCGGCCAGGAGATGACCAAGCGGGCGATCACCATCGCCGCCGCCGGCGGCCATAACCTGCTGATGCTCGGGCCGCCCGGTTCGGGCAAGACGATGCTGGCCAAGCGGCTGCCGACGATCCTGCCCGACCTGACGGCGCCCGAGTCGATCGAAACCACGCGCATCTATAGCGCCATGGGGCTGCTGCCGGCCGGGCAGCCGCTGTTGGCCACGCGGCCCTATCGCTCGCCGCACCATACCATCAGCGACGCCGGGCTGGTCGGCGGCGGTTCGACGCCGACCCCGGGCGAGATCAGCCTCTCGCACAACGGCGTGTTGTTTCTCGACGAGCTGCCCGAGTTCAACCGCCGCACGCTCGAAGTGCTCCGCCAGCCGCTGGAAGACGGCACGGTGACGATCAGCCGGGCCTTGGCCAGCACGACCTTTCCGGCGAATTTCATTTTGATCGCGGCCTTGAATCCTTGCCCTTGCGGCTATCGCAACGATCCGCGGCGCGAGTGCCATTGCACGGTGCCGCAGGTCGAGCGTTACATGGCCAAGATCAGCGGCCCCTTGTTGGACCGCATCGACATCCACCTTGAAGTGCCCGCCGTGCCCTTTCGCGAGCTGGCCAGCGGCACGCCCGGCACCACCAGCGCCGACATGCGCCGCCAGGTCGAGTCGGCCCGCGCCCTTCAAGCCGGCCGCTTCGCCGGCGTCCGCACGCGATTGAACGCCAAGATGACTACCCGGCAGATCCGCCAGCACTGCCAGCTCGACGACGAGAGCATGAACCTGCTCAAGGCCAGCGTCAACGAGCTCGGCCTATCCGCCCGCGCCCACGACAAAGTCCTTCGCGTCTCCCGCACCATCGCCGATCTCGACCACAGCGACGCCATCCGCCCGCCGCATGTCAGCGAGGCGATTAATTACCGGATGTTGGATCGGAATTTGTGGAAGTGAGGGGGGGGAAATGCGCGGACCTACACGGGCGTCATACATAACTCGCGGCTATCGACCCACCAAGTCGGCGACTGGGCGTCTGGGTTTTGGCCGCCTCGCGTCATGCACGGGCGACAGTGGGGATGACGGCGCCGCTGAAATCGAAGAAGCCTCTCAAGAAGCCGCTGCGCAAGCGGAAAGGGCCGGCGTAATTACAGCGGCGGTCAGCCCTTCAAATTATTGTGTTCCTCGATATGGCCTACGAATTGCTTGGCCGCTTCAATGCCAGCTTCCGCCTGTTCCCTTGTGCAGTCGATGCCGCTGTGCGCGCAATTGTTGCGGAGCTTTGCCAGCGCATTGAGCCGGCTCCAATAGTCGGGCTTTTCGCCGTCGCCAATAGTGTCCCCCGCTAATTTTCGGTACAGCTTAGGAACTTTTTCGTTTATCGGCGAATAACCCGAGTATGCAAACGATTCGCCAATGAAGTCACCAACCAGGTCTTGGATTTTATGTTGTTTTAGCGAGGCCGCTATAGCGCGCGACATCACGACCTCGCACGCAGATTGGGCGACCACAGCCGCGGCGCCATAGTGCTGGGCCTGGTAGAGTTTCTCCGCGGAAGCGAGGAGGTACGTCCAATGCCGCGTCACGCCAAGCAGCGCGCTCCCGCTGGAGGTCAACCCGCCGCCGCCCGTTGCCTGCATGCTCACCGAATGGTCAGCCGATCCCCCCGCCGTCGCGCCGCCAGTGCCGACCTCCTCATACTTCGCACACATTCGATCCTCCTTTGCGTTGACTGCAATGCTCTTGCCCCAGGAATTATACTGCACGCCGCCGCGACTGAGCGCAGGAAGATTTTATCCTGGGGCAAACTGATACACTCAGCCTTCGCGTTGCGGATCGGTGAAATGGGCAAAGTCAGATCGCATCGCCACTCGCCGCGGGCGACCAATTCAAGCCGCATTGCTGTCGGGCTGGAATCTGGGCGTCTGAGTTGGCGCCGGTCAGGCTGGCCCTTGAAGCGAAAACTTGCCTTCGTATCCCTTTTCGAGCGTGCCGTCGACAAGTTCGAAGATGAGCTGGCAGATGGGCATGCCAGAAACGAGTTTTACGTCGAGCGGGCCGACGTTCCACATTTCCAGTTGAAGCGGACTGCCTGGGTAGCCTTCGTCGCCTTTTTTGTAGCCGAACCCGGCATGGATCGTCGGCGCGGTGACATGAACGCCGATTCCAAGTCGAGCGAGACTGCTTTTGCCTTCGACTCGGGCTGCCAAGCGAGCGCGGTGCGGGAGCTGGATCCTCTCTACGGTCCAACCGAGCAGAAACGACTGCGACTTGAACACGTAGCCATCGGCGCCGATGTCGATTTGCTGGCTGTGATCGTGCCTGACCTTGTCGAAGTCGTAGTCCGGTCGGGCCGGACAAACGACTGCCTCAACGCCGTGTCCGCCAGGTCGTTTCCACAAAACCAATTCCTGCGCCAACCGGAGATCGACCGCTGTCGAAGACCATGCCTCCGCCGAAGGATGCGGCGTGAGCTTCAAAGCACCTCGGGCGATGGCGGCTTGAATCTCCCGGTCGGAAAGGATCATGCAAGCGCCTCGATGGGTTCATCGAGCGTTTTTTCTTTCACCCACAAGCGATTGGCGCCCGTTTCGGCTTCGTGCGGCAATTCGACGAGGACGGCCTTGTGCTTCGGATCGACGTGGACGACGCCGACGGGCAGAAAAGTCGCCCCCTCTTGTTCCGTCAGAAAGTCCCGCTCAACCCGAATAAAGTGCGTTCGGCCGTGGAAATCAACGAAGCTGGCGACTGCCTCCGAGGGACGGAGACCGTCAGAGACGTTGGTGCAGCGAATTTTGGCCATGACCGAGTTCCTTTCCTTCGCGGGAGTATCGGAGGGCGCGAATGCCCCTCTCCTTCCATGATGCGAAGAGGATACAGCCCCGGCAACCCCGAGGCAAGATTCGTCGAACGTTGAAAACCAAGGCGGTAAACCCAGGTAGTTAACGTAACGTCGATCGTTTCCGGGAAACCTCTGCAATGGCCCGCTGCCGAACAATCGTCTTTCTGACGGCGGAAAACATCCCTGCGAGACCAGTTCGGCAAGGCCGGCCGGGACATACCAGGGGACGGGGCGACAGGGCCAATTGTGCTAACGCAACCAGCCGATCGATTGGCTCCTCGACCCCGAAGGGGTCAAATTCATCAGCCCAGGGCGAAGCCCTCGTTGTTCTACACATCTCCGTCTTGACATAGATCGGTGGTCGAGCAGGTGGTTGTTGGGAGCGCACTATGAACGAATTGAGCAGGTTGGGTTGACCGCAAGATCAGTTTTGTCTCCGTACGTAGCCAATGCTGCGGCACGACTTACGACTTGTGTAGAACAACGAGGGCGAAGCCCTGGGGATTCGAGCCTGCGCCCCGCCTTGGAAAGCCCCAACGGGGCGCGACAAACTGGCGCCGACGCAAAGGCCGCCGCGTCCGATTGGAGTCGCCGCGCCGCACCCGGTCGCGCCCTTTCAGGGCTAGAGGGTTCTTCATGGCTTTGCGTTCCCCAGGGCTTCGCGCTCGCCGTTCTACGCCTCTTTCGCCTCCGCGGGGCTTGCCCGCGGGGAATGCCGATGGAATGGCTGGCAAGCTCGCTTGGCCCACGCTTGGTCGGCGCCTTGTGAACGGACGAAAAATAACTTCGGCAATGATGTTGGCCCTCACCTAACCTCTCCCAGAGGGAGAGGGATTTGCAGGACGAAGTTATTTTTTCGTCCGTTCCTGATGACGGCCGCGGTGATTTATATTTCGGCCGATTTATTTATATCGCCGCGCGCGGCGCGCGTCGGAATCGGCGCCGAAGCGCGAAATCCTCCGAGAAAAGAAGGGTTTCGCACCTCGCGGGCCCCGCTACGGCGGCAGCCAAAACTGGGCGTTTTATGCCCGACCGTCGCCGACTTGAGGCCCGTTTTGAGGCATATCGATAAATCACCGCTCTCGGCGTTTTCGCCTGCGGGCCGAGAATTTGGCCCTTTCTTGGCAGCGCGGCAGTTTATGATCTCGCGGGTCGTATAAATCATGATTTTTCGCTTTCACGCCGCGGCTCGGCGGCGCCAGACGTCGAACGACTTCGCGCTGTGTTTAGACCGACCGGCAAGCCGACCTTATCGTCCCGGCGGCTTGCTCGCAATCGCGAGCTACTGCTAACGCCGGGCGTCGCGGTTTGCGGCAGGGCGCTAAGACCGCTTCCGCGGCCGCATGCCCAGCGATTGAGCGATCGGGATGATTTCGGCGAGGGAAACGTCAACGCCCTCGGCGGCTAATGCGGCGATGATGTCGCGGGGGCGAAAGCGTTGGCCCTGCCGATCGATCTGGGCGCGGATGGCGTCGGCTTTGTCGCCGGCCAGGGCCCCGCCGGGCGCTCGGCCGACGGTCTTGGCCGGGCCGGCATTTCGTTGCTTGTCGCCGAGCCGGACGTATTTGACGTAGCTGGCAAGCGCGCCGGAAACCATGACCCCTTGAGATTCGAGCGCGGCCACGACTTCGCCGGGCCTGGCGCCGGGGTGCTTTTGCAAGTACTGGCGGACCGCCTCGCTCTTGCTTGGGTGCTCTGGGGCGGGCCGTTTTGCCATGTTGATCCTCTTTCTCGGCCAACAATTGGCCAGGCGACGATGAATTCCTATTTCTTCGACCACGGCCAAGACGGACGGCTTCGGCGGGGCGGCGGCCGAAGGATGCCGCGATTATAGACGCCGGACGCATGCGGCAAGTATGCTGGACGGTTCCGATCGGTGCGTCAGCAAGAATCAAGGACATCGGCGCCGGGAGGCGAACGAGGCCCCGTTTCTAGCGCCGCTCGACCCGATTTGCCGCTTACGATAGACTATCGCAATTGGCCCGGCTCTCGGGGCCATCCCCCTGGAGCAAGCGGGCCCCTGGAGCAAGCGGGCCCCTGGAGCAAGCAGGCGAGGTCGTGCGGCCCAAGCGGGCCTGTTTTTCTTTTTTGACAGCGAATTGAAGCATTTGATGAATTGGCTCGAACAAGAAGACCCTGAGGTTTGGGCGGCTGTGGCCGGCGAGTTTCATCGCCAGGCCGACGGCTTGGAGATGATCGCCAGCGAGAACTACACGAGCCCCGCCGTGATGCAGGCCGTGGGCAGCGTGCTGACCAACAAATACGCCGAGGGCTATCCCGGCCGGCGGTATTATGGCGGCTGCGAATTCGTCGACGTGGTCGAAAATCTGGCTCGCGACCGGGCCAAGGCTCTGTTCGGCGCCGAGCACGCCAACGTGCAGCCCCACTCGGGCAGCCAGGCCAATTTCGCCGTCTACGTCACCGCCTTGCAGCCGGGCGACACGGTGCTGGGGCTCGATTTGGCTCACGGCGGCCATCTGACGCACGGCATGAAGCTGAACATTTCCGGGCAGCTCTATCACTTCATCAGCTACGGCGTGACTCGCGACACGCACCGCATCGACTTCGACCAGGTCGCCGCGCTGGCCCGCGAGCACAAGCCGAAGATGATCGTGGCCGGCGCCAGCGCGTATCCGCGCGAAATTCCGCACGACCGCTTCGCCGAGATCGCCCGCGACTGCGGCGCCAAGCTGTTCGTCGACATGGCCCACTATGCCGGGCTGGTGGCGGCCGGCTTGCACCACAATCCCGTGCCGGTCGCCGACTTCGTGACCACCACCACGCACAAGACGCTGCGCGGCCCGCGGGCCGGGCTAACGATGTGCCGCGAAGAGTACGCCAAGGACATCGACCGCAGCGTGTTCCCCGGCATTCAAGGCGGGCCGCTGATGCACGTCATCGCCGGCAAGGCGGTCTGCTTTGGCGAGGCGCTGCGGCCTGAGTTCGAAGACTACGCCCGGCGGATTATCGAGAACGCCAAGGTCCTGGCCGAGCGTTTGCTCTCGGGCGGGTTGTCGCTGGTGAGCGGCGGCACTGAAAACCACCTGATGCTGGTCGACGTCACGGCCTTCGGCCTGACCGGCAAAATCGCCGAGGCGGCCTTGGGCAAGGCGAACATCACCGTCAACAAGAACATGATTCCGTACGACCCGCGCAAGCCGCTCGATCCGTCGGGCATCCGCATCGGCACGCCCGCCTTGACCACGCGGGGCATGGGCGTCGACGAAATGCGGCAAGTCGGCGACTGGATTCTCGCAGCCTTGCGTTCGCCCGACGACGAAGCCGTGGCCGAGCGGATTCGCGGCGAAGCGTCGAATCTCTGCCAAGCGTTTCCCGTTCCGGCCGCGGCCTGCGGCGCCGAGTGCTGACGCATGGCCGCACGCTGATTGACGATCTATCCTATCCGACCACTTAGTTTCGCCGCCGCTTATGCCTGCCTCGAAGAAGAACGGAAAATCCGAGAGCCCGGAAAAGAGCCGCATCCTGATCGCCGACGACAACCCGACGAACGTCGAGTTGCTGGAGGTTTATCTGGCCGACGTGGATTGCGAGATCGCCATCGCCGTCGACGGCCACGACACGCTCGAAAAGGTCAAGTCGTTCCGCCCCGACTTGATCCTCTTGGACATCATGATGCCCAAGCTCAGCGGCTTCGAAGTCTGCAAACAGCTCAAGGGCGACTCGGCGACCAAGGGCATCATGATCCTGATGGTCACGGCCCTGAACGAGTTGGGCGACATCGAGCGGGCCGTGAACGCCGGCACCGACGATTTTCTCAGCAAGCCGGTCAACAAGCTGGAATTGCTCAAACGGGTGGAAAACATGCTCAAGTTGCGGCACGTCACCGACGAGGTCGAACGGCTGCGCCGCTACATCGAGGGCATGGAGGACGCCGCCGGCCCGCAAGGGCCGGAAGCCCCCGCATAGCCCCGCGAGTAGGGTTAGAAGATCGTGTAGCGCGCACCGTAGAGGGCAGTGTAAGAGGCCAGGTAGAAGCCGGAGAGCGCCAGCAGTGCAGCCCGCAACGGGGCGGGCAAACGTACTAGAAGCTGCGCGAGCACGAGATAGATGGGGAATCCAGCGGCGACAAAACGGCCCATCGAACCCATGCCCATTTCATAGCCACGCGTGATGTACGGAATGAGCAGCAGCAGCGTCGAAAACGATATTTCTTCCAGCGAAAGCCAGCGCCGCCACGCGCCTAGCGCGGTCAGCCCGATCGCGGCCAGGAAATAAAGCGGGTTGGCGAACTGCATGCTGAACCAGGAAACTCCGTGGGGGTCGAACGACGCCCAATAAGCACTCGACTGGGAGTCGTAGACGGAGCGGAGCGGCTCGAGCGTTGCCAGTGCGACCGCCTTTTCAGCCCAGGGGATCGGGCGGCGGACGCCCCAGTGCTGTTGCGTGCGAACGGTCGCAATCGGGTCGCCAAACGCGCGATATTGATACGCCATGAAAGCGGCCAAGCCCCAACAGGCAAGCGGCAAATACAGCGCCAGACGCAGCGCGGCGCCACGCAGCGCGAAGCGGCGGAAAATATGGATCGCCAACGGCGCTAACATCGCGACGCCCACGGGACGCGTCGCGGTAGCGAGTCCTACAATGAGCGCGCTCGCCCATAGCGGCCAGCGACGCGTCATGGAGTACATGGCGAGCAGGGCCGCGAGCAAAAACGTCGATTCGCTGTACGTCAAACGAAAAAAACAGCCGGTCGGGAAGAGCGACGCGGCGAGTACGGCCCAGTCGGCAATCTCGGCCGGCGGTGGCTTCCTTAGGTCGGTCTTCGCTTCGTCGCCCGGCGGCAAAGGCCGCTGCGAATGGGCGGGAGGGTGCGCGAGACGGTCTGCAGCGCGCGATCGGACGTAGAGCGCCAGCACCGCCAGGGCCGCGAGGAACGATGCGTTCGAGACGATGAGTAGCGCCGTCTCGGGCCGCAGCCCGGTCGCCATGATCAGGCTGCGGCCCAAAAGCGGATAGGTCGGATAGAACGCGACGTTCGACCTTTTGGCGGGATCGTAATGATATCCCTCGGTCGCGATCTGCTTGTACCATCGCCCGTCCATCCAGGTCAGGCGGTCGAGCCAGTCCGGCTGCTGGCGATCGAACGTCCACGCCGGCCGTACCAGGCAAAACCCGAACGAAAACCCCAGCGCCGCGATGAGTCCCGAAACGTACCAACAACTCAGCGCGTTGAGCCAGGCGTCGGGCGCCTCGCCAGATTTGCCGTCTGCTGTTCGGGGGCTCGAGAATGGGTGCATGGCGCCGAGCCAAGAGCTAGGGCGCGGCCCGACGGCGCGTAAAATAGGAGACGCAAACGATCAACAGAAGGGCGACCGCGTTGGCCAGCAGAAACCCTGCCGGCAAGCGGGATGAGGACTGTGGGTTGCGAGGTTTGGGAAACGCGTCCGGATCGCCAATCACTTCGAGAATCGGCGGAGTGGAGCGGTGGTCGACCACCAGCGTTCCTTTGGGGACGTCCAATCCCTCGGCCGTGAAGATGCGCTCGTCCAGCGGCGAGCCGACGTCCAACCAGTTGAAGTTAAAGTCGAAACGCTCCTGCCGCTCGCCATATGCGAATCCCCGTTCCGCGCGCAGGAGCATCACCGCGGAGGACTTCGTTGGGACCCACACGCCCGAGCGCTTCTCCCACGCCGTCTCCGTGACGTAACTGGCCGGCAGCCACTCGCCCTGCTTGTCCATGTACTGGTCTTCCAGTTTCGGGACCGTAAAACCATTTTCCTCGTCGATCCAGATCGACGTGCGTCTATTCCCCTTTGCCGAGATCACGACCACGCGTTGTAGCCCGCTGCCGCCGGCTGTCGCTTTTTCGACGGTTCCGTTCTTGATCGGGTCGAACACCTCTTCCAGCGTCGGACGGTGCTCGGACAAATACCACCAGGTGTAGAGCCCGATTCCGCGGACGTCGAAGATATCCAAGGATCCGGGAATAAACGCGTTATCGGGCCCCTTGATAACGACCGGAAGGGCTTCGTAGGCGCTGCCCTTGAGCCATTGCCAAAGCGCCGTCTTGTCTTTGGTTCGGAAATAGCGTTGATCGTTGATGCACGGAATGCTCGGCTTGCGGCTTTCCTTGGGTTTCCGCAACTCCGCCAAGTACTCGTCTTTGGTCATCACGGAATTGGAGAGGATTGGGTATTCCTGCGTGCGATCGAAGCGAAGCATGTCAGCCTCGTCATCGAAGGCCGAGTAGATGCGGAACCAGCGGTCGAATGTGACTTCCAAGCGCGTCGTCCACTGCTTTCGGCCATCGCAACGGTACACGCCGCGGTGCAGCTTCCGGCGCTCGGCCGCCATCCCCTCCAACAGATAGCGCCCCCGGTCCTCGACGCTGGCATCGGCCGAGTCTTCAGCGGCGCGCGCCGCGGAAGGCGAAGCGAGTAGCAGCGAGACGAAAAACGCCCCGGCGAGGCGCCTTGGTTTGAGTCGCATTGGAAGACTCCTTGAATCGGCCGCCGTGGCGTTGTCTATGATGCCACGCCGAGCCACCACTGCATTCAGTTACAATCCCAGCCCATTAACGCTTGCAATCAGCGCCAGCCGGCTGCGCGGGCTTTCCTGGCGGCCGTCCGTGATAGCGCAGGCCGGGGCGTCTGGGTCCGGATCGTCCCATTCGTTGGTCCAGATGGGGACGGGGGCGCCACTGCCGAGTTGGCACCAACGGTTCCCCTCCGGATCAGGAGAAGTGCATGCCGTCGCGCAATCTGTCGCCGAGCAGCAGGTCACATCTTTGGCGTTATAGCCGTCTTTGCCCCAGTAGCCCCCGCTGCACGCGATGGTATCGACATTAGCGTTTACGATCGTGATTGCGAGCTCGGTGCTACAGTCTCCGTTGTCGGGGCAGAGTTGCTCGGCGCACGTCAAGCTGTAGCAACTCACGGCACACGCCTCCGGCGGGCCCTGAATGTAGCAGGAGTAGCCGCAATCGGGCGGCGAGTTGCCGCCCCGGAGATCCGCCATTTCCGATGTAGCAATAACGCGCAGCGCGCTCCAAGCCGGAAAAAGGAAGACGCAGCAAATGGTCACTGCAATTCCCGCCAAGAGGAGGACGAACGCGCGGCGCGCGGCCGAGCGGCGACGCCATGAAGGCCGTTTCGGTAGCAGCAAGCCGACCGCCAGCGCGAGCAGCACGCAGCCGCCAACCGCGGGGGCGTAGGACCGCCTCGCGGGCCAACTCGCCCGCACGGCCGCCGGGACAATCCGATCGTTCGACGTCAGAAGCGCATGGCCGGACGTGGCGGCGATAAGCTCGTTCCAATTGAGAATCCGCGTATCGCGCAGGCCATAGAATACCGAGAATTCTCCGGCCGTATCGGTGGGTGTGACCGTGACCCAGTGGCCGATCGCGCCGTCCGACTTCGGCGGCAAGTGCGCGATCATCGGGCCGGGCCAGGGCTTGGAAATGCGCCTTGGCAATTCGACCGCGAGCGAGTGGATGCCGCGGCGAGCCAGCATTTCGCGAAGCTCGGACATCGAGGCGCCCGCCGCCGAACCATCGTAGCGGCTCTCCGAGACTAGATCGTACAGGTCCACGCGCTGGCCGAAATGGCGCATCGCTTGCTGTACGCACCGCGGCCCGCAGAAAAAGTCGCCTTGCGCGCCAGCGGCCGGCGCCGCTTCCTCGCCGCTCAGACATTGAGCCGGAAAACCACAAAACACCACGGCCGCGAAGGCTAATGCGAGGCGAACGCCAACGAGCTCATTCTTCATGATCCGCTCCCTTTGCAAAAATCGGGACGATTAACTTGCGATCCAAGCCAGGATGCTCCACGACCATCTCGCCCCGGACCAGTCCGCCGTCCGAGGGCGAGTTCAACACCAGTTCAAGTAAAAACGAGTCCGTTCGCAACGGTTTTGCGCTGACCGTCAGCAGCGGGCCGAGATCGTGTCGCACGGTCGGCGGGCGATCCGTTCCCGAGCCCGCGGGCAATTGCAAGACCGCGGTGCGCTTCGCCACGCTTCCGGCCGGAACCCGGCCGAAAAAGATCGACTCGGGTTTGACTCGCCCGCGACGCGATGCCGGAAGATAGACGCGGAACTGCGACTGTTCGTGCCGGTCCGATGCGGCTTTTACCGAAACCGTCGCGAATTCCGGCGCCTCTCCTTGACCGCGGCCCTCGACTTCCGAAACGGCCAGCCGCCAAACTTGGCGCGGCTTTTCGCCCGGATGCGAAACCGGCGCCGGATCGACGCGGACCGAGACGCAAGGCGCGTCGGATGTCGCCTCGATGCCGCGCCAGTCGTCGCTGGAAAAGTTTTGTACCTCCAGGCGTTGCACGCGACCATCCGCGGAGAGCCGAACTTCGCTGGGCACGACCGTCATCGCCGTACGGACGCGCGCCCGAACCACGAGGAAAACCTGTGCCTGACCTTGTCCCTCAGCCCGCGCGAAGTCGAGCGTCAGCGTGCGCTGGTCGTCCGCGTTTTTCGGCGGCGCGTGGTAGCGGACGGTGAACGTCCCTTCGCTGTCCGGCGCGATCGAATTCGAGGAGGCCACGACGCGAGTGCAGCGGCAGACGGTCCTGACCTCGCTGAGCAACCACGTGTAAGCCGTATCGTTGCGAACGACGAACTCGCAAGCATGTTCGCTTTCAGGGGCGATGAACGACAAGTCGCGAACGATCGTGCGCGGCCGTGCGGCGGCGGCGAGATCGTCGAAAACGCCGGCTTGGCGAATTTGCCCCACTTCTCGCGCATTGGCACGGCCAGCCTCGTCTGCTGCTTGCCGCATGCGCAGCCAGAGAAAGTCTGCAAAGGAAACCCCAAGCGTCGCCAAGATGATGGCGGACCCCTTATTGACGCGTAAATTCCACATCGCGAACCCCTCGCGTTGAGATGGAAGCGTTTCGCTCTACGTCAAGATGTTGGCTACAGTAAATATCCCGCGCCCCGTTGTCAAGCAGTTTCGAGAGGCGCCAGGACAAGTGCAAAGTCTTCCGTGTGAAGCCCTGATGGGTTGCCGGGCGAATTTCCGCCGGCGCGGCGGCGCTGAATTGCCTTGCCAGGCGTCGGCCGGGGAGAAACAATGGAGCGTGTGTCGAGAACGCCCCTGGTGAGACGCTTTCGAAAGAGAATCGGATGACGATCGGCTATCGGTCTTTGACGCTGCTCCTGGCCCTGGTCTTGGTTCTCGACTTCCGCGTCGGTCTCGCTCAAAGACCGCGGGCCGACGGATCCAAGCGGGGCGGCGCCAAGCGGGTCGCTTCGGCCGGCCTGCCTCGTTATTGGTTCAAGGTCGGCCAGGAGTTGAATTACGAAACCGCCAAAGAGTTCACTACCAGCGACGGCCGCAAAATCACCAGCCAGGCCGATTGGCAATTGTGGGTCGTCGACGAAAACGACGACGGCAGTTGGCAAATCGTGCTGCGGCACGCGCTGGGGTCGTCGACGGTGGTCGACGAAAATGCCCCCAAACCCAAGCCGTCGGCGCAGGACGACGAGGCGGCAGCCACGGCGGTCGCCGAGCGCGTGACCTTGGCCCGCTTCGAGGTGTTTCCCGACGGCCGCGTGGCGGAAAACCCGGCGTTGGCCTTTCGCGTCGAACCCGAGTTGCTGTTTTTGCAGTTGCCGAAAACGCGGCAGGAGTTCGACGAAGGTTGGGAGGCGATCAATCCGACGACGCAGGTACACTATCGCTATCGCCTCGTGCCGCAGGACGACAAAGAATCGGATCTCCTGGTCGCCACCGCCACGCGAGAGAGCGTGATCGACGAGATCTTCGCCAGCACGTCGAAATCGACGTTCTATTTCAATCGCGAACGGGGCATCGTCGAGCGCGTCGAGACCCAAGATTCCCAGAGCTTCTTGGTCGTCGGCAAGGGGTCGGGCGAGACCGAACTGGACGACGTCTCCGAGTTCGAAGTCGAGTGGTGCCGGCAGCTCAGCGACGAAGTCGACTCTTATCTGGCCGCCGACGAGCAATATCAAAAACTGATGCGGCAGGCCGAGCGCGACGCCGATAACACCGACATCTTGCTGGTTCGCGCGGCGCACGTGCTGCAAACGGCGTTGGAAGAAGCGACGCTGCCGATCGTCAAAGAGCAATTCCAGCAGCAATTGGCCGACCACAAGGTGACCGCCGCGGTGATCTCGCGAAACGCGCGCGATCGGGCCGATCTGATCGGCCAGCCCTCGCCCCTGTGGCAAGCTCAGGATCTCAACGGCCATCGCCATTCGCTCAAGGACTACAAAGGCAAAGTGGTCGTGCTCGACTTCTGGAACCGCGGCTGCGGCTGGTGCATGCGCACGATTCCGCAAGTCAAGCAGGTCGCCGAACAGTTTCTCGGCCGCCAGGTGGTCGTGCTGGGCATGAACACCGATCGCGACGAGAAAGACGCCCGGCTGGTCATCGCCAAGCTGAAGCTGAGCTACCCGATTCTCAAAGCCGGGGCGCTGCCGGCGAAGTACATGATCCCCGGCTTCCCCACGCTGCTGGTCATCGATCAGCAAGGCGTCGTGCGCGACATGTACGTCGGCTACTCGCCCACGCTCGGCAAAGACGTCTCGGCGACGATCGAGGCGTTGTTGAATGAAAAAGCCGGCAGGTGACCCGCGGCGCCGCTACGGCCGTCAGGGCTTGATTGCGGCGTGAATCGCGTTCCAAAAATCGAGCCGCGCCTGCAACGCCGCCGCGGCCGCCTCCTCGGCTTCGCGCCATTTCGACTCGTCTTCGCGGCAGAGCATCGCGATCAGCCGAGCCGCCATCGGTCCGTGCTGCTCGCCGTCCAGCGCAATATGGCGGCGCAGATAATAGTTGAACTCGTCCAGCCCGCCTCCCGACCGCTCGCCGAGCCGCTCGACCATTCGCAGGAACACGTCGGGAAGCAAGTCTTCGCGCCCGAAAGTGAACGCCGAAGCAAGACCGTGCAGATCGCCTTCGTCGATCACTTCGAAGGTGGCGAGCACGAAACGCCGAACCGGCGCCGGCGCCCTGGCCGCCGCCAAGGCGTGGCCAACCGAACGGCCGCGCGCCAGCAAGTGCAGGAATTCGTCGACCGTCGCCGTGTTGGCGCCGTAGCGGGTCATGGCCTGGCGGTAAAGCTCGAAATGGCTGGCGAATCCGCCTTGACCGTCTTCGTCCGATTCTTCCCCGAGCACGATTTCATTGACGAAGCGGCTGGCGGCGCCCAATCGCGTCGGAATCCAGGGAACCGAGCCGCAGCAAAGTCGCCGTTGCAAGGACTTCAACAGCGACATGAAGTCCCAGACGGCAAATACGTGATGCTCCATGAAGCGGCGGAGCGCATCCGGTTCCTGCAGGTCTCCGTAAATCGGATGGGTCAACAGGGACTGCCGAAGCGGCTCGATGCGCGAGCGAAGTCGAGCGAGGTTCGCTTGATCGGTCTCTGGCAAACTTTGGCCGCCCTTCATCGAAGCTCAACACCGGACGATTTGGTTAGCAGGGAGGGGCGGACCTGCTCGGAACTCGGCACGCGGTAAACGGCGTATTGCTTGTCGCGGGCGATCAGCGGCAGCTTGACGCTCCAATCGGCGTAGGTCACCACGTCGGTGAAGCCGAACTCTCGGGCCAGCCGGATCCATTCCTCCGGTTCGCGCTCGGCCCAAAGCTGGCGGCCGCTTTCGAGCATCAGACCGCCGCAGCGCACCCAGCCCGCCGGCCGGGGCGCCCGCAGGTCGTCGCCGTAAATGCGTTGCAGGATCTCGTTCATCTTCGGCGCCGAATTGGGCACGTACGCCAACTGGTTCATGGCGGCGCCATACAGTAGCACGCCGCGGCGCGTCTGCAATTGTAGCAACTCGATGCGCGACGCCGTAAGGGTCAAACCGGTCCCTTGAGCCACCGCCGCCAGCAGCGGATCGTTCGTCCAGTCTTGCAATTTGGCGCGGCCTGCGGCCGCTTGCTTGATCAACTTGCCGCCCGCGAGGCCTACGCAAACGCAAGCCAGGGCCGCCAGCGCCGCGAAGCGAAAGCGGGAGGCGGGCCGGCCCAGCCCATCAACGACCGGCAGCCACTGCCGGCGGGTCAGCCAGGCGGCGCCGGCCGCCAGGCCCAGCGTGAACCAAACCCCGACCACAGCCATCGCCAGCTTCAGCAGGCAGGTTGCATCGATCAGCGAGAGCAAGCCGGGCGCCACGCTCCAGCCTAAAACGCGGGCTTCGAGGCGCCGCCAAAGGCCGGGCGAATGGCTCAAGGCGACGAGGGCCAGCGAAGCGATGCAGATCGTCTGCGCCACCGCGTGATCGCGCCGCCAGACGTAGACAGCCGCCCCAAGTACGGCCAAGACCGCGGCCCGCAAGCCGTGCCAACTGGCGTTGCGCCAAACCCGGCCCGTTCCGTCGCCGTCGGCGAGCCGCCAGGAGACGAGCAACAGCCCCAGACCGACGAGAACCATGATTTTGGGGGCGGCAGGAACGTAGTTTTGGTGCGTGATCATCATGTTGGTCTTCAATACGCAGCAGACCAAGACCAACGACAGCAACCCGTGCATCGCCAGGTTGCCGCGCTGCCGCGCCAGCAACCCCAGCACCAGCGGCGGAAACGCCAGCGCGATGACGTCGTTGAATCGACCCGGCATCGCCAACACCAGCGGCAAGGGCAGATATTCCTGCCAATTCGTGAGCAAACCCAGCAGCAAGCCCAGCGGGGCGCTAAGCGCCAGGCAGCGCAGCAGGAGGATCGACCGCGGCGGGAGCGACGGACCGCCGAATCGCAAAGAAACGCCGCAAAGCGCGGTTGCGCAGGCGGCGCTGAGCATCACGAAATGATTGACCGGGACGCGCACGCGATGGTTGTCCCAATCGCGTGCGAAGGCGGCCGTCAATTCGCGTGCGAGCCGGCCGTCGACCGCGGGCAGGCCGCTGGCGAGCAGGCATTGAACCGCAAAGCTCGCTCCGCTCAACGCGAGCCCCGCGGCCAGCCAGCGCAGTTCGGTTCGCAGCAAGCCGGCTTTGCAACGCGCGTTCCAGACCAGGGCGACGACGCCGATCGCCAGGCACCAGGCGCCCAGCACCGGGTGTATGGCCAGGCCGAGCCCCATCAGCAGCGCGGCCGAGCGGCGATAGCCGACGCCCAGCAGCGACCACGCGAGCAACACGTACGACGTACCGAATACGCCATAGGTCATCCAACATTCATTCGACAGCAGCCGAACCTGGTGTACCGATTCCAGGTCTCGGCTGGCGTTCGTGATGTGGCAAATCAGCGGCGCGACGACGGCCAGCAAGCGATGCCGGCTGAAGGCGAACGCGCACAGCGCGACGGCCTGAAAGCCGATCGCGCCGATCAGCCCGGACAGCGCCATCGAGAGCCCGCTTTCCGGCACGCCGCAACGCAATAGCACGGCAGGGATTTGGTGCAAGAGCGTCCAGCTCTTGACGTGATACATGTAGAAAGGATTGTCGACCGGGTAAACGGCCATCCCCGCCACGGCCTGGGCGCTTTCGACGGCGATTTGCCAACCGCAATTGAGGCCCAACAGCAGCCCGCACAAGCCGCTGAGCAGCATCACCTGTCGCACTTCGTCGCGCCAAGGATGATCGCTCTGCTCAAGCGAACGGCGCCAACGCGGCACAAGGACGTTCCGGCGCTCTGGACTGGTCGAAATCCGCTTGCTCGCCACGACGCCCATGCGGCAAATTACCTCGAAAACGCTTGGGCTGGGCTGGCAGACGGCGCCGGCGGCGCGTCGAAGCCCACGGTATCGCGGACGATGAAGTTCGGCCGGCCTTTGGCCTCCAGAAAGATCGAAGCCACGTACGTGCCAAGAATGCCGATCGAGAGCAACTGTACGCCCCCGAGAAACAGCACCGCCGCCAGCGTCGCGCTCCAGCCGGGCGCCTCGGCGCCGCTCAGCCAGCCGCACAGAATCCAGAGCATGTACAACAGCGAGACGGCGGAAAAGAACGTGCCCAGCGCCGTCGACGCTTTCAAGGGCACGTCGGAGAACGAGACCACGGCCGAATCGATGAAATTGCGGATCACCTTCAAGCCGAGCACGCGGAACTTCGTTTTGCCGGCGAATCGCGGCTCGCGATGATAGTACACGATGCGCTGTTCGAAGCCGATCCAGCAGACGAGTCCCCGCAGAAACGGCCGCTTTTCGCGAAACTGCGAGACCAGGTCGACCGCGCGGCGCGAGAGCAGCTTGAAATCGCCCGCTTCCAGCGGCAGGTCGATCGTCGAGACGGTCCGCAGAATCGCGTAGCCCAGTCGCGTGATCGCCCGCTTCAGCCGCGTTTCGCCGGCCCGCGATTTTCGCACCGTGTGCACGACGTCGAGGTCGGGCTCCGACTTCCAGACGCGCACCAACTCGGGGATCAACTCGGGCGGGTCTTGCAAATCGGCGTCCATGTAAATCACGGCGTCGCCGCGGGCGTGCAGCATGCCGGCGAGCACGCAGGGCGAGACGCCGAAATTGCGCGACATATTGATGACTTTAAGATCGTCGCGCCCCCGCGCCGCGTCGCGCAAGATCCATTCGGAGCGGTCGGTCGAGGCGTCGTTGACGAAGATCAGTTCGTAGGCGCCGATCTCGCCGGCTTCCAGCAGCCCGGCGAACGTCGCGCGCAGCCGGCGGATCAATTCCGGCAGCACGTCCTCTTCGTTCCAGAACGAAAGCACGACGGAAATCGCGGCCGACGAGCCGCGGTCGGCGGCCGGGCCGGCCTCGGGCGACTGCACGACGCTGATCGGAGAAATCATTGCACTATGCTCCCGCCGACCGCCAGACGGCGCCAAGATTCAACGTCTCGCGTTCGACGGCGGCCGGGCGTTCGATCTGGATGCTGGGCAGCGCGCTACTGGGCACGTACGGCGCAAACGCCTCCCACAGCGCCAACAGCACGGCGTGCTGTTCGGCCTCGGTCAAACCCGGATACAAGGGCAGCAGCAGCGAACGGTCGCTGGCGCGCTCGGTCAGCGGAAGCTCCTGCGGCGTTTGCGCGTTGCGATAGGCTTCCTCGCGATGGATTGCCATCACGCCGGGCTTGGCGGCGATGTCCTGGGCGAGCAAGAAGTTCAACAGCTTGTCGCGTTTCAAGGGCGCGTCGTCGGTCAGTTCGACGGCGTACGACTGATAGTTGGGCTCCAGATGCTTCGCCGGCCGCGGCGTGCGCAGATAAGGATGTTCGGCCAATTGCCGGGCGTAATTGTCGGCCAGCTCGCGGCGCTCGGCCAGCAGCCGCTCGAGGCGCTGCATCTGCACGACGCCGATCGCGCCTTGCAGGTCGGTCATGCGATAGTTGAAGCCGACGTGCCGGTACTGCTCGATCTGCAAGCGACGCGAACCGTGCCGCTGGCGATCGCTGAAATTCATGCCGTGCTGCCGCAGCCGCCGCACGCGCTCGGCCGCCGCATCGTCGTTGCACAGCACCATGCCCCCTTCGCCGGTGCAGATCACCTTGCGCGGGTGGAACGAAAAGCAGGCCAGATGGCCGCGGGCGCCGATCGGCTGGCCGCGATAGCGCGAGCCCAGGGCGCAAGCCGCGTCTTCGATCAGCCGCAACCGATGCCGCTGGGCGATGCGCTCGAATTCGTCCAATTCGGCGGGCAGGCCCAATTGATGAGCGATCAGAATGGCCTTGGTCCGGGGCGTGACGGCGTCGGCGGCCGCCGCCGGATCGAGGTTGTAGGTGGCCGGGTCGATCTCGGCGAAGACCGGCGTGGCGCCGCAATATCGCACGGCGTTAGCCGTGGCGATAAAGGTCATCGAGGGCAGAATCACCTCGTCGCCAGGGCCGATTTCACAGGCCAACAGCGCCAGGTGCAAGGCCGACGTGCAACTGCTGGCGGCCACCGCGTGCCGCGCGCCGCAGTAGTCGGCCACCGCCCGTTCGAAGGCCTCGACTTTCGGCCCTTGCGTGAGCCAGCCGCTTTCCAACACCTCGGCCAGAGCTGCTAGCTCGGCCTGACCGACGACGGGTTTTGTGATCGGAATCATTGGTGCTCTCGTAGAGATCCATCTCAGCGCGCGAGAGACTCTTCGCTCGGCGGGCGATGAGGCGCGACTCGGAATGCGTCCCTGCGAGCCGCCCAAGGGGTAAAAAGTCGCCCTTTGGATGCGTGAACCTAGCGAACGCAGGAAAATGGATCAAGATCAGCCGACGCGTTTGTTATATGATGGGGCGTAAGTAGACGTTCGCGGCAAAAGCCTGTAGGGCATGCCCTCTGTGGCGTGCCGCGAACTGTAGGGCATGCCCTCTGTGGCACGCCGCGAACTGTAGGGCACGCCCTCTGTGGCGTGCCGCGAACTGTAGGGCATGCCCTCTGTGGCACGCCGCAAACTGTAGGGCATGCCCTCTGTGGCGTGCCGCGAAAAGCAGAAATCGCTTCGCGCTTCTCAGGAACTTGCACGGCATGCCTTTGCACTACGATAAACTGGGGATTTGCTTTCAATACCCCGACAATTGGACCTTGGACGAGATCGAGGCCCGCGATAGCGGCAACTCGGTGACGGTCTACAGCCCGGGCGGGGCCTTCTGGTCGATCACGATCCACCCACCCGGCCAGTCGCCGCAAGAGTTGGCCGACGCGGCGTTGGCGGCCATGCGCCAGGAGTACGACGAACTCGACGCCGAAGCGGTTGCGGAGACCATCGCCGGCCAAGACCTGACGGGCTGGGACATGAACTTCTATTGCCTCGATCTGACGAACACCGCGTTGGTCCGCGGCTTCAGCGCCGACGAGGCGACCTACCTGCTGCTCTGCCAGGCCGACGACCGTGAGTTCGACGAGGTTGAACAAGTCTTTGCGGCGATCACCCGCAGTCTGCTTTCGGCGAGTTTGTAACTCTTACAAACCGACCGAGATGCCGCGCGGGCGCCGATTCGACGGCCGCCAAGCGATAAGTCGTTACTCGGAAACCATTTGTGGCCGCTAGCGGCGCCGGCCGAAAGTTTTTCACGAGGTCTTGGCACGCACCTTGCTTTAGAGACCACCGTTCCTGTTCGACCCAGTTGGCCCTGGGTTCCCGCAAAACCCCAGGGCCAAAACGTCTCCTGAAGCGTCCATGACGCACCGTGAATCTTAGACGACTCTGTCGCTGCCAGAAGCGATGTATGCCCGCCACGGGCGAAGCCACCTTTTCACGGTTAAAGGGCCCGATTGGTCACCTCCCGCAAGGCCAATCGGGCCCTTTTTGTTTTTGAATCAGCGAGATGGCCTCGGTACGGACTGGAATGTCCGACCTGCCGTGTGCCGCGAAATGGGTTGCCCCCGCCGGCCCGGCGGCCTTATAATCGCCCACTTGGGCTCGACCTGGGCGCAATCTCTTTGGGTTTTGGAACTTTCGTCGGGAGGGTATCGAACGTGGCATCCGGTAAGTATCTGTTTACCAGCGAATCGGTCAGCATGGGCCATCCCGATAAGCTGTCGGACCAAATCTCCGACGGCGTGCTGGATGCCTTGCTCGCCCAGGATCCGTTCAGCCGGGTGGCGTGCGAAACGATGGTCACCACCGGAGTTGCCGTCGTCGCCGGCGAGATCACGACCAAGGCCACGATCGACTTCCCCGACGTCGTCCGCAAGGTGATTCGCGAGGTGGGCTACACCGATGACCAGATGGGCATTTGCGCCGATACCTGCGCCGTGATGGTGATGATCGGCAAGCAAAGCCCCGATATCGCCCAAGGGGTGAACGAGAATTCGGCGGCGGGCAAGGATATCGGCGCCGGCGACCAGGGGCTGATGTTCGGCTATGCCTGCAACGACACGCCCGAGTTGATGCCGCTGCCGATCGCGTTGGCCCACCGCATTACCAACGGCCTGACCGCCGCGCGGCGGCAAGGCCAGATCAAATGGCTGCGGCCCGACAGCAAGAGCCAGGTGACGGTCGAATACGACGGCTCGAAGCCGGTGCGGATCGACACCGTGGTCGTCTCGACGCAGCACTCGCCCGAGGTCAGCCACGAGGAAATTCGCCGCACGGTCATCAACCAGGTCATCAAGCCGCTGTTGCCGGCGGGCTTGGTCTCCAGCGACATCACCTACCACATCAACCCGACGGGCCGCTTCGTCGTCGGCGGGCCGCAGGGCGATTGCGGTTTGACGGGCCGCAAGATCATCGTCGATACCTACGGCGGCTGGGGCCGGCACGGCGGCGGCGCCTTCAGCGGCAAGGACCCGACCAAGGTCGACCGCAGCGCGGCCTACATGGCCCGGCACGTGGCCAAGAACATCGTGGCCGCCGAACTGGCCGATCGCTGCGAAGTGCAGTTGGCCTACGCCATCGGCGTTTCGGAGCCGGTCAGCGTTCACGTCGACACCGACGGCACGGGCAAAGTCGACGACGCCAAGATTTGCGAAGTGGTGCGAGAGTTCTTCCCGCTCACGCCCAGCGGCATCATCAAGTATCTCGACCTGCGCCGCCCGATCTATCGCCTGACCGCCGCCGGCGGGCATTTCGGCCGCAGCGAGCCCGAGTTCACCTGGGAGAGTACGCACCGCGCCGCGGAGTTGGCCGAGGCCGTCGGCGCCGGCGTGGCGAGCAGGTAGGCGGGGCTGGCGAGCAGGTAGGCGGGGCTGGCGAGCGGGGGGCGTCAGCCCCCCGGTGCGAACGCTGCACACAAGCCGGCGGAGCGAGCCACGGATGAAACACGGATCGAACACGGATGAAACCACGCGGGATTTCAACTTCGGCCCGACGAAAGTGGAGTTCGAACGCACGGTTCTCTATTTCTTATTCTTATCCGTACTACAAACGTTCTATTTCTCCGCGTCTCGCGAAGATTTATCGGGCGAGTTGGCAGGGGGCGAGCCACGGATGAAACACGGATCGGACATGGTGTTTTCCAATTCGGCTCCTCACCGGCGTCTCACTTACCAACGCCACGTTTATTTGCCCGGCAATGCCTTGGAAAACGCAACCCCAACGCTGCTAACCAGCGATAAAACCACTCGTAGATTCTGCGGAAGAGCCTCATTCTGCATTTTATCCGTGTTTTATCCGTGTTTCATCCGTGTTTCATCCGTGGCTCAATGGGTTGCGGCCGAAGGCCGCGCTGGGTTTCATCCGTGGCTAAAGTCCGTCGGGCGTTGCTGATCTGCACGCAAGCGCCGACCCTAATTCTTAGTTGTGACAAAGCACTAGCCCGGATTATTCATCAGCCCAGCTATTACTTGACAAATCGCTCCATGCAAACCCGAAGCGCCAGCGAGGTAAGTGCGTTGCTCCGCCTCGCTTGCGCTTCGGGTTGGTGTGGGCTGATGAATAATCCGGGCTAGCGCCGTAGGGGAGCCGCGATCGTGCCCGCCTTTGCTCCTGCCGAAACATCGCTCGATCGCTTCTGGCCAGCGCTGAGAGGGCCGGCTGCGGCGCGCGGCGGGGCGTTGATTCTGGGCGCGTCGCTGGGGCTGGCGGCGCTGGTGGTTGCCGAACGCCGCGTTGCCGGAGCATTGGCCGAGCCGCTTGGACCGGCCGCAATGCTGGTCACCGCGGCCGTCGCCGCTCTCCTTGCCGCAGGCTTTCGCATCGCCTGGCGCCACGGCGCCGACGAGCAGCTTCGCTTCGTACGCTGGCTGCCGGCGGCGGCGCTGGCGGTGCTCGGCGCGAGTCTCTGGCTGCCGGGCGCAAGTCTCGCTGCGGTAGCCGGCTTTTGGGGCATCGCGATCGCCGAAGAAGCCTGGGGGGCGTTGTCGGAGCGACGCTTCGCCCGTGCCCGTCATCGGTCTGACGAAGCTTTGGCCGCCGGTTCGCGACCCGCCGCGCCGATCGAATTGCAGATCCAGCCGGCCGCGCCGTTGGAGTTTTCGGCCGCTGCTGAAGAAGTCGATCTCGCAGCAGACGAAGCGGTCGATCATGAAGAACTCGAGGCGGCAGAAGACGCCGCGGACGAGCCGGAAGCGCCGCCCTCGGGGCATGTCAAACTGGCCGGTCCGCATTACGAACCTCCCCGGCCGGCGCCGGCGAGCGGTCTTTGCGATCCGCCGCACCCGGAGCCTGCGGCGCCGCACTTCGGGCTGACGCACAAGGCGGGAGACCCTTCAACGCCGGCCGGCGAGCGCGTGGTGCAACAACTGACGCGCTCGACGACGCGCGAGGGCGTCGACGTGTTGCGGGGTTCGCTCTACGCGACGTTTCCGCCGGGCTTGCGCACGCTGAACGTCCACGTCGCCTTTTGCCCGGCGTTTGTCGAGCGGCCGCGGCTCGAATTCCGGCAGACGAGCGGCCCGGCAGCCCGCATCAAGCTGGCCCAACTGCTGGCTTTCGGCGCGCGTTTCGATATCAAGCTTGCGGCGTCGGCGGAAGTCGACGAGACTGTGGTGTTGGAGATTTCGGCCGTGCAACCCTAACCTTACGCGCGGCAAAGCCGCACAGCTGCGCGCGACTTAGAACACGAGAGATTTGCCGGCGCGAGCCGGGAAATCACAAATCAAGGAGTCAATCCAATGCAGCGTATCTTGTTCATCGGCGTATTTGCGATTTTCGGCTCGAGCTTTGCCGCCTCGCCGGCAGCGGGGACAGAGCTTGGCGAAGCTACGGGCGGCGTCACGCTCGACGGCAAACCGCTCGCGGACGGAAAGATCACCCTGTACCGTGATAACGGCCAGTTCGTCGGCGCCAAGATCAAGGACGGCAAATTCGCCATTGATTTCGTCCCAGCCGGCGTGTTCACGGTCACGCTGGAGGGGAAAGAGGTTCCTGCCAAGTACGGTCTGGAGGACGCTTCAGGCCTCACCGTGACGGTCACAGCCGGGAAGAACGTATTCGACTTTAGTTTATCGAAGTGAGTATCGGCGCGGCTGCGCGATGGGGCCGCCGACGCCGCGAAACTACGCGACCGAAGCAAACGCGACGACGACTTCACTGTCTACGTCGTCGATTCGAGCGCCGTCGCTTTACCTCCCTGACGTGTCCGGTTAGTTTGAAGCGCCAACGAATCCGCCGCATTGGAACCCTCAACCAACGCCACGCTATGCGACAAACCTGGACTTTCCATTCCGCCGGCGAACTTCTGTTCGGTCCCGGCGCCGCGGCGCAGCTCGGCGCCGAGGCGGCGCGCTTGAAGCTCGAGCGGCTGTTGATCGTCACCGATCGTTCGCTGATTAACGCGGGCTTATTGAAAGCCGTCGAAGAGCCGTTGGCCGCCGCGAGCGTCTCGCTGGAAGTCTTCGACGGCGGCGTGCCCGAGCCTTCGCTGGAAGTCGTCGATCGCTGCCTGGCGCAAGCTCGCGCGTTCGAACCCGACGGCCTGCTGGGCCTGGGCGGAGGCAGCAACATGGACCTGGCCAAGGCGGCGGCCGTGGTGCTCGCGCATGGCGGCGCGATCGGCGATTATGTCGGCGAAGATCGCGTACCGGGGCCGGTGGCGCCCTTGATCTGCGTGCCGACGACTGCGGGCACCGGCAGCGAAGTGACGGCGGCGTCGGTGCTGACCGATACAGCCAACCAGATCAAAGTCGGCGTGTTGAGCAACTATCTGCGGCCGCGGCTAGCGCTGGTCGATCCGCTGTTGACCGTGAGCTGTCCGCGAAAAGTGACGGCCGACAGCGGCATCGACGCCTTGACGCACGCCATCGAAGCCTACACGGCGATCGACAACGAGCATTTCCCTTTGCCGCCTGGCGAGCGCTCTGTGTATCAAGGCCGGCATCCGTTGGCCGATTGCCTGGCCGAAAAGACGATTGAATTGATCGGCCGCTATCTGCCGCAGGCCGTCGAGACGCCCGGCGACCTGGCCGCCCGCGAAAACATGGCTTTGGGGGCGACGCTGGCCGGGCTGGCGTTTTCGAACGTCGGCGTGGCGTTGGTCCACGCCATGGAGTACCCGGTCGGCGGCGCCACGCATTGCTCGCACGGCGCCGGCAACGGCTTGCTCTTGCCGTTCGTGATGCGGTTCAATCTGCCGGCCCGGATTCCGCAGTTCGCCCGCATCGCGCGCCTGTTGGGCGAAGACGTTTCGGGTCTGAGCGAAACCGCCGCCGCCGAGCGGGCCGTGGCCGCCGTCGAACGTCTTAAAGCGGCGATCGGCATTCCGGCCCGGCTGCGCGATCTCGGCGCGAAGCGCGAACAGTTGCCGCTGTTCGCTGAAAAGACGCTCGGCATCAAGCGGATTCTGCGCGTCAACCCGCGGACGGTGACGGAGGAAGAGGTGTTGGGCATCTTCGAAGAGGCGTGGTAAATCGGCTGTCCCCCTTGCGCCGCAACGACTCGGTGCTGCTCATGGGTTTTGGCCTTCGGATTGGCAGCCACCGCTTCGAGCGAAGCCACGGCCGCCAAGGACGCTGCCGCCGCCAAGGCCGATTGTTGCAAGTCGAAACAGGCCTGCGGCTCGCAGGGCAGCGCCTGCTGCACGGCGGCCAAGAAGCTTGGCTGCTGTCAGCAGGGCCGCAAGTGTTGCGACAAGCTGCAAGGCTGCTGTGCGGCGGTCCAGACTTGCTGTCAAGAAGGCGCCGCGTGCTGCGACGAAGGGGAAGTCGTGCTGCGGCGCCGAAAAGAAGGCAGCCCAGGAGACCACAGCCAGCGGCAAAAAGGCCGCTTGCTGCCAAGACAAGGGCTGATCGAGCCTCGGTCTCGTGATCCTGTCTGTTGTCTGTTTAGCCCCTGGGCGGTTTCGGCCGCCCGGGGGTTTTTCGTGCGCGAGGCGATTGGTTGAAGCACAGGCGGCTGTTTGAATGCGCACGCAACGCGACTCGCTGCGCGGCAATTACGGGTTCCTCTTCTCTGTTTCTCTGTTCTCGTGGAAAAAATGTCGCCGCCGGGCGAGTTGGTCGAGCGCACGCCATCACGTACTCCCGAACGCCGAAGAACCGGCTTCCTCGGGGGAATCTGTGGATAGGTTTTCCTCGCCCGGCATCGGCGCCGTGCGTTTTTCGAGGAATAGCCGGGCAATGAATGTGCGTTACGAGCACGCCGACCATGCCCGCGAATCAGAACCGTATTCATTGCCTGGAAATGCCTTGAAAAACGCACGCATCCATCCTCTCGGCGGCGGTGAATTTCCCGCGGATTCTCCCGAACGCCGAAAAACCGGAACAGAGAAGAGGAACCCGTAAACGCCGAGAATGGAATGACTTCGCGCATTCGGTTCTGAGTGAGTGGTAATGTTCGCATAGCTGCCAGCACAGCGGCTGTTGGCTGCGGCGTTTTGCCGCCTAACGTATCAGGCTTAGTTGCCTGCCGCCCGCAGAGGACGACGCTGAGCCGGGATTGTACCACGATCGCGGGCGTCGCCGGTCAACTGCAGCCGCTGATTATCCGGCAGGACCGCCGGGGAGGCTATCAAAGGACACCCGGAAGTCTCGCAGCACTTCGGAAACGTCCTCATGGTCGATGAACACTTCCTCGCCCATAAACATGTGAGCGGTTACGAGCCGGTGGCACAAGGAGCCCGCTTCCTTGATCCTCTGGTACGGCAGAGCTTCGAGCGCCTCCATGTGAAACTGGACGGACTTCTCCAGTTGCTCCGGTCCAACTTCTGACGCTTCGTATGCGTCAAGCAAACGGTGCATGCGGGCAATGATGTCTCGATTCGCCATTGCCGGATAACTTCTGAATCTGTAGCAAGAACGCGTTGATAATAAGAGGCTCAAGTCGGCTCGTCAATCGACGCAACCGCGGACCTTTCGACCGGTTGGGAAAAACTCGGCTGCCCGAACCGACCATGTGTTTCTTGCGCGGCGTACTGCGGCGCAAGAAGCTCCTCGACCCGGACGTTACTTCTCCGCAAAATCCGCCGCAAACGCCTGCGGGTTCAAATGCTCGCCGGTGGCGAACTTGGTCAACTCGTTCCAAGTCAGCGTGCGGCCGGGTGCAAAGACGCGGTCTTTCATGTATTGCCCGACGTCCTTGCGGCCGACGTACGAGGCGTTCTTGGCGTCGGTTGTCTTCAGCACGTCGCGGGCGATGGCGTGGTTCACCTGGCAGGCGAACAACTCGCCCATCATGTAGTTGTGGTAATAGGCCGGGGCGACGACGACGTGAATTTTGCTGGCGTAGTCGGGCGCGTCGCGGCCCTCGGGACGCTGGATGAGCTGATACTTCTCGACGAGCTGCCACCACAGCGAGTTCAGATCCTGCCGCGGATCGTCGTACAAGCCTTTCTCGAACCGCAGCATCACCTGGCACCAGCGCGAGAAAATCAAGAGCTTGTCGCGACGCATCTGCTCGCCGGCCGCGTTGAACGCCGCAGGATCCGCCACGCGAACGCCCATCTCCTTCAGCCAGTCGGCGCTTTTGGAAAACCGCTCGAACATCATCGCCACGCCTTCCGTCGCGAGAATGTGGGCGTCGGTCCGCAATACGTACGGCAGGCTGGCCGGAATGTTTTTGCTGCTGTAGACCGAGTGCCCTAGCTCGTGCAGCATGGTGCCCATCCAGTATTCGTTGGGCACGATGTTGGCCAGCACGCGGACGTCTCCCTGGCGGTCGATGTCGGTGCAGAAGGCGTGCGGGTTCTTGCCGGGCTTTTCGTACAGGTCGCTGCGCTGGAGCACGTCGTCGATCGGCAGCCCGATGCCGGCGTAAAACTTGCGGCACAGACCGGGAATGTCGGCCTGGGCGTAGGCGGCGTCGAGATTCGTCTTGTAGATCGCCGGGGCTTCCTGGAAATACGGATCCTGATAGTGCCAAGGTTGCAATTCGTCGACGCCGACGCCATAGATTTCCGCCAACTTGGCGTCGATTCGCCGCTTTGCCGCCGCAAACGGCTTGCGCGTCAACTCATCGAGCTCGTCGAACAGCTTGATGACCTCGGCCTGGCTCTGCTCGTTGATTTCAAGCTGCATGGCGTGATAGTCGGCAAAGCCCAGTTCGCGGGCCGCCTTGTTGCGCAGCTCGACCAGCGCGAGCAGCTCTTGCTCGACCTCGCGGCCGACCTGTTTGCTGGCCTCCCACACGGCGCGGCGCTGGTTCACGTCGCGCGATTGCTTGAGGATCTTCCGCACTTCGCTGTCGGTCAGCTCTTTGCCTTCGACCTTGGCCCGGAACACGCCGAACCGCTTTTCGATGGCGTTGCCGCGGGCGACCATCTGCTTGAGCAGATCGGCTTCGACCTGCTTGGGCAGGGCCTGCAAATAGAGCACGTGAATCTGCCGGGCCAACTGCGGGTCTTTCACCTTGCCGTCGAGACTTTTGAGCTTCGCGAACCGCTCGCGATCGGCCAGCGCGGCGTCGAGCTGGTTTTCGGTTTCCTCCTTGAGCTTGAACGCGAGGTCGGCGCCCGTCACGTTGGCGTCCCACCAGGCCCGGCCGACGGCGATCTCCAGCGGGCGAATCCGCGTTTCGTGATCTTCGACCACTTTGCGGGCGGCATCGTCGGCGTTTTGGGCGTAGGTCATGGGCTGGGCGCCGAAGAGCAGGAAACACAGCCAGGCGGCCGAGCGGAAGGATTGCGAACGGGACGGCATGGCAGCGGCTCCTCGGTGCTTGGGTTTCGGTCGATCCAATCGCTACTGCTCGAGCGCGTACAACACCACGTTCAAGCCGATCTTCGCGGCGTCTTCGCGGCCGTAGCCCGGACATTCGAGCGAATCGTGCTTTTCCAGCGCGCAACTCAGATCGTAACGCGAGAAAATCACGCCGTAGCGATCGTCGAGCTTCACGCCGTCGAGCTCGGGCGCGACTTGCCGCACGACCGTCTTGAGCGGCCCGCCTTCTGCACGCTGCGGTTCGCGGCGTTCGACTTTTTTCAAGTCGAAGCCGCCCAGGGCCGTGGTGAACATCCGATGGTTCGCCGGGATCGGCTCCAGCGGATGGCCCGGAAAGGCGGCGGCCATCTCGGCGCGGAACGATTTGGCGAATTCTTCGCTGCCGCAGATCGCGTCGCCGATCACCACGCCGCCCCGTTCGACGTAGGTTTTCAACTGCTTGCGCTCGGCGTCGCTGAGGCTGAATGCCTGACGCCCGTGCAGAAACAGGATTTGATAGCCGAACAACCGCCGATCGGTGAGCGCCAGTTCGCGCTGATCGGTGCTGACGCGCAATCCGGTCTCGTGCGAGACCACGCGCAGCAGGTTCGACAGGGCGCCCGGCGCTGCGTTCCAGCCGCCGCCGTGTTGGACCTTGGCGATGTAAATCTTGGCCCGCTCGAACACGTCTTGGGCCTCTTCCTCGTCGGCGTTGGGTTTGATGTCGAGCTTGTACTTCACTTCGCGATTGGTGGCGTAAGCCAAAATGTTGGCGCCGAGCGCCCGGGCGGCGTCGATCCGCCCTTGCACTTCGTCGGCGATCTTCTGCTCGCGGCCCGGCCGCGCCAATTCCCAGAGGCACGACAATCGCAGGTTCTTGGGCGCGTAGATCACGCTGGTGCGGCAGCCGACGTCGATGCCGTACAGTTCGGGATCGATGTAGCGGAAGTCGACGCGCTCTTCGGCGCTGTAGGCCGGGTGTTCTTTGGGCAGCAGGTGCAGCGCGTATTCCGGCTCGGGGAACATGCGTTTCGTCAAGGCGCGGAAGCCGGCGTCGAAATCGTCGCCGTCGCAGCACGCCTCGGCCAAGATGAAACCCCCTTGATTGACGTACTGCCGCAACCGCTCGACTTCTTCATCGGTGAACTCGGGGTGCAGTTGCCCGCTGATGTACAGCACGGGCGCCTCTTGCAAGTCGCCGACGCTGGCCGCCGCCGAGTCGATGACTTGCCAGGTCAGGTCGCGCTGCCAGCGCGTTTCGAGATAGCTCGTCAGGTTGCCCAGGTCGCTGCGGTGGTGGTTCCAGTCGTCCATCGGACCGTGCTTTACCTTCGCGGCGAGCACCGGCCGCCGGCCCTTGGATAGGAACAACAGCGCCAGGCTGGTGGCGACGTGAGGGTTGTCCTCGGCGTGCCCGACCCCTTTCCAATAGCCCGAGAGCGGTTCTTGGATGCGGACCAGCTTCGTGGCGCCCTCGCGATACCAATCGTGCTGGCCGATCAGCCGCCGGTTGGTGAGCCGGCCGACGCGCTCGATGCCGTACAGATAATAGAGCAGCCAACCCTGGGCGCCGTGCGTGCCAGGGTTGATGTCGCTGGAAAAATTGCGGCCGAACCAGGCCAAAGCCCGTTCGACCGGCTCGTTGCTTTCCTGCTCGCCGCAACAGCGAATGCGGTGGCCGTCGATCTCGGCGTCGCCGCGGTTCAGCCGATCGGCGGTGATGACCATCGCCGCAATGCCGGCGCAGGTCATGCTGCCGGTGCCGGGCTGGCCGGGATGATAGCCCCACGAGCCGTTGGGGTTTTGCGTGCGCGACCAGTAATCGAGCGCCAACCGCCAGGTCTGGTCGGAGACGCTCACGCCGATCCGCTCGGCTTCGTGCAGCGCCAGCAGGGCGAATTGCGTGTTCGAGTTGTCGCCTTCGGCCTGCGGGTAGCCCCAGGCGCCTTTTCTCGGCCCGTCGCGCTTTTGCTGCGCCTGGAACCAGAGCGCGTTGCGGCGCACCAGTTGCAGATTGGTTTTCGGTTCGGCCGCGCAGAGCACCATCGTTTGCAGCGCCGTCGAATACGTCATCGACGGGGGCAGCTTGCGCAGGTAGTTGAGCGCCGACTGCACCTGCGGATCGTTCGGCGGCACGCCGCAATTCAGCAGCGCCAAGGTACACAGCGCCGTGATGCCGCCCGGATACCCGACCGGATCGGGCCACGAGCCGTCGTTGCGCTGTTCGTTTTTAAGATAGGAGACGCCCCGATCGATCGAGTCGCGCACTTCTTCGGCGGAGATGTCGGCCCAAGCACGGGCGGCGCAGGGCGCGGCGAGCAGGGCCAGGCAAAGGGCAAAGGTCGAAATAGCTTTCATGGAAGGCTCCGCCGCATCAATGTTCCCAGCGCCAGGATGCAACGCTCGCGCCGTTCAATCGCCGCCCGGCTCGCTCCGTGTGCGGACCCAATCGCGAAAGGCGCCGGTCCACTTCGTCTCGCCCGTCGTTGAGGCGCGAGAAATCCACTCAGGCACGTCCTTGACCGGAAAGCCCGGCAGGAGCACGCTCTTCTCGATGGCGTGATAGCGGCCGTCGGATTGAAGTTCGTAAATCGTCAAGGTTTCGCCGTTGAAAAGCCAAACCTCTCGCACGCCTAGCGCGGCGTACACGACAAGCTTGTCTATAGAACTCGAGGAGATATCGATCTCGAAAGCCAAATCGGGCGGAGGATCGACGTTCAAGTCGATCTTTCGGCGCCCGCGCATCAGACGCTCGTCTCGGATGTAGAAGCATTCGTCGGCCTCGGCGCCCCTTTGGCTGACTTCGCGCTTCAAGGTCGTGGCGCCCGCGCTGGCGATTTCAATCCCGTTCGCGACCGTCCACTCATCGATCAGCCGGCCGATCAGCCGCCGATATTTTTCGTGCTCCTTCGAAGGCGACATCATTTCCAGGCTTCCTTGGTTGTAGCACATCCGCGGAACCGTTCGTTCCCCTCGCTCTTCCAGCAGCTTTTCATACGTCCGCCAACTAATGCCGTGCATCACGATCCGCTGTTCGGGGGCTGGTCGTTCGGCCGTGGCCATGTTCGTGACTCCTTAAACTCGCAGGTTCCCAGTTTGAAATCCACGCGTCCGCGTCAGCCATCCTTCGACGCGTCGCGCTGGCGGATCCAGGCTAAGAACGACCGAGCCCAGCTCGTCTCGTCGGTCGTTTGGGCGCGGGCGATCCAATCGGCGACGTCTTTGATCGGAAAGCCGGGCAGGTTGACGCTTTCCCCGATGATTTGATAGCGGCCGTCGGATCGCAGTTCGTAGACCGTCAAGGCTTCGCCGTTGAAGAGCCAGATTTCGCGCACGCCTAGCCCTGCGTACACATCCAGCTTGGCGATCGAACTCGACGAGATGTCGATTTCAATCGCCAAATCGGGCGGCGGATCGACGTTAAGGTCGATCCGCCGCCCTCTCACGAGGCGCTCGTTTTTAACGTAGAAGCATTCATCGGCCTCTGCGCCGTGTTGCTCGGTTTCGCGTTTCAACGTCGTGGCGCCCATACTACGGATTGGGATGTCGTTCTCGACCGTCCAGTCGTCGATCATCCGGCCGAGCAGGCGCCGATAGACTTCGTGGTCTTCGGACGGCGACATCAGTTCCAAGCTCCCTTGGTTGTAGCACATCTGAGGAACCTTTCGGTCTCCCCGCTCGTCCAGCAAATTCTGATATGTCTGCCAACTAATGCCGTGCATCACGATCCGCTGCTCGGGGGCTGCCCGTTCGGCCGTGGCCATGTTCGCGACTCCTAAAACTCACAAGTTCCCAGCCCCAACCCTTCGCGTCAGCCGTTCTTCCGCGTGCCGCGCTGGCGAATCCAGGCAAGAAACGACTGAGCCCAACTTGTCTCATCCGTCGCCTTGGCGCGTTCGATCCACTCAGCCACCTCCGCAGTCGGGAAGCCGGGCAACTGTAAGCTGTCGGCTCGAATCGAATACTGGCCATCCGCGCCCAGTTCGTAGACGATCAAAGCCTTTCCGTCAAATCGCCAGACTTCGGGTATAGCCAGACCGGCGCAGAGGGCAAGCTTTTTCAGCGACGTTCTGGAAACATCCACTTCCACCATCAGATCGGGCGGCGGATCGACGTCGAGATCGATCCCCGGTTTGCCCCGCATCAGCGGTTCGCGCTCGATATAGTAACATTCATCAGGTTCGAAGCCGCGCTGTTGCTCCTCGCGGATGAAGGTCGTCGAACCGAAGCTGCGAAATGGTATTCCTTGTTGCACCGCCCAAGTGAAAATCAAGTAACCGATCAACTTCTTATTGTTCTTGTGTTCATCGGAAGGCGACATCAGTTCCAAGCTCCCCTGGTCGTAAGACATCCGCGGAACCGGCCGCTCGCCGCGATCGGCCAGCAGGCTTTGATACGTCTCCCAACTCACGTCGTGCATCACGATTCGTTGCTCGGGGGCTGCTCGTTCGGCCGTGGCCATGCTCGAATACCTCCCAGGAATCTGCAACCTATTCTTTCTCTCCAGTATAGCGTTTCCGGACGCTGCGCAAGGGCGCGATTTTGCCGGTTTTAACGGGGCGTTTTGCGGCCTAGGCGGTTTGGCGACCAAAGGCTAATCTATCCCCTATGTCTTGGCTCAACTTGCTAGCATTCTGCGTGCTGATTGCCGGCCACTGCGAACTGTTGGTCACGACGGTCAATCGATTGCACGCCTTGCGATGGCCCGGCCCCTTGCTGAAAACCGTGCGCCACGTTCACGATCTGCTGATGGTCGGCGTTCCGCCGCTGGTCGTGTGGTACGTGGGGCTGACGGGCCCGAAGCTGCTGCTCGGAGGCTCGTGGCACGAAGTCTCTTTTCCTTGGATGGTCTATTTCAGCTTGTGTGCGGCCGGCGCGGTCGGGCTGGCGGTCGCTGGCGTTCAACACGCCTTGCGGCGCGTGCCCGAGGCCCTCGAATCAAACCACAGCCGCGAAATCGACGTCGCCGAACGGCTCGGCTATCGGCCGTTCGGTCGAGGACCTTATCAGGCCCTGGCGCGGCTGCCGGGCAACGAACTGTTTTGCGTCGAGTTCTCGGAGAAAACGCTGCGGCTGCCGCGTTTGCCCGCCGAGTGGGAAGGCCTGAGCATCCTGCACCTGAGCGATCTGCACTACATCGGCACGTTGGATTTGCCGTTCTTCGAGGAAATCACGCGGATTTCGGCCGAGCAAAGCGCCGACCTGGTCGTGTTCACCGGCGACCTGCTCGATAATCAGCAGTTGGTGGAATGGCTGCCCGCGACGCTGGGCCAGCTTTCGGCGCCGCTGGGCTGTCATTTCATCCTGGGCAATCACGACTGGTACTTGGAACCCGAGCCGATCCGCCAAGCGCTCGTCGAACTCGGCTGGCACGATGCGACCGACGCAACGAAAGTCCTGACGCATTGCGGCCGTGCGTTGGCAATCGGCGGCAGCGAACTACCGTGGATGGGTCGGCATCCAGAGTTTTCGCTCGCTCCGCCCGACGCCTTCCGACTGCTGTTGAGCCACACGCCCGACAACTTGTCCTGGGCCGTCGGCGAAGGCGTCGACCTGATGCTTTCCGGACACAATCACGGCGGGCAAGTCGTGCTGCCGCTCGTCGGGCCGGTCTATTCGCCCAGCGTGTATGGCTGCCGTTACGCCTCGGGTTTATTCTGGCAAGCGCCGACGTTGTTGCACGTCTCGCGCGGCGTTTCCGGCCGGCATCCGCTCCGCTGGCGCTGCAAACCCGAGGTGACCAGGCTTGTGCTGCGACCCTCTTCGCCAACGGCTTAGCGGCCGTTCGAACCTGAGCGGCAAAGGCGTGCGGAGCTTGAAGGACCCAGATTGACAGTCGCCCGTAGCCCGCCGACAATACCGCAGGTCGTTGCCGAAAGGCGATGGACCGGCGCGGCGTTCTTCCCTCGCAAAACCAGGAGCTGCTCATCATGTCTATGGACCCGAACGCCCCGTTTCAGTCTCCCGGCATGCCAGGCGCGGCCCCGCAAAAAAGCGGCGGCTCGAAAGTGCTGCTCGGTTTGGGCATTGGCTGCGGCATCATGCTCTTGTTGTGCTGCGGCGGGGTAGGAGCGTTTTTTTTCCTGGCTAAAGACATGATTAAAGTCGAAGACACACCTGCCGCCGTCGCAGCAGTCGGCCAGGAAATTACCGAGTTGACGCCGCCGTCGGGGTTTGAGCCGGCGGTCTCGATGAAGATCACCGTGCCGATCATTAACAAGGGCGGCACGACGGTCATGTATGAACACGCGGCGCACGAAGGCTTGATTCAATTGACGCAAGTACCCGCGGATATTCCGGCGGAAGAGCAGCAGGCCATCCGGGTGCAAATCGAACAAACGTTGCGTCAACAAGGGCGCGGCGTACAGCAACTTGCGTTAAGCGGTGACCGACGAGAGATCAAGACGGAAGTGCGTGGAAAGCCCGCCGTTTTCACGGTTCAAGAAGCCAAGTCGGGGAGCGGCGAAACATTCTATCAGGTTCAAGGCGAGTTCGAAGGTAAAAACGGGCTTGCATCGATCACGGCTCAATTCCCGGCCGAGCAGATCGACGAAGAACAGACCGAAGCCTTCGTGCGCTCGATCAAGTAGGCTCATCCGCGCGACCCGAGCGAACCCGGACGCCCCGATTTTAAGCGCCCAGGATTAAATAACCTCCCAAATTCGACCGAAGGCGCCCCAAATCGCCTGGCTATTCGGGGTCGGGCCGGTTGAGCAGGCGGGAAGTCATTCCTCGGTGTTTACGGGTTCCTCTTCTCTGTTCCAGTTTTTCGGCGTTTGGGAGCATGTGAGTGCTGGCTCTCGGACGGCTCGCCCGAGGGTGACGTTTTTCCACGAAAACAGAGAAGAGGAACCCGTAATAGCCGCGGCGCGAGTCCATCGTTTCCGGGGACGTTATCGAATTTGCTTCGGCGACTTCGCACGTTGGAAATGCGAACGACGTGCGCCTCGGTTTGCCGTGGCAGAATTGATGCGTGCCTGGGTTTGTCGTCCAAAGCAGGTAGCTTCGGTGCGAGAATCTGGGCGTCTGCCTTTTCCCAGTTGGCTCAGTTCGCAGCCCGCAACGCGTTAACGATGGCGCCGATCAGCATAAAAAGCTCGACCGACAGGAAAATGAAGGCGTTGACGCAGAACCTCATGGGCTGTTCGCTCCGAATAATTACGCCAAAGTTTGTTTTCATGCTTCCGGTTTTCCACATGTGCCAATCGAGAATCGCGAAAGTAGCCGCCAGGAATACCGCCCCTGCAAGCCGAACGTAGAACGTCGAATTCAGAAAAGAACACGCGGCGAATGCAATAAAACACGCAAACGCTGGAATGGCTACACGCAAGCTGAGTTGGCCCGGTTGAAGCACATTGGGAGAACCAGCCACAACTCGGTTCTTCGGGCGAATCTTTTTCATGGTCAGCATCTCGACTGGCATCGAATCCATGACGCCGCCCGTCGCAAGCGATGCCTGCAAACGAGATAAGGCCATGAACAGTATTCGGCGTTCATTGGAAATTATTCTAGAGATGGAGTCGCAGACACCCACGATTGGCTGCGTTCACGCCCGCGCAATCCAAAGCGAATCACGGATGTCGGCCGTTCGGCCGGCCTTCGTGCGCTCGATCAAGTAGATTCGTCCGACCGGCCCGCATGGCGCAGGCCGGCCAGGATTTCTTCTAGCCTTGCGGCTAGGCGACCATCAACAATCGCCGACTCGAACTCGTCGACGTCGGCGTACAGTTCGTGGCTGAGAAACCGCACCGCCCAGTTGTGCTTGAGCGGGCTGATGGTCACCACGGCCCGGCCGGCGGTGTAGGCCTCCCACATTTCGATCGCCGTGCCCATCGTGGCCTCGGGAACGAAGGCCACGAGCACATCGACCTCGCGGCAGAGCCGATTGTGGTGCAGAAAGACCCGGCGGCCCAATTCGTCGTCGTAGTCGAGCGAGTTCGCGTGGTCCGCCAGAGGATCGTAAATCTCCGCCAGCGGAAAGTGCTCGGCCAGCAGTTCCTTGAGCCGCGGGCGATAATCTTGGTTGTGGATCGCCGCTGCAAGGTGCGAGCCTTGCATGATCCCGGCCAGAAAGAATCGCATTGCTGGGAAGGCTCTCCGGTGGTTTCGTGAAGGCGTCACGCGGAGGCGCGGAGCCGCGGAGAATAACCTTTTTGGCACTCTCTCTGCGGCTCCGCGCCTCCGCGTGAGCACTTAATTGCGGCCTCAGTGGCGCCAACCTTATGGATATTCTAGGGGGTTAAGTCGTTTCGCCGGGCTTCGCGGGCCCGCGCCCTTCGCGCAATTTGGCCCGGATGATCTTCAATCGTTCGGCCAGTTCCGCTTCGAAGCCGCGCGACACGGGGCGATAATATTCACGCTCGACGCCCAGATAACCCTGCGCGGCGATTCCGCCTTCGGCGTCGTGCGAGTATTGATAGCCTGCGCCGTGCTCCAGCCGCTTGGCGCCGGCGTAGTGCCCGTCGCGCAAGTGGACCGGCACGGGCAGCAAGCGGCCTTCGGCCACGTCGCGCCGCGCTTCGCCGATGCCGACCGTCGCCGCGTTCGACTTCGGCGCGCAGGCCAGGTAGGTCACCGCCTGGGCCAGGGCCAGTTGGCATTCGGGCAGCCCGACGAACTCCGTGGCCTGCATCGCCGCCACGGCGAGCGGCAGCGCCTGCGGATCGGCGTTGCCGATGTCTTCACTGGCCGAGATCACCACCCGGCGCGCCAGAAACCGCACGTCCTCGCCCCCTTCGAGCATCCGGGCCAGCCAGTAGAGCGCGGCGTCGGGATCGCTGCCGCGAATGCTCTTGATGAGCGCGCTGGCCGAGTCGTAGTGCGAATCGCCGGTGGCGTCGTATTCGACTGCCTTGCGCTGCACCGATTCTTCGGCCAAGGCTCGCGTCAAGACCAGCGGCCGCTCGTCGCTCGACAGCACGCCGACTTCCAGCGCCGAAAGAGCCCGCCGCGCGTCGCCGTCGCTGACCTCGGCCAGAAATTTCAAGGCGTCATCGTCGATCCGCACGTCGAACTGGCCCAGGCCTCGCTCGCGATCGGCCAAGGCCCGCTGCAAGAGCGCCTTGATTTCGTCCTTCGAGAGCGGCTGAAACTGAAATACGCGGCTGCGGCTGACCAGCGCGCTGTTGATGGCGAAGAACGGGTTCTGCGTGGTGGCGCCGACCAGAATCACCACGCCTTCTTCCACATCGGGCAGCAGCACGTCTTGCTGCGACTTGTTGAAGCGATGGATCTCGTCGACGAACAACAGCGTCTTCTGGTCGCTTGTCGACAGCCGGTCGCGGGCGCCGACCAACACCTCGCGCAGCTCTTTCACGCCGCTGGTGACCGCGTTGAGTTGTACGAAACGGCTGCGGCTCTCGGCGGCCAGCAGCCGGGCCAAGGTCGTTTTACCGGTGCCCGGCGGGCCGTAAAAGATGACCGAGCCGAGCCGGTCGGCCTTGAGCAATCGGCGCAACAGCTTGCCCTCGCCCAAAAAGTGCTGCTGCCCGACGAATTCCGCGAGTTTTGCCGGCCGCATCCTGGCCGCCAGCGGCTCGGCTCGGCGTCGGTTGGCGGCTTCGCTGGCTTCGAAAAGTGACATCGTCGTATTGGAGCAGGTTCAAGGCGATCTCTCAATTGGGCGCCGAACGCTGCTTGAAATGCCACCGAGCCGTATCGCTGCCGGCTCGAAAAAAGCGAGGCGGTTTTTGCTGGACAGACGCCCGGCGGCCAATCAAGCTGAAAGTATGAAACCCTTGATCTTCGCGGCGACGTTGTTGGCATTCGGTCTGTGCTGTGTGGAAACGGCCCAGGCCGAAAAGTGGATGTTTCAGCGGTCGTATTACAGCCACAAGCCGGAGACTCCGGTGCAGGTCGGCCGCCGGGCTCGCGGCGGGCCGTATTACACCCGCCCGCAGGGTGCGTACTTCAACGGCGGATTTCGCCAAATGCGAAGCACGATCAACGTCGGCGGCTACGTCTACGACAATCTGAACCTGTTCGAATCGTGGGCTCAGACCGGCGGTCAGTTCTAAGGGACTTCGGACCGCTCACGACTGCGGGCGCGATTCGTTTCCGAGCGGGCGATCCGCCAATAGCTGGCGATGCGACCGCGCAACTGCTTGGGCTTTTCGGCGTAGAGCCAACGGCCCAGCGGCTTCAATTCGTCGAGGATTTCGCCGCGGCGGCGATCGACCAGTTCGAGGCATTCGGCCAGCGCGACGTCGGCGGCGGTTTCGGCGGCGACCGACTGAAGTTTTTCGCGCAGCACGACCAGGTCGTGATCGTCGCCCAACAGATCGGAAAGTCGCTTGAGCGATTTGCCCCGGGCTTTCATCGCCTCGGGCCACGCTTCTTCGAGCAAGTTGACTTGATAGCGATGATATTTCGCCTGCTTGCGCCACTCGTGCAGCGTTTCCGGAGTCGGTCGCTCGAGCGCGCATTGCATCGCCCGCCGGCCGCGGCGATAGCTGTTTTCCAAACCTTCGGCGATCGTTTCGAAGTCGCGGATTTCGTTCGTCCACGCGTCGACGCGCTCGGCCGCAGCGCGCAGCATGCCGGCCAGGCGCAACCACGTTTCGCTCGTCGCCTGCTCGGCCAGCGCCTGTTGCTCTTCGTCCAATCGCCGGCGGCACGACTCGAGCGTTTCCAAAGCCGCCGCGTCGACGCCCTCGCGCCGGGCGCGGTCGGCCAGCATGGCCAGCACCTCCTGCGCCGCCTGGACGTCGCGCTGCTGCGAAAGCTGATGGGCCGCGTCGCGAAAGCAGACGTTTTCCACGTGGTAGTGGCCGCCGATGGCGCTGCGCACCAGCCGCAGCGCCGCCCGAAGTTTCTTCAAGCGTACCCGGATGTCGTGGACCTGGTTCGCCCGCTCCTCGCCGACGCTCTCCAACCCGCGAATCGCGTCGTCGAGCTGCTCATGCACGATTTTGCGGACGCCCGCCTTCGACGATTTGTCAATCTTCAACCGGTATGCCATCGCGTTAAGCCTCGGTGCGGACCCTCCTGGGCGGCGCGTCTCTGGCGTCTCGGCGCACGAATTCGGCCTGGCCCAATCGGTCTTAGCAATCATAACACTCGGTGCGGCGGTCGCCAGATCCGCCGTGTTTGCCGATATTCCGTAGGGCACGCCCTCCGCGGCGTTCAGGGAAGCGCGAATCGCCGAGATTCCCGCACTTCACGGCACGCCACGGAGGACGTGCCCTACAGGCTTTGGCGCGAACGTCTACTTACGCCCTGACGCGCGCCGAGGCGGCCACGCGAGTCTGCGGGTGGCGCCGCGTACGAGTTTCAGGTAAACCGGCAAATACTTGCGGCCCGCAAAGTTTACCTCGCTCGGCGGCGGATTTGACTTCAGCCAGCCATGCTGAACAATTCCCTCAAGCTTGGGTTTCGTGCGGAAGCGGAGATGGGTTCGTGGGAAGGCTGACGACGCTGCTTTGTATCGTCACGGGCATGATGACGATTGTTGATGTGTTTTCAAGCAACCGGTTATTCTCGACGTGGCTCTCGGAAAACTTTGCCAAGACGGCGGCCGGCTATCGGATCTCGCCAGGTTTGAATTTTCTGGTGATCGTGAGCCTGGGCGCCTTGATCTGGCTGGTGACGGGCAGCGACGCCCCGCAAGCCGACGCGGCGGCCGCCAAAAAGCTTTGGCGGCTGCGGAACGTTTTGGCCGCCGCGGCGATGGCCGCCTGGCTGATCTTCGGTCCTTCGATTCGTCGCGGTCGTGCAGTTCCAGCGCCGGCCGCTTCGCCGACGTTGGAACAGGCGCCTTATTTCCCGTCGCCGCTGGGAAAGCGAAGGTAATGAGATTGCTGGCGTGGATATCAGCGCGTGGCGCTAAGTCGCCGCCCGCTATTCTGCAACGCGACAGGCAAAATCTAGCGTTGGGCGCCATGCCTTCGCCGGCGCCAGTCGGCGTAGGCATGGCTGCATCGCCACGAGGACCGCATGCTTACCCCCTTGCTGCGCAAGCGTGAAAGCATGGCGCCCTAAATGCCTGCGTTTCGGCTGTCGCAGAATCGCGGATGGTGATCTGGCGCTCCGCCCTACCCGCCCGCCTTGCGCCCGCGATAACGCCGAATTAACGCGTTCGTCGAACTGTCGTGCGCCAACGCCGGTTCTTGCTGGCTTTGCAGCTCGGGAATCATCCGCTGCGCGAGCACCTTGCCCAACTCCACGCCCCACTGGTCGAACGAGTTGATCCGCCAGATCGAGCCCTGCACGAACACCTTGTGCTCGTACAGTGCGATCAGCTTGCCTAGAATCTCGGGCGTCAGCCGATCGGCCAGCAGGGTATTGGTCGGCCGATTGCCGTCGAAGGTGCGGTGCGGAACGAGCGGCGGCGCCGCGCCGTCGGCGGCCACTTCTTCGGCCGTCTTGCCGAAGGCCAGCGCCTCGGTCTGGGCGAAGACGTTGGCCATCAGCAGGTCGTGGTGTTGGCCGAGCGGGTTGAGCGATTGGCAAAAGCCGATGAAGTCGCAGGGAATCAGCCGCGTCCCCTGGTGGATCAATTGGTAGTAGGCGTGCTGGCCGTTGGTGCCCGGCTGTCCCCAGACGATCGGCCCGGTTTGATAGTCGACGGGCTTGCCGTCGAGATCGACGTGCTTGCCATTGCTTTCCATGTCGAGCTGCTGCAAGTACGCGCTCAGCCGGCCGAGATAGTGGTCGTAGGGCAGGATGGCGACCGTCTCGGCGCCGAAGAAATCGATGTACCACAGCCCGATCAACGCCAACAGCGCCGGCAGGTTCTGCGCAAACGGCGCCGTGCGGAAGTGCTCGTCCATGGCGTGCATGCCGGCCAGCATCTCGCGGAAATACGCGGGCCCGATCGCCGTCATCAGCGACAAGCCGATCGCCGAATCGAGCGAATACCGGCCGCCGACCCAATCCCAGAATTCGAACATGTTGGCCGTGTCGATGCCGAACTTGGCCACCTCCTGGGCGTTGGTGGATACGGCCGCGAAATGCTTGGCGACGGCTTTTTCGTCCCTGAGCGCGGCCAGGCACCAGTCTCGCGCCGAATGGGCGTTGGTCAGCGTTTCCAGCGTGGTGAAGGTCTTCGACGAGACGATGAATAGCGTCTCGGCCGGGTCGAGTCCGTGCGTCGCCTCGACGAAGTCGGTTCCGTCGACGTTGGAGACGAACCGCATCGAAAGGCCCCGATCGCTGTAGTGCCGCAGCGCCTCGCAGGCCATCACCGGTCCCAGGTCCGAGCCGCCGATGCCGATATTGACGACGTTGCGAATGCGCTTGCCCGTATAGCCGGTCCAGGCGCCGCTACGAACGCGTTCGGCGAAATGGCTCATCTTGTCGAGCACGGCATGCACTTGCGGCACGACGTTCTCGCCGTCGACAACGATCGACGCCCCCTTGGGCGCCCGCAAGGCGACGTGCAGCACGGCGCGATGCTCGGTGAAGTTGATTTTCTCGCCGCGAAACATGGCCTCGATCCGCTCTTTCACGCCCGACTCTGCGGCCAACTGAACGAGCAGCTTGAGCGTTTCGTCGGCGATGCGGTTCTTGGAATAATCGAGGTACAAGCCCAGCGCTTCGAGCGAGAGCCGTTGGCCGCGCTCGGGGTTGTCGGCGAACAAGGTCCGTAAATGGACGTCGCGCAGCGTCTCGTAATGCGCTTCGAGCGCCTTCCAGGCCGGTCGTTGCCTCAAGGGGAGAACGGCTTCCGTCATGTTCTTATTCCTCAGCGAAGGCGATCGCCGGGGGTCGGTCCGGCTTTTTTAAAGGGGATAGGGGGATGCAGAGGAGATAAGGAGATGAAAGACAGGAGTTAGTCAATTCGAGGTCCGTAACCGAGCCTCGGAAATCACCGAACTGCGCATGTCAGGTAAAAAATTCAATCTTCATCCCCTCATCTCCTCCTCATCCCCCCATCTCCTTTCCAGAATCGTTCCATTACCCTGCCGCTTTCAACAGGGCGGGCAGATCGTATCCCAAAAGATCGCCGATCCGCTCGATCGTGATGTCGGCCGGCGGGTAGTCGGCGAGCGCTTGCGGGTCGTGGGCGTAGTGGCCTTGCCGCGGAAAGACGGTCGTCAGCCGCGACCCCCAGACTTTTTTGATTGCCGTCAGAATTCGCAGCTTGTCGTCGACCAGCACGTAGTGCTCGGCCGGATAGCGCTCTTCGACGTCGTTAAGTTCTTGTTCCTTGTGGATGTAGATCAGCACGCGGCCTGCGACGGCGTCGTACAGCCCCGAGCGTTCGACCTTGCGCGGCTGAAATACCACGTCGCCGTCCGTCAAAATCACGGCAGAACCCCACTCGTTGAGGCGCTCGATGACATCGAGCGAGCCGGGAAACAGCCGATTGGCGAACGGATAGTCAACTAGGTACGAGGAGATGGCCAGCAAGTTGGGGTCGCGCGGGTTTTCGACCCGGTAGCGTTGCAACGCACCCAGGTAGTCGGCGTAACCTAGTTCTCTGCGCAGTTCCTCGAAGATCGCCCAGTAGCGCTCTTGCCGTTCGTGGCCGAAGGCCTCGATCAGGTGGCGTTTCAGATCGCCCGCGACCCGATCGTTATCCACCAGCGTGTTATCGACGTCGAGCAGAAATACGACGCTTTCAGTTTTCGTCACGGTTACTGCCCTGCCGCTTTCTCGATGTGCCCGCCGAACTCGAACCGCATCGCCGACATCAGCTTCCCGGCGAACTCGGCCTCGCCGCGCGAGCTGAAGCGTTCGTAGAGGGCCGCGCTCAGCACCGGCGCCGGCACGGCTTCGTCGATGGCGGCGGTGATCGTCCAGCGGCCTTCGCCCGAGTCGGACACGCGACCGGCGAACTTGGCCAGGTCGGGGCTTTTCAGCAGAGCGCTGGCCGTCAGATCCAAGAGCCACGAGCCGACCACGCTGCCGCGGCGCCAAAGCTCGGCCACGTCGGCCAGGTTGATGTCGTATTGATAGTATTCCGGATTCCGCAGCGGCGTCGTTTCGGCGTCGATTTCATCTTGCCGCTTGCCGACGTTGGCATGGTGCAGGATGTTCAGGCCCTCGGCGTAGGCGGCCATGATGCCGTACTCGATGCCGTTGTGCACCATTTTGACGAAGTGCCCGGCGCCGTTGGGGCCGCAGTGCAGATAGCCCTGTTCGGCCGTGCAGCCCTGTTCGGCCGTGCCGCCCTGTTCGCGGCCCGGCGTGCGTTCGGCGCTCCCGACGCCCGGCGCCAAGGCGGAAAAGATCGGATCGAGCCGCTCGACGACCTGCGTTTCTCCGCCGATCATCTGGCAATAGCCGCGTTCCAGTCCCCACACGCCGCCGCTGGTGCCGACGTCGACGTAGTGAATGCCCTTGGGCTTCAGTTCGCCGGCGCGGCGAATGTCGTCGTGGTAGTACGAGTTGCCGCCGTCAATTATGCAATCGTCGCTGGCGAGCCGTGCGGCGAGCGAAGCGATCGATTGATCGACGAAGGCGGCGGGGACCATCAGCCAAGCGGCGCGCGGCGGCTTGAGCTGCTTGACGAAATCCTCCAGCGAATTGGCGCCGATGGCGCCTTCCTTGACGAGAGACTGCACGGCCTCGGGGTGTACGTCGTAGACCACGCACTCGTGGCCGGCGCGCATCAAGCGCCGCACCATGTTGGCGCCCATTCGACCCAGCCCGATCATGCCCAGTTGCATCGTCCGACTCCTTCCTGCCGATGACCGCGGCCCGCCGCCGCGATCGGTTCGCTTGTTGATCGCAAGAATCTGTTGATCGCAAGAAACCTCCGCGCCCCGCGCCGGCGGCGTTGGCCCGCGCGTCCGGCCGAGATTGTAAACAAGATGTCCGAAGAACGCCAAGCGCTCTTCCGAGTTCGAAGCCGCGTAGCCGGCAAACAGGGCGCCATTAACATGCTGGGGCGTCGGCGGCGCGGCAAACGAAGTTGTTCGCACGCGGGCGAGGCGCTTGCCTATACGACAGGAGGTCCATAAATTGCAATCCAAAACTGAACCGCCGAATCGCGGCGTTTCTCGTCACGGTTCAAGGTCGGCATGAGGCCGGTTAAACCTACACCCCAAATCTGGCGCCCTGATGCAATTCGAGGTTGAACGCAAATATCGAGTCACGGAACTTCGAGCGCTGCTGGCGCGATTGTCGGAACTGGGCGGCCAGCCCGGCGAGCCGGAGTTGCAGACCGATCGCTACTACGCGCATCCGGCGCGCGATTTCGCCGTCACCGACGAGGCGCTTCGGCTGCGGCGGGCCGGCGCCGCGAATCGCGTCACGTACAAGGGGCCGAAAGTCAATGCCGAGAGCAAGACGCGGCGCGAACTCGAATTGGATTTGCCGCCGGGCGACGACGTGCTGGCCGATTTCGGCTGCCTGCTCGAAGCGCTCGGTTTTCGGCCAGTGGCGACGGTGGAGAAGCGACGCCGCAAGACGCATCTCGATTGGCAGGGACAGCTCGTGGAAGTCTCGCTCGACGAAGTCGAGCGAGTCGGCTCGTTCGTCGAACTCGAATTGATCGCCGACGACAAGAGTTTGCCGCGCGCCGAGGCCGCGCTGGCGGCGCTCGCCGCGGCGCTAACGCTGGGCGAAAGCGAACGCCGCAGCTATCTGGAGCTGCTGCTCGAAGCTCAACGCGCGGGAAAGTAGCGGACCAAGCACGACCTTCTCGGGCTTGTTCCTCTCTCTTCGAGAGAACTTAGGCGAGGGCGGACCCAACCGCGAACTGCATCTCTCGCGGGGCTCGCTCAGCGATCGTCCGGCGGCGCCGGCGCCGTTTCGAGCAGCGCCAGCGCCCCCAGCCCGTAAAACGCGTACTCGACGTCGACGCCTTCGTCCCAGGCGCCGCCGCGGAAGCCGCCGTCGGGCTGTTCCATCGACTGCACGTAACGGCTGGCTGCCGGCAGGTCGATCTCGGCCAGGGCGCCAAGGTCGGCCAGCGTCAGCGCGGCGGTGAACGTGCTCAGCACGTCGGCCAAGGGAATCCGCGTGTTGGCCGTGAAGCCCCCTTCGTCGTTCTGCACGTCGAGCAGGAAGCCGCACACGCTATCGCGAGTCTCGTCGTCGAAAGCGTTCAAGATATTCAGCAGGCCCGCCGCGGCGGCGGTCGGGTTCGTGCCGCTTTTGCGCATCGGCCCGATCTCGACGAAGCCGCCGTCCTCGCGCTGCCGTGAACGGACGAAGGCGACCAGCCGCTCGGGCTCGGGCGGCATGCGGTCGATGAGTTGCAAAGCGAGCACGATCAGAAACGTATGGTAAGTGCTGCTCGATTGGCCGACTTCGGTTTTGGCGTAGCCGCCGTCGGGCCGGCGAAACTGTTCGAACAGCGCCGCCAGGTTGTCTTGCCAGCCGGCCGGCGCCTCGCGGAACACGTCGATGCCGGCGGCCGAATCGAGCAAGGCGGCGCCGTACAACAGCGACACGAAATCGATGATCGGCGTTTGGCCCGCCAGCCGGCTCTTGAGAAACGCCGCCGCCCGCGCCGCCGGCTCGCCATCCAGCACGCCTAGCAAGGCCATGCTGCGCAGCGCGAAGCTCGTATAGTACAAGTCGCTCGCCCCTTCGCGCCCCGCGAAGCCGCCGTCGTCGCGCTGCGCGGCCAGCAGATAAGCCGCGTGCCGCTGGCGCAGCTCCTCGGGCAACTGGCTCACGCCTTGGGCCAGACGTAAAGTCAAATTTTCCAAATAACCGGGCATGCTGGTAAGTTACTAGGAACGATGGCGGGGGGATAGGGCTTGAGCCGTCGGATTCTCGCTGTGTTCCGGCGAGGGAATCGAGGCTAGCGTTGACTCGGCCCGGCGAAAAGCTTCTGCTGACGCTCGGCGCGTTCGACGAACGATTGTTCGCTGGCCGTAAGGCGCGGGCCTCTAATGGCCAAGTGAGGCACGATTTCCGAATGACTTTCAAAAAGCGTCCGCAATTTTCGCTCAAGACGCTCCTCTTGGTCGTGACCGGCCTCTGTGTGCTCGCGGCATTCGCTGCAGGCTGCCCCGAAATAGCTGCACCTACGTTGTTAATCTTTTGCATCACAACGGCGCCCGGCTATTGTTTCGGCGTAGCGATCGACTCACTCGTCCGCTCTCGCATCTCCCGAACACCGCCCAGGTCGCCTAATGGCCGATTTCAGGCGCGAATCGCCGCGTTAATCCCCCGGCGATTGCCAATCATACCCGTCTCCGCCGCCACAGCATGTACACTGCTGTGCGCGGCACTGCCATTGTCCGATATTGGCCCCTTCTTACTCGGGATTACGATTATTTTTGTCGGCGCTTCCATATTTGGGGCAATGTTTCCAGGTCGTTTGCAAAAACCATACCGACGCTTGTCGCCACAATTTGCACATTATTGTTCGTGCGACCTGAATCTCCGTTTACGGGGGCAGGAACAGTGGCGGTCTCACTCACTTTTGCAGCGGTTTCCATATTGGGAATCGCGTACGGAAAGGGTGATTGCCGAACCTTTTTTGTCGGCAGCGCAATTCCGACTCTGGGGTGCCTTTTCGTACTAATGTTCATAATGATGTGGGCTTACTCAAACTATCCATCCGTATTACACGTTTTTGAAGAAATGTCCTTTCCGCCACTGATTTCGTTGGTTTCGTCGGCCAGCGTCGCCATGGGTGGCGGCTGCATCGCGATCCGTCGCGCTATCAATCATTTTTACAGGCGAAAATAGGGGCTTCACGGCGAAAGACGAGGCTTTCGCGAAGGCGAGAAGACGCTGAACGAAGCGCAGTTATGCGACCAGTGCGGCGCGTCGGCGAACCGAGAACGGGGATTGGATAACTTCATTACCACCACAGCGGAAATTCAGTAGCGAGGGTTCTTTGTCGCTTGCCACCAGCTTTAGCTGGTGGTATGCGAGCAACAACACTTGTTGTCTTCTAGCCGGCTTGTGCGTCTCTCGCCAGCCGCGCGCCGCCAAATGCAAGCCGGCTGAAGCCGGCTTCCAAATGGGTCGCAAGCCGGCTGAAGCCGGCTAAAAAGGAAGAGAGCGCTGTAGCCGAAACCACCAGCTAAAGCTGGTGGCAGACAGGATAGGAAAACTGCGTAACGGCGGAGCGCAAGTTGCAACCTTGCCGAGCTGAGTTGGCATTGGCGGCGTTTGGCAACGACGCTCGATCGCTATCCTGCCGTTAGCTTCTCGCGAATCTCCGCCGGAATCGCGATCGACCGCGGCGCGCCGTCGCTCTCGATGCGGCAGCAGACGGTCGTGACTTGCCCAACGGCGATTTCCCGGTCTTGGTGGGCGAAGCGGAAGGCGAACGTCATGCTCTTCTCGCCAAGGCGGCTGATGTCGAGTTCGACGTCGAGCACGTCTTCGAACTTGACGGTGCTCGTGTAATCGCAACGGGCCGACACGCGCGGCCAGGTCAGTACGCCTTCGGCGTCTCGCATCATCACGCTCAGGCCCCGCGAGCGCAAGAACTCGTGCTCGACTTCCTCCATGAACAGGAAGAATTTCGAGAAATGGACGATGCCCGCCGCGTCGGTATGGTGAAACTCGACGCGGCGCGTGGTGCGGAACAAAGCGGGCATTGAATCGGCCTCGGGCGACGGCGCAAACGAAAAGACGGAGCGGCGAATGCGATCGAGAGACGCGTCGCATCATGATTCGTTCCGCCGCGGCCGCGTTTTATGTAGCCCAGGCATTTATGCCTGGGATCCGCGAATCGTTGGATCCCCAGTTCCGATAGTCGCCTTGCGGGCCGCGTTGCGGCCCGCACGGCGACTATCGGAAAACGGGGGGATTTGGCGCGGGGATACCCAGGCATAAATGCCTGGGCTACGTAAAATCGACTAGCGAACGCTGGCGGCTGCGGCATCTTGGCTCACGCGGCTGGGCAAGAGTTGTTTGTAGAGGGCCAGCGTCCGTTCGGCCATCCGGGCCGCGTTGTAACGGTCGTGGACCGCCGCTTGGCCCTGCCGGCCGAGCGCTTCGGCCTGCGCCGGATCGAGCACGAGTTGCCTGAGCTTCTCCGCCAGCGACGCCGGATCGCCCGGCTCGCACAGCAGTCCGCCGCCGGTGTCTTCGATCAACTCGGGAAAGGCGCCGTGGGCCGGCAGCACGACGGGCACGGCGTTGGCCAGCGCTTCCAGAATCGACAAGCCCTTGCTCTCGCGGTAGACGGTCGGCACGCTCATGATGTCGAGCGACTGTAAAAACTCGACCTTCTCGGCGCGGTCCAATTCGCCGAGATATTCGAAATCCTGCTCCAGCTTCCAATCGCGGATCTTGGCCCGCAGTTCGTCGAAGTACTTGCGATCGCCGGCCCCTAGATACCCGGCCACGCGCAGCCGCACGGGCGGCAGGCCGGGCTGGTCCTTCAACAGCTTGAAGGCCTCGACCAGTTGGTGCAGCCCCTTGTCGTAGCAAATGCGGGCCAGGTAGCCGATCGTACACGGTTCGCCCGGCGAGCTGCCGCGGCGCGAACCGTGACCGGCCAGGTTCAAGCCGTGCGGAATGACGTGGACTCGCTCGGGCTCGATGTCGAGGTACTCGGTCATGTATTCGGCGAAGTAGCGGTTGAGCGAGACGAACGCCGTCACGTCGCGGGCCCGCTCGCGCAGCACGTCGCGAGCCCGGTCGTAGTGCGGCGCCACGAGCTTTTCCAGAAAAATATCTTCGCCCGACAGCGAGCAGACCACCGGCACGCCCAGCCGCCGGCCGATCTCGCGCGCCATGCCCGAGAGCATCGAATTGGAAAGGTGCACCACGTCGGGCCGCACCTCGCGGGCCAGCCAGTCGACCAGCTTGTCGAGTTCCTTGCGCTGCCGGCCCTGTTCGCCTTCGAGCATCGAGACGGTTAGCCCGCCGAGCTTGGCGGCGTCGACGCTGAAGTTCATTTTCGTCAGCGCGTTCAACAGCAGCGGCGAATCGAGCAGAGAATCGAACCAGCGCGGCGTGTAGTGAAACACGCGCGAAAGTTGCTGCAAGTAAACGTTGATGCCGCCGAACAGCACGCGGCTCTGGCTGACGTCGGCCTCGTCGGTGCGGATCGGGGTGTAGGTCGGCACGAGCAGCACGTCGGCCCCCGACGCCATCAAGGCGGCGGCCAGCGTGTTGTCGTGCAGGCAACTTCCGCAGTACATGCCGGCGGCGCCGGCGGCCAGATAGATGATTTTCATAAGTCGAGCGGGGTGACGATCTCGACCAATTCTACCGCGGGCTCCTCGTTGCAGTCGATCATGGCCGTCCGCCCGTAGGCGATTCCGGGCGGCGAGCCAAAGCATTGCTGCAATTCGGCGCCCATGGCCACGCGCCACAGCGAAAACAACTGCACGCGACGCAACACGTTGTGCTCGATCAGGATGCGGCCCAGCGGCAAGGCTTCGCTGCGAATCTCGTCGGCCACTTCCGGCGGCAGGTAGTCGAAATTGACCCGCATGATGCCGTACTGCACCACGCGGCCGTCGGACTGCCGCTCGAGCAGGATTTTACGGGCATAGTGCGTGGGCGTGACCAGCTTTTCGAGCACTCGCACGTTGACCGGCGAGCGGTGGAATTCCTCGACCGTGACGGTCATGTGCTCGTTGTGCGCCAACAGTCGGCGCGGGGTCGGCGGCATGGCCTCGGGCGTTACTTCGGTAAAATCGCCCAACTCTTCGCGCGAGCTATAGAACAAGCCGGCGAGCGTATCGAGATCGGGCGTCAGCGGGTGCGGTTGGCTCGTCATCGTGAGTCCTGATCTTTCCCGCACTATGGGAGGGATGCTTACGGCGCGGCGGCGGGAGCGCCAACGACCGTCAAGGCAGGCATGATTACGTTCGGTTCCGGCGCCGCGGTGCGTTCGAGCACCGTGTCGACCAAATAGTACAGGAGTCGCCGCAGTTCCTCGCCTTCGACTTCGTCGGCCACCGCCTCGGCGCGCTCCTGGTATTTGTCGACGAGCCGCGACGCCTTTTCGAATACGCCGGCCAACTGATAAAGTTGCCGGACGCGATGGATCGCCCGCTCGTCGAGCGGTTGGGAGCCGGCGAGCGTTTCCAACTCCGCACGCTGTTGTTCGTTCAAGGCTTCCAGGGCCAAGGCCCACAGCACGGTCGGCCGGCCGCCGAGCACGTCGCCCGCCGCCGAAAGCTTGTTGTGGTCGTCTCCCTGCCAGTCGCCCAAGTCGTTAAGAATCTGGAACGCCACGCCCAAATGCCGGGCAAACGGGGCGACCCAGGCTGCGTCGTGCCGGGGGCCGGCCAGCCGCAGTCCCGAGTAGAGCGCGGCTTCGAAGGCGGGCGAAGTTTTCAGGGCGTAGATCTTCAAGGCGTCGAGCGGCGAGAGACGCTTGTTGAGCGAATCGCGCCACAGCAGCTCGGCGCCTTGGCCTTCGGAGAGCTTCATGTGGGCGTCGGCCAGACGGTCGAGCACGTCGGCCGCCGCTTGTGAGCCGATCGCCGCCGCGTCGCGGCTGATCAAGCGGTAGCCCAGCCCGATCATGTAATCGCCGACGTTGATCGCCGTGGGCGTGCCGAATTTGCGGTGCAGCGTGGCGTCGCCGTAGCGGTACGGGTCGTCGTCTTCGATATCGTCGTGAACCAGCGAAGCCTTGTGGAAAGTTTCGATCGACAGCGCCGCGCGCTTGATCCAATCGGGAAACTCCGCGATTTTTTCGGCGCCGTCGGCGCTGGTTGCGGCGCCGCCGGTCAAAGCGTCGTAAACGGCCAGCGTGATGAACGGACGCGAGTGCTTGCCCCCTTTGGCCAAAAAATCGTAGGCGATCGCCTCGGTGCCGGCGACCGGGTCGAGGCCGCCGACTCCCTGGCCGTTGAGCTGCGCCAGGCTCGGCCCGCCGCGCAGCCGCGGCGCCAGCCGCTCCAATTCCTGCGGCTCGAAGATGCCCGCCGCCGAACGCATCAAGTGGACGTAGGTCTTGGTTTGCACCTGCGGCGTCTCGTGCCGGGTGTTGATCGCGCTCATCACCCAGTCTTCGTCGACCGACGTGTTGCGGCAGTCGCTGGAAAGCAACGGCACGGCCATGCAGGGGATGCCGGCGAGCAAGATTTTGTCGATCGCTTTCTCCAGCACGTTCAGACACGCCACGCCGACGATCGCATCGACATAGCCGCTGACGATGATCTTAAGCACGATTGGCGAGCCTTCGGCCACCAGCACTTTGTAGCCCAGCTCTTCGGCCCGAGTACGGAAATCGGCGATGCTGCAGGCGCCACAGCGGCGGCAATCGAGTCCGAAATCGTCGTAGTCGGCCGGGCAGCCTTCGGCGTGCTTCAGGCAGTGCGGCAGCAAAAACAACCGCCGCTCGAACGGAACCGCGGCCACTTGGCTGGCCCAGAACTCGGTGGCCAAAGAAACCATCGTCCAGCCCAAAAAGCCCTCGGGCAGTCCAGCTTGTTCCAGCGTGGCCCGGGCGATGGTCTCCAATTCGTCCTTGCCCAGCGGTCGCGAGCGATCGAGCCTGGCGGCCACCTCGGCGCAGCGAGCCCGCAAGGCCTCGCGGGCATCCTTGGTTTCGGGCGCCAATTTCAGATGGCTGGTATTGCGGCGAGCCTTTTTCGAGCGTGCTGGGGGGCCAAGCTGTTCGGCCAAGGGGGGGCCGACGGGTGCTGTCGCCAAGGTGAAGCCTCGTGGGTCTGGAGCCGATCGGTAGTCAGGAGCCCGGGTAGGAACACGAGCTAATTCAGGGTGGGTTGGCAAGCCGGCGCAGTTTGTCCGACTTCGCGAGCCGCAATGATCTCCAACAGCGACGCCCGTTTGCGCCGGACAGCTACCGCCTGGCCCAGCGCCGCCGCCGTAAAGATCAGCGGATACAGGGCCTCATAATACCACAACTTGGCGAAGTAGAAACCGATCGGCGAACTTTCGCGGTGCCGGCCGGCTGCCACGGCCTCGACCAGCCAGCCCAGCCCTCGGTCGATCGCAAGCTGCAATTCTTGGGCGCCCTGGTCCGCCAAGTGGTCCGCCAACAGGGCTTCCAAGGCCAACGCCGTCTCCTCGACGCTCGATTTTCCCTTGCCCAAACACGTCCCGCCAGCCGGCGACCCGCCCCAGCCGCCGTCGACATTTTGGCCCCCGGCGAGCCAGGCCAGCCCGCGCCGGGCCGGGGCCTCGTCCAAGCGGCCGAAATCCCGGTAGGCCAACAACACGCGGGCCGTGCCGTAGATCGGGTTTTCTTCCTGCGGATGGTGCTGATTGCCGAACCACAGCGGAACCCAGCTTCCGCCGCGCCGCTGCACTCGAGCCAGGTAAGCAAAACCAGCCTTGATCGCGGCATCAATCCGCTGCGAATTCGGAATTCGGAGGTCGGAGGTCGGAACGTCTGGCGAGCGGGGGGCGTCAGCCCCCTGGTAATTCGGAGTGCGGAATTCGGAATGCGAAACAGAACGAGCCACGTCGTGCCATGCCTTGAATGCCCTCAACACATGCGCCGTCAAATCGGCGCCACTGCGATCGAAGGGCAGCTTGGCCCAGCCGCGGCAGAAGGTCGGCCAGCCGCCGTCGGAATTCTGCAAATCCAACAGCCATTCGATGCCCATCGCCGCCGCCGTGTCGATCCGCTCGATCCGCGCTTCGTCGCGAATCGTCGGCCGCAACGCGGCCAAGGCCAACAAGGCGCCGGGCGTGTCGTCGGCGTCGGGCACGGAGCCGCTCAAATCGCTCCAGCCCCAGCCGCCCGGCGCCGCGCCGGTATAAGGGTGCATCTCGCGAACCTGGCAATCCAAGAGCCAATCGAGACACTGTTCGCCGATCGCGCCCAAGCGTTTCCGTGACTCCTCGCTCCGCGCTCCGAGTTCCGCGCTCGCCGCTCCCCGCTCCGCACTTCCCTCCGAGAGGGCATTGATCGACAGCGTCGTGACCCACGTCGCCAGGTTCGTATCGATCGGCCAAGAACCGTCGGGGCGGGCCGAGGCGATCAAAAAGTCGATTCCGCGGCGTGTGACGGGGTGCCGGTCCTGTCCGATGCTGGCCAGGCTCATCACGACGAAGCTGGTCAGCGGCGTGGCTTCCAAGAATCCTCCGCTGGCTGGCTGCATGTGTTCCAATACCCGCAAACTTTTATCGACTGCGGCGGCTCGAATGACTCTTGTCAGCGGATTGCGCGGCTTGCGGTGGAAAAAGCGGGCTTGCCCGATCGCCACCAGCGCCGGAATGGCATAGCTGACCACCGGCAGTTGGAAAAAGCGAAACCACGACTGCGGGAAGCAGGCCAACTCGAACGGCAACGGCGAGACCTCTCGCCAGGGGACGAGGCCCGCCAAGGCGCAATTGGTGAGGATCGGCACGGCGAAGGTTTTGTCTTTGCCATAGCGGCGCCGCAAGCCGGCGATGCCGCCTTGGGCCGCGATATAGGCGTCGGCTCGTTCGACCAGGTCGGCGTGCTCGGCCGGCACGCAGGTCAATTGGAAGGCGGCCCGCACGAGCATCGTGGTGGCGATATTCGACAGGCTTTGGTCGGTGTCGCCCCAGCCGCCGTCGGCGTGCTGGGCGTCGGCCAGCCAGTCGAGGCCGCGGAAGATCAATTGGCTGATCTGCTCTTCATCGTCGCTCGACTGCGGCGAGGCGGCCCGCCAATGCCGCCGCACAACGGCCAGCGCGCTGACGGCGGTGGCCGTCGACAGGGCCGAACTCGACAGTTCGCCTTCCCAATGGCCCGCCGGCACGCGCCGCGCGAGCAGGTCATGACAAGCGGTCTCGTAGGCCGCCAGCAATCTTTCAGCATCGACCATATCGCTTCGTTCGCCGTCGCGGGGAATGAAGTTTTTTCGCGGGAGGCGCATCGACTGTTTCTGGCAGCCGCCGAACGCGTCTGAGGCGTCGTGGGCCGCAGGCAACCCCTGTTCACGGCGGCGTCACGGCCCCAAGGGCGCCGCTGGAGCGCTATGGGCTTCAAGTTTAAGTGGGCCGCCAGCGAGTGTCGAGGGTGTCCCCACGCTCGGGGTGGAACCCACGGAGGGTCTGGCGCCCTCGCGACTGACTATGGAGGGGCGGGCGCCCTCGCCCGACTCACAATGGAGGGGCGGGCGCCCTCGCCCGACTCACAATGGAGGGCCGGGCGCCCTTGCCCGATTCACAATGGAGGGCCGGGCGCCCTCGCCCGACTCATGATGGAGGGACGGGCGCCCTCGCCCGATTCATGATGGAGGGACGGGCGCCCTCGCCCGACTCGGCCGGGCGAGGGCGCCCGGCCCTCCACGAATGGGCGATGCTCGCATGGCGGCCCGATCGGCTGCTATACTCGGGGCTTCCCGCTCGATGCCGATTGAAGACCGAGGTCGCCCGTGTATCTGAAAATGGCCAAACGCGTGCTGCTGGAGACCGACAAGCGCCTGGTCTGGAAGCTGGCCTGGAACATGGGCTACAAGGGCATGCGGTCGGTGCAGCGCTATAAGGCCCGGCTGAAGCGCGGCGAATACTTCCCGCCTTTCTTGTATGTCTCGATCATCAATAGCTGCAATCTGCGCTGCCAGGGCTGCTGGGTCGACGTGGCGGCCGAGCGGCAGACGATCGACGCGGCGGCCATGAACCGGCTGATCGGCGAGGCCAAGGCGGCCGGCAACAGCTTCTTCGGCATCCTCGGCGGGGAGCCGTTCATGCACCCCGAGTTGCTGGAGATTTTGGGCCAGCATCCCGACTGTTATTTCCAGGTGTTTACCAATGGGCAGTTGATCACCGATGCGGTCGCCAAAGAGCTGCGGCGGCTGGGCAACGTGACGCCGCTGGTGAGCATCGAGGGAACGGAGATCGTCAGCGACGAACGCCGCGGGCGGCAGGGCGTGTATCAACGCTCGATGGCCGGCTTGCAGAACTGCCTGGACAACAAGGTGCTGACCGGCGTCTGCACCAGCCTCTGCCGCACGAACATCGACGACCTGTTGACCGAAGCCTGGGTCGACCGCCTGATCGAGATGGGCGCCATGTATCTCTGGTATCACGTTTATCGGCCGGTCGGCCCCGACTCGAACCCAGACCTGGCCCTGTCGCCCGAGCAACAGCGGCGGGCGCGGCAATTCGTGGTCGACATGCGGGTCAAAAAGCCGATCGGCATCATCGACGCCTACTACGACGACCGCGGCCAGGCCCTTTGTCCCGCCGCCACCGGCATCAGCCACCACATCAGCCCCTGGGGCGACATCGAGCCTTGCCCGATCGTGCAATTCGCCAAGGAATCGATCCACGACGAGCGGCCGCTGGTCGAAAAGTTCCAGCAATCGGCGTTTTTGCACGATTTCCGCGAGACAGCCGCTTCGGCGACGCGGGGCTGCATCGTGCTCGAACGGCCCGATCTGCTCAAGGAGTTGGTCGAAAAGCACGGGGCTCGCGACACGACGGCCCGCAAGGCGGCATTGGCCGAGTTGGAAGCCATGCAAGCGCGTCCTTCGCAATACGCCCCTGGCGACGAGATTCCCGAAAAGAGCTGGTTCTACCGTTTCGCCAAGAGGCACTTTTTCAACGACTTCGGCGCCTATGCCGGGCGAACCTTGCCGCCGCCCCCGAAGGCGCCGGCGACGGCCGGCGTGCAGTTGCCGATCGTCGAGGCGTAGGGGGAAATGAACCGTACAGTTACGGTGCAGGTGAAATGCGTTTTGAAATTGCTTGCAGTTGGCGGCTCTACATTCGATATTTTGTGAACGGCGGTTGAATGCAAGAAACCCTGAAACTGCGGTGCGATGATGGGCAGACGCTCGATTATCAGTCAAATGGCGGCCGCGCAACGTCAGGCCGAGGCCGAGCAAAGACGGCAAACCCGTGAGCTTGAACGTATGGCACGCCAGGCGGAGCGGGAACGCGCAAACGCAGAAAAGCAAGTGCGCGCACTTTATTTAGAAAGTCGTGCGTTTGCCGTCGAAGGGCAAAACCTCGAGCTGGCAAAGCGGATTGAGGAATTACGGTCGATCCGGGCAACCTCGCTAAGAGTATCCCATAAAGTTGCATTTGACTCGCTCCGTATCGCGGAGGCTTTTCCTGATTTCGTCGTACCTGCACAGCTTGTACCGCCTGCGCCGCCAGCTTCTCGGGAGCAGTTTCTCGCGGCAGTGAAACCTCCCGGGTTGTTGCTCCGACTATTGCCAGGAGCCGACGAGAGGCATCGCAACGCACTTCAGAGGGCTGCCCAAAGTCACCTGGCCGCGGTCAATGCGCATAACGCCGAACTCGCCAAGTTTAGAACTCAACTCGCTGCGTACAAATCACAGTATGACATAGCGAAGAAAACGCACCTCCACAATGCGAAGAAGCGCAACGCCGAAGTCAACGCCTTGGAAGCCGCGTACCGTGCAGGCGCTGTTGACGCCATTAATGCATACAATATTGTCGTTTTAAGTCGGTCTCATTATCCGCACGGTTTTCCGCGGAATTTCCGCGTTGCATACGGCGCTGATTCAAAGGAACTCGTAGTCGATTACGACCTACCTGCACTGAGTGTTGTTCCGACCGTTTCCGAGTGCCGCTACGTGAAGTCGAGGGATGTGGTCGAAGAGAAGCCGCGCAAGCCATCCGAGATCAAGGACATTTACCAAGATATCGTCGCATCCGTCTCGTTGCGCACATTGAACGAAATCTTTGATGCGGATCAGTGGGGACATGTCCATCTCGTTACTTTTAGCGGGTTCGTCCACACCGTAGACCGTTCGACTGGCCGTGATATTCGCCCGTGCTTGGTTTCCGTTCGCACGACGCGCGACTCATTCGACTTAATCGACTTAAGTCGCGTCGATAAGCGGCTGTGCCTGAGGAACCTCGGCGCGCAAGTATCCGCGCAACCGGCAGAAATGCTGCCCGTGAAGCCAATCATCGAATTCGACATGGTTGACAAGCGATACGTCGAACAGGATGACGTGATTTCGGCCCTGGACTCGCGGCCGAATCTCATGGATCTCAATCCGTTCGAATTTGAGAATCTCGTTGGCAATTTGTTCGGCAGAATGGGCTTGGAGACCAAGCAAACGCGCGCATCGCGTGATGGAGGTGTGGACGTTGTCGCCTACGACGTGCGCCCGGTACTCGGCGGAAAGGTTGTAATCCAGGCCAAACGCTATCGACACACAGTAGGCGTTTCCGCAGTACGCGATCTTTATGGGACCATGATGAATGAGGGAGCCAACAAGGGAATCCTCGTCTCAACGAGCGGGTATGGAACGGACGCCTATAATTTTGCGCAGGACAAGCCTATCGAATTGATCGACGGCGGAGGGCTTTTGTATCTACTAAAGCAAACCGGCGTTGAAGCTCGCATTTTGATGCCGCAAGATTCGGATACCGCGGCCTCCTGAGAGTTGCACGTATCTCTAGTTAGCAAGCTGAGAATTTGGCGGCTTCAACGAGCAAACGGAGAATTGAACTGGTTCATCCGGTTGTTGCGAACTTTTTCATGAGTCGCAGCCGCGGCGAAGATTTAGCGTTGGATTTTTCAAGGAATGGCTCCGATGTCCAAAGGCAATGATTTGGACGCTCGGAACGAGCCAGTGCGGCGTGTCTTCGCCGTCGTTTGCCCGGTGGGGGCATTTCGCAAAATCAATCGCAGTGATTCGAGAGACGTCTCTCTGCGAGCCTTTGGACATCGGAGCTGATGCCTCGGAAAATCCACCGCGGCGCCCGGCCTTACGCAGAGATGCGCAAGAGTCGGACGAACCGTTGAACTCTGAGTCCTTCGACGAACCAAAGCCCCCGGAATTGGAGGCTGCCATGGCAGAAGTGGCCACGCGATGAAACTCGCCGTCAACGACCAAATCCAGCTCTCGGAAATCCGCTCCGCCGACACTCCATCGCTCGTCGAACACCTGGCGGCGAAAGAAATCTACGACCGCACGCTGCGGATTCCCGACCCCTATACCGAAACCCATGCCGAGACTTGGCTGGCAATCGTGGCGAAAAATGCGGATCGCCACGGACAACCGATTGATCTTGCCATTCGCGACCGCTCGGGCAAACTGATCGGCTGCCTGAGCTTTGACGGGCTCGACGTCGAACGCACGCACCGCGCCGAAATCGGCTATTGGCTGGCCAAGCCGTACTGGGGCCGCGGGATCATGAGCGAGGTCGTGCCCGTCGCCTGCCGCTGGGCCTTCGTCGAATTCGGACTGGCGAAAATCACGGCCTGGGTCTTCGCCTTCAATGCCGCCTCGTCGCGGGTGCTGGAAAAGTGCGGCTTCGAGCAGGAGGGGTATCTGAAAAAGCACTATCGCAAAGACGGCCGCCTGATCGACGCGCGGATCTTCGCAAAATTCGACGACCGGGCGGAATAAACCTCAAAGCCATCGCATCGACTCGAATTGGGACCGGCATTCGAGTATGCTGCCGGGCGACCGGGAGAAGCACCAGGATGAAACGAAGCCATGACCGCCGACGAAGCCATGCGCCGCATCGACGCCCTGCTCGCGCACGTTTGGATGGTGCGCACGTTCGTCAAGCATTCGGAAGAAGCCGAAGAGGACGACGAGCTCAACGAAATCGTGCGCGTGCTCTACGATTACAGCCTGGCCTTGGGCCCGGCCTGGAACGCCAAAGACGCCGCCGAGTATCTGAAACTGGCCCACAAGAAGTTCGTCAGACTCCGCCAGGCGACCGCCGATTTCGCCGAACTGCAGCCGCAGGTTTCGGCCCACACGAATTTCAAGATGGCCGTCGCCTCGCTGCAGACGGCTGTGGAAGAGATCGGGCGGATTCTGGACGGCGTTCAACCGGGGTGAGGCTTCGCTTCCGCTTCGATTGCGTTCCCGACTGAACCCCGAAGCAGGGCAAACGATCATTTCGATTGCTTGAACAATTCATCCAGCGGCAAAGTGAAGCCTGGCAGCACGGCGCCGCCGTCCAACGACTCGGGCGCCTTCACCAGCGTCGAGTCGTGAGGACTCGTATAGCATTGCACGGTTTCGGTCTTGGGATCGACGTACCAAACGAGCCGGACGCCCGCGGCGAAGTAATCATCGAGCTTGCGGGCCATTTCTTGCTTGGTGTTTCCCTTACTCAGAACTTCGATCGCCAAGTCGGGGGCGAAGTCCGCAATGTCGTCTCGCGGAATGACGCGCCCCGGCATGCGACTCCAAGAAACAAACGAACCATCAGGAATTCTGACTTGACCCGGTGACAATCGATACATGGCATTCGACGCCAAAACGATGCCCAAATCATGTTCCTGGGCGAACGGCAACACGAACTGTACCAGCAATCCGCTTAAATAGGATTCGTAAAAGCCAGGTGCTTTTTCAAGCAACACGCCGTCGATCAACTCGCAAAGCCGATCAGCGTGCAAATCCACTTCAATCGCGTCTTGTTCAACGGCCGTGCCTGGCGGCGGTTGATGCCACACGCGCGAAGCCGGCATCGGCCCGAAACGCTCCGCCAAGTCGGCGAGCGTCAGTTCAGCGGCTTCGAGGGCTTGGGCCATTTACAACTCCAATCTTGTGAGAACCTGATCTAATTCTTGCTGCGCCGCTGCGCCCCAGCAAGACCAAGGCCCGATCTTGCCGCCCTCGGGCGCCTCGCCAGCGGCCGGAAAATCTCCTAAAAAGAGAGCATGTCTCATCCTTCCCGACAATCGATGCTGCCTGGCATGGGCGCCGACGACGAAGCTGCGCCGCTCGATCCGCCCGCCGCGGCGAAAGAGCCAATGCCGCAGGCCCAAGCCGTGCAAGCGGACGCCAAGCCCGCAATCAAAAAGCCCGCCCTGCCTCCCCCGGCCAGCCTGGCGGGCGAGACGGTCTGGGTGATCGACGCCAACTCGCTGATCTTTCAGGTGTTCCACGCGATTCCTGAAATGACAAGTCCCAAGGGCGAGCCGGTCAACGCCGTGTTCGGCTTCGTGCGCGATCTGCTGTTCTTGATGAACACGAAGAAGCCGACGTTCCTGATCTGCGCCTTCGACATGAGCGGCCCGACGTTCCGCCACGAGCTGTACTCCGACTACAAGGTCCATCGCGCCGCAATGCCCGACGAATTGGTTCCGCAGTATCCGGCCATCCGCCAGGCGGTCGAAGCGCTCGGCATTCCGCTCTTGGAGCTGCCGGCGTACGAAGCCGACGACATCCTGGCCACGCTCGCCCGCATCACCGAAGAGATGGATGGCGAGTGCTACCTGGTCACCGCCGACAAAGATTGCCGCCAACTGATCAGCGATCGGGTGAAGCTCTACAACGTCCGCAAGAACCAGATCTACGATGCCGTGGCCTTGGCCGCCGACTGGGGCATTCGGCCCGATCAGGTCGTCGATTACCAGGCGCTGGTCGGCGATCCGGTCGATCACGTGCCCGGCGTGGCCTTGATTGGTCCCAAGATCGCCAGCGAACTGCTGCAAAAATATGAAACGCTCGACGCCGTGCTCGAACACGCCCGCGAAGTCGCTGGCCCCAAGCGCCGGCAGAACCTGATCGACGGCCGCCAGCAGGCTTTGCTCAGCCGCCAACTGGTGCGGCTCGATACGCACGCGCCGATCGAGCTCGACTGGAACCAGGCCCGCGTCGGCGGTTTCGACGTCGGACAGGTGCAGAAACTGTTTACCGAATTCGGCTTTCACCGCTTCGCCGAGCAACTGCGCGAACTCGATATCGCCCAGCCGTCTGCCGCCTGGGAGGCCGATTACCGGACCATCGACACGCCCGAGGCGTTTCAGACGTTCCTCACCGAACTCAAGCGGCAATCGCAGTTTTCCTTCGATACCGAAACCACCGACGTCTCGCCGACTCGGGCCGAGATCGTCGGCTACTCGTTCGCCTGGAAGCCGGGCGAGGCATATTACCTGCCGGTTCGCGCCCCGGCGGGCGAAAAACAACTCGATCCGACCGAGACGCTGGCTGCGCTGCGAGAAGTGCTCGAAAACCCAGATGTGGGCAAGATCGGGCAGAATTTGAAGTACGATATGATCGTGCTCCGATCCGCGGGGGTCGAACTGCAGGGCGTGCAATTCGACACGATGGTGGCCAGCTATCTGCTCGATGCCGGCGAGCGAAACCACAATCTCGATGAACTGGCCCAGCGGTACCTGAACCATACGAACATCAAGATCAGCGAACTGATCGGCTCAGGCAAAACGCAGAAGCGAATGGACGAAGTCCCGGTCGCGGCCATCACCGCCTATGCCGCCGAAGACGCCGACGTGCCGTTGCGGTTGCTGCCGATTCTGGCTGAAAAGCTCAGCTCGAGCGAGTTGACCGAACTGTTCGAGACGCTCGAATTGCCGTTGATCGAGGTGCTCGTGGAGCTAGAGTCGAACGGCATTCGCGTCGATGTCGAGCGGCTGGCCGAACTGAGCCGGCAGTACGGCGAGCGCGTGGCGGCGCTCGAAGCCGAGGTTTACGACCTGGCCGGCCATTCGTTCAATATCGCCTCGACCAAGCAATTGCAGCAGATCCTGTTCGAAGAACAAAAACTGCCCGTGCTGGCCAAAACCAAGACAGGCGCCAGCACCGATGCTGACGTGCTCGAAGAACTGGCCCGGCTTCACCCCCTGCCGGCCAAGATCATCGAGTACCGGCAGTTCGCCAAGCTCAAGAACACCTACGTCGACGCGTTGCCGCAGTTGGTCAACCCGCGCTCTGGCCGCGTCCATGCCTCGTTCAACCAGTCGGTGGCGGCCACCGGGCGGCTGAGTTCGAGCGACCCGAACTTGCAAAACATTCCGATCCGCACCGAAAGCGGCCGCGAAATCCGCTCGGCGTTTCTGCCGGGCCACGAGGGCTGGCAGTTGCTGGCCGCCGACTATTCGCAGATCGAGCTGCGCGTGCTGGCGCATTTTTCGGGCGACGAAACGCTGTGCAAAGCGTTCGCCGCCGATGAAGATATTCATGCCTTGGTGGCCAGCCAGGTCTACGGAGTGCCGTTGGATGAAGTCACCGGCAGCATGCGCCGCGCCGCCAAGGCGGTTAATTTCGGCGTGATTTACGGTCAAAGCCCGTTCGGCCTGGCGAAATCGCTGAATATTTCGCAAGAAGAGGCGGCGCGGTTCATCAACGAATATTTTGATCGGTATCCGGGCGTCGAGAAATTCCTGGCGAAAATACTGGCGGATTGCCGCGAAAAGGGATATGTTAGTACCGTCCTGGGGCGCCGAAGAGCCATCCGCGGCATTCGTCCGGACGGTGAGGGCTCAAAAGGCGGCCGCCAGCGCAACCTGCCCGAGCGGACAGCCATCAACACCGTGATTCAAGGTTCGGCGGCGGACCTGATCAAACAGGCGATGATCGCCATCCACCGCCGCCTGCGTTGCGAGTCGCTGGCCGCGAAGATGCTGTTGCAGATTCACGACGAGTTGATTTTCGAGGTTCCTGCTCACGAACTCGATTGCTTGGCAAAGCTTGTGGCCCAAGAGATGGCCGGCGTACAGCAACTTGCCGTGCCGCTTAAAGTCGACGTCAAAATCGGCCGCAATTGGGCCGAGGTCGAACCGTGGGAGGGGTAACGTTCGTATGCAGATCGTCGGACTGTTAGGCGGCGTGGCCAGCGGCAAGAGCCTCGTCGCCCGACAGTTGTGCGAGTTGGGCGCGGGATTGCTCGACGGCGACCGTGCGGGGCACGAAGTATTGCAATATCCGGAGGTCGAGCGGCAAATCCGCGAATACTTTGGCGTGGCGGTGTTCGGCCCCGACAGGCGCGTCGACCGCCAGACGCTGGGGCGAATCGTATTCGCACCTTCGCCCACGGGCCGGCAAGATTTAGAGATCCTCGAACGAATAACGCATCCAGAGATCGGCATCCTTTTGCGGCGCCAGGCCGAACAACTTGCGGCGGAAGAGCGAAAGGTCGCCGTGCTGGATGCGCCGGTGATGTTGAAAGCCGGTTGGAACGAGTTTTGCAACCATATCGTGTTTGTGGACGCGCCGCGTACAATACGCATGGCGCGGGCGATGGAGCGAGGTTGGAATCAGGAGGATTTTGCCGCTCGCGAGGCGGCCCAGGAATCATTGGAAGTCAAGCGGGCGCATGCCGATACGATCATAGATAACTCCGGTTCGCCGGAGGCGACTCGAACGCAAGTCGAGCGTTTGTGGCGTCAACTCGTCGGCTAGTTTCCCCCTTCCTTGAGCGTCGACGGTTTCGCATTTCTCGCAGCCAGGCAGTTCTTTTCTGCACTCGATTCGAGTAACGTAAAGGTATCACCAACCTACCGCTGACGCCTTCCGCGCGTCGGCAAGTTTCCCCAGCGGGAGTCTCATTTATGGCAGACGCCAAGGGCGCCAAGCCCGCCAAGAGCAAACGCTCTGAAATCCATTCCGAAGATCCCTTCGAGTCAAACGGCAATCTCAAGCGGGCGACCATGCAAGACGCCGTCTTGGACGGCGACCAGGAGGGCGAACTGCTTTCCCTGGCCGAAGAATTGGCCGAAGAGGCCGAACACGAACGCGACGAAGTTCACGAACACTACGAACAGATCAAGCAGGGCGACATCCACATCGCCGAACTGCAGCGGATGAGCATGCCGCAGTTGATCGAGCAAGCCCGCAAGGAAAACCTGACCGACTACATGGGGATCAAGAAGCAGGACTTGATCTTCAAGATCCTCAAAGAGCGGGTCAAGCTGAACGGACTGATGTTCGGCGAAGGCACGCTGGAGGTGCTGCCCGACGGCTTCGGCTTCTTGCGCAGCCCCGACTATCACTACCTGTCGTGCCCCGACGATATTTACGTTTCGCCCAGCCAGATTCGCCGCTTTGGCCTGCGCACCGGGGCGACCGTCTCCGGGCAGATTCGCCCGCCGAAGGAAAACGAGCGGTATTTCGCGCTGCTGCGCGTCGAGGCGATCAATTATCAAGACCCGAACTTGTTGTCCGAAAAGGTCTTCTTCGACGATCTCACGCCGCTGCACCCCGACAATCGCGTGGTGCTCGAAACGGCACCCGAAGAAGTCAGCATGCGCGTGGTCGACCTGGTCGTGCCGATCGGTTTCGGCCAGCGCGGGCTGATCGTCAGCCCGCCGCGCGCGGGCAAGACGATCTTGCTGCAAAAGATGGCCAAGAGCGTGCTCACGAACCACCCCGAGGTGTACGTGATCATGCTGTTGATCGACGAGCGGCCCGAAGAAGTGACCGACATGGAGCGGCAGGTCAAGGGCCCGAATTGCGAGGTCATCAGCTCGACGTTCGACGAGCCTTCGGCCCGGCACATCCAGGTTTCGGAGATGGTCATCGAGAAGGCCAAGCGGATGGTCGAATACGGCCTCGACGTGGTGATCTTCCTCGATTCGATCACGCGGCTGGCCCGGGCCTGGAACTCGGAAGTGCCGCACTCGGGCAAGATTCTTTCGGGCGGCGTCGACGCCAACGCCTTGCAGCGGCCGAAGCGGTTCTTCGGTTCGGCGCGCAAGGTCGAGGAAGGCGGCTCGCTGACGATCATCGCCACGGCCCTGGTCGAAACGGGCAGCAAGATGGACGAAGTGATCTTCGAGGAGTTCAAGGGCACCGGCAACCTGGAAGTAGTGCTCGACCGCAAACTGGTCGACAAGCGGATCTGGCCGGCGATCGACATCAACCGCAGCGGCACGCGCCGCGAAGAGATGCTGCTCGACCCCGAGGAACACCGCCGCATCTGCATCCTGCGCCGCGTGCTCAACGACATGAACCCGACCGAGGCCATGGAATTGCTCGTTACCCGGCTCGGCAAGACCAAGAGCAATGCCGAATTCTTGATGAGCATGAAATCCTGAGGCCATGCCTAACATTTTCGAAGGCCAGTTGGCGGCGCGCGAAGGACGCTACGCGATCGTCGTGGCTCGCTATAATGAATCGATTACCTCGCGGTTGCTCGAAGGGGCGCTGGCGACCTTGAAGTCGCACGGCGTCCGCGACGACGCGATCGACGTGGCTTGGACGCCCGGCGCGTTCGAGATTCCGCTGGTGGCGGCCAAAATGGCGGCCGGCGGACGTTATTTGGCGGTGCTTTGTTTGGGCGCCGTGATTCGGGGGGAAACCACGCACGACCAACACATCAATCGGGCCGTGAGCGGCGAATTGGCTCGCGCAGGCGTCGAGACCGGCGTACCGGTCTTGTTCGGAGTCTTGACCTGCGATACGCTCGAACAAGCGATCCATCGCGCCGGCGGCAACGTAGGCAATAAGGGCAGCGAGTGCGCCGAAGCCGCTTTGCGAATGGTGCATCTGTTGGGGCAATTGCCCGATGGATGAACTGTCCGATCGAGCGCTGGCGCCCAAACAGGCGGAAATGGGCTCAAGGCGCGGCAATGACAGGGGTGAACGCGACGGAGCGATTCATTAACAGCGTCCCTGGCGGTTTTTGGGGATTTGCCTAATTCGCCAGCGGATCCGACACTTGCACGAAAGCGCCGCGGCGTCGAGCGGCAACGTGCGGGCGGTTCGGACCGCATCCTTGCCGGCCGAGGGAACGTCCGGTCCCGAAAAGTTTGCTCATGAACGGTCAGTTGTAGCTATGTCCCGGCGCAGTCGAGCACGAGAAGTCGCGTTGCAGGTCCTGTTCCAGGACGACCTGAACCCTGGCCTTAACCCGGCTCAAGCCGATGAGTTCTTGCGCGCGCGGCTCAAGGCCGAAGAGTTGATCGCGTTTTCGCAGTCGCTGGTCGCCGGCGTGCGCCGCAACCGCGCCGAACTCGACGAGTTGCTGGCCAGAACCGCCGACAATTGGAGCCTCGAACGGATGGCCGCCACCGACCGCAACGTGCTGCGATTGGGCGCCTTCGAGATCCTTTACGCCGACACGCCCGACCGCGTGGCGATCAACGAGGCCGTCGAATTGGCCAAGCGCTACGGCACGGCCCATTCCGCCCAGTTCGTCAATGGCATCCTCGACCGCTTCCTGGCCAAGCACCGCGACCAGGTCTGAAATCCAAATTCCAAAATCGGAAATCCAAAATTTCGCCCATGGGCCTGTTCGACAAACTCAAAGCCGGGCTGCAAAAGACCAACCGGCTGCTGTTCACCGACGTTCGCGACCTGTTCAAAAGCGAAGGCCGGCTGGTCGACGATGAATTCCTCGACGATCTGCTGGAAACGCTGATCAAGACCGACATGGGCGTCAAAGCGGCCCAGCAGATCATCGAGCGCGTGCGCAGCGACTTTCGCGGCCGAGTCGTCCATCTGAGCGACGTGCTGGCGACGGTCAAGGCGCAGCTCAAAGAGCTGCTGGCCCAGCCGGAAGAGCCGATTCGCCTGGCGGCCGAGGGACCGACGGTGATCATGGTGGCCGGCGTGAACGGCGCCGGCAAGACGACTTCGATCGCCAAGCTGACGCAGCTCTTTCGCGCCGAAGGCAAGCAAGTGGTGCTCGGCGCGGCTGATACGTTTCGCGCCGCCGCGGTCGAACAACTCACCATCTGGGCCGGCCGCTTAGGCGCCGAAATCGTCAAGGGCGAGCAAGGGGGCGATCCGGCCAGCGTGGCTCACCGCGCCGTGGCGCGGGCTCTGGAGCTGAAGGCCGAAGTCTGCATCATCGACACGGCCGGCCGCTTGCAGACGCAGCAAAACCTGATGCAAGAGCTGACCAAGATGCACCGCGTGATCGGCAAGCAGATCCCCGCCGCGCCGCACGAGGTGCTGTTGGTGCTCGACGCCACCACCGGCCAGAACGGCATCAGCCAGGCCAAGCACTTCACGGCGGCGGTTAAGTGTTCGGGCCTGGTGCTGGCCAAGGTCGACGGCACGGCCAAAGGGGGCGTCGTGGTGGCCATTCGGCAGGAAGTCGGGCTGCCGGTAAAGTATCTAGGCGTCGGCGAAAAGGCCGACGATCTCGTACTCTTCGACCCCGACGCCTTCGTCGAAGCCATGTTTGCCGAACTGGCGCCCGCCGCCTAGCCCGGATTATTCATCAGCCCACACCAACCCGAAGCGCAAGCGAGGCAGAGCAACGCACTTACCTCGCTGGCGCTTCGGGTTTGCATGGAGCGCTTTGTCAAGTAATAGCTGGGCTGATGAATAATCCGGATTAGAAGCCGGGATGAACGTCAACCGGCGGCGTAGGCGTCTTGCCCGCCAATTCATGAGGGCGACTCGCCAATTTGAGCGTCCGCTGGGCGGTGCGCCGTGAGGCGCCGCGTTGAGACCGTTTGGCGCCGGTCGATGCGCAGCCTGGTCGCACGAACCACGCCGCCAACGCCAGATATCGGGCTGGAAGCATCGTCAATGCTCTCCCTTGCCTCCCGTCGGGCGGCGACTCGCCGGCCGCCCTTCGCGTGAATACGCAAGGCTCGTTCCCTCGAACCCAGTGATTTAAACTACCCGCCTCTGAAAAAGAATATCGCGTCCGCCTTGAAAAAGCATGAGAAATCCGTCAGGATTTCGAAATTGTGCGAGGCGCCTGCCGGACGGGCGGCCATCAAGCGGCCGAGGCCGACTGTGGCTGTTCGCCGCCAACAATCGCGGCGAAGCGGGGGCCCCACAGCCCAATGCCGTAGTGCCGCTCGACGAACTGGCGAGCGGCAGCGCCTAGTTCCCGGCGCAGCGACAGGTTCGTCGACAATTCAACGATCGCCTCGGCCCACTCCGAGGGCGTCGCGGCCAGCAGGCCGGTGCGGCCGTGCTGAATCAATTCGGAATGAACACCGGCCGGATTGGCCACCACTGGCAGCCCGGCGGCCATGTATTGCAACACCTTGAGGCCGCACTTGCCGCGACTCCAAGGATGGTCGGGCAGCCAACTGACTCCGATGTCGGCGGCGGCCACGTCGGCGGCTTCGGTCGCCTTCGACCACGGCCGAAGCATCACCTTCACGCCCGCCAACTTCGGGGCGGCGTCGCAAACGACGTGCAATTCGATGCCGCTCAGGCGCGCCGCGGCGGCGGCCAGGCCGCCGTGCGCATCGTCCAACGACGGCAGCGTGCTGCGGCTGCCGATCCAAACCAATCTCGTCTCGGCGCCAGTGCGAAGGTGCTCGGCCTGCGGATAGAGGCGCGGGTCGACCGTCGTCGGAACCATGGCGATCCGGTTGCACGGGGCGAACGCCGCGGCTTGCGCCGCCAAAAAATGGTTGCCGGCCGTGATCGCATCGGCAACGCGAACGGTGGCGCGGAATCGCCTCAGGCGGCTCAGGCTCTCCGCCGCCTTCGACGAGTTGCTATCGCGATGAAACATCGCGTCGTCGAAATCATAGATCAAACGACGACTCGCTTTCCTCAGCATCCAAAGCCACCAGGGAGACAACAGCTTCCGCTGGAGCAGAACGCCGTCGGCCTGCGCCGCCTGCCGTAGCACGCGACGCCAACCGCCCGGGCTGTGCGGAATCGGCTGCGCCTCGAGCGTCCAACCGCGAGCCGCCAGCCATTTTTCATAAGCCTGCACCCGATACCGGTAGCAGACATGGCCTGGCTGCTCGATCAGCGCCAACAATCGCATTTCGGTCGTCCTTCCGCTTTCCGCCTGAAACGTGTTCGGACGCCCGAAAACTCGCCGCGCGCCACTGGGGGCTGTTGTCGGTCCGAAGTACGGACCAACTTGCGTGAATTCGGCAGTTTTTGCCGGGTTTTTCGCGACAGTTGCAGTCGATTGCGGGGCTTTACGCAGGCAGCGGAAGACAGGCAGATTACATCCGCCGCAGTCCGCAAAATCCGTAAAGTTTGCCTAAATATCGGCATGTTCAGGCGCCGATCAATGGCGCGCGAATCGGTCGACTCTCTTCTTGAATTTCGAACTCTCGGGATCGGCAACATGGATCGAGCAGGCAGACGCCCGCTTCTGATGGATGGCGTTTGGCTGGCGGTTTGCATTCTCGCGTCGTCCGTGTGGTGCGTTTCGGCGGCGTCGCAGCTCAGCGCCACGTTCGACGAACCGTTGTACATGGCCCGCGGGCTGGAATGCTGGCGGACGGGCAGCCACAGCGGTTTGATTCGCCTGGGCACGATGCCGCTGCCCATCGACGTCGAGACGCTGCCGGTTTACCTGTGGGAGCGTTGGCGAGGCGCGGCTTTCGATCCGGTCGCCGATCTCGGTCGAATTCTCCCCGTGGCCCGGATGGGCGCACTCGTCTTCTGGTGGATGCTTTTGATTTACGGCTGGCTGGCCGCGCGAAAGCTGGCCGGACCTTGGGGCGGCCGGTTGGCCGTCGCCTGGCTGGCCTGCGAGCCCAATCTGCTGGCGCATGCCAGCCTGGCCACGACCGACGTCGCGATCAGCGCGTGCCTGCTGGCGCTGGCCTACCATTTCGCCGCCGGCCGCGAAGCCGCCTGGCGTGCCCGCGTGGCCTTGCCCGGCTGTTTGTTCGGCGTAGCGCTCGTGGCGAAGGCGTCGGCCTTGGCGTTCGGGCCGCTGGTCATGGCGGTGATCGAGTTCGATCGCCTGTGGCGCAACGGCCAGCTACAAGCATGCTTCGCCGGCGATGCAGAGGACGCTTCCGCCGGCTTCGGGCGCCGCATCGCAGCGTTGGCGCGGCGCCTTCGAGAAGCCACTTTGCCCTTCCGCCGCGATTTGCTGCAAGCGATGGCGATCGGTTTAGGCGTGATGTTCGTCTATTGCGGTTGCGATTGGCGTGCCGAGCCGTCGTTCGTGGCTTGGGCCCAAAAACTGCCCGCAGGCGACTTGCACGACGTGATGTCGTGGATCGCCGAGCACCTGCGGATCTTTTCCAACGGCGCCGAAGGACTGGTGCGGCAAGTCAAACACAATATGAGAGGTCACGACGGGGCCTATTTGCTGGGCGAAGTGTATCCGCGGGCGGTTTGGCACTACTTTCCCTTGGCGCTTTCGATCAAGCTCGGCGTGCCGCTGCTCATCGCTCCCTGGGCGGTGGCGGCGCAGCGGCGCCGTTCGGCGCTCAACTGGGCTAGCCTGGCGGCGCTGGTCTTGTTCGTGTTCAGCTTCAATTGCCGCGTGCAGATCGGCATTCGCCTGGTGCTGCCGCTGATCGTGATGCTGGTCGTCGGCCTCTCGGCGGCGCTCGCGGATGCGGCGAGTTGCGCTCCGTCGCTCGGCCGCAGGCGGCTGTGGGCCTTCGGCGCCGCTACGGGCGTAGCGTGGACCGCGCTAGCCGCCTGCCAGGTTTGGCCACACGGCTTGTGCTACGTGAACGAGTTGTGGGGCGGCATGTCGCAAGGCTACTTGTGCCTGAGCGATTCGAATTACGACTGGGGCCAAGGCGTGAAGGAACTGCGGCGCTGGCAGCGCGAGCAAGGCCTGGAGCGGCTCGACGTGTGGTACTTCGGCGCCGACCCGGCGGTGAATGCGCCGCCGCTGCGGCATCTGCCGCTGCACCAATTGCCCTTGAATCAGCCACAAGACGTCCTGGCCTACGTCCAGGGCGATTACGTGGCCGTCGGCGCCACGCTGCTCTATGGCACGACCACCTGCCAGGAACCGCATCGCAAGGCAGTCGAATTCTTCCGCGGCTTGCAGCCAGTGGCGCGGACGACGACGTTTTTGATTTTCGACGTCAGCCGCAGTTCGCCAACCGCCGTGGCGGCCGCCAGGCCGGCGCGTCACGCTTTACGAACAAGGAAGCAACCGTGAAGCCCGATTCATTCGCCGCCTGCGCTGCCTGGTTTTCCCAACGCGAAAAAATCTTCCGCCGGCTGGCGATCGGCCTGGCCGCGGCGGTGTTCGTCGTGCAATGGGTGCGGGCCGGCGTCAAGCTGGAAGACGGCGATTTCTTCTTGCACTGGAAATTCGCCACGCGCTTCGTGCATCAGCAGTTGATGTACGCCGACGGACTGCACGTGCCTTATCCGCCGTTCTGGGGCATGGCGTGGTCGCCGATCGCCGCCTTCTCGGTGGGCGCCGCGAAAGTATTGGCTTATCCCTTGAGCCTGGCCGCCTTGGCGCTGTTGTGGTTCGTGCTCGACCGCCTGACGCGGCGCCAGTTGCCGCTCGATCGCACGAAGGTCTTTTGGGTTGGCGCCGCGGCATTGGCGTTGAGCAGCCGCTTTGTGATTCGCGAATTGCCGGAGTGCGGACCAAACCTGCTGCTGTTGGCCCTGAGTTGGCTGGCCGTTTGGCTGTGGGTCGAGCGGCGCGAGGTGCTGGGCGGAACTTGCTTGGGGCTGGCGATCGCCATGAAGTGTACGCCCGGCTTGTTTCTGGCCTATTTCGCCTGGAAGCGGCAATGGAAGATGGCGGCCAGCACCGCGACTGCTGCGCTGGCCTTCACGCTGGCCCCGGTCCTCTGGCAAGGCCCGGCCGACTATCGCCAGCACATGGAAATCTGGCTCACGCAACTCGCCCAGAGCGCCGCACAGAGCGACCCTTCACGCGGCGTGCTGGGCGAAGAGGAACTGAAAAACTTGTCGCTGCGGCCGGCCGTGGCGCGGTTTCTGATGCGGTTGCCGGCCGGACACCTGAGCCGCGTCGACCATCCGGCTTATCTCGAATTCCTCGACCTGTCGCCCGCCGCGGCCGATCGCGCCGTGAAGCTTGCCCTACTTGCGCTCGTGGTCTTTTCGACCTGGACGTTCCGCCGACCAGTCGAAGCCCGCGACGATTTGACGATCGTCTGGGAATGCGCCGCGGTCTCCGTGCTGATTTTGCTGTTCTCGCCGATCACCTGGGCCCAGCACTGCGTGGCGTTCTTACCGGCTTTCTACCTGCTCGCTCGCGCCGCTTTCGTGCGCGGCCGATCGCAGCGCTGGATAGAGGCGGCCGTGGCGGCGTTCGTCGTGGTCAACTTGCTGCTCAACCGCGGCCTGCTCGTTCGCGACTTGGCGATGCTCTTGGCCAGCTATCACCTGCAAACGTTCTCGTTTCTGGGAATCCTCGCCGTGTTGTTCGCTTGCCGCGCCCGCGAATCGGCGCTGACGGCGTCGGCCGACGCCGAAGTGATCCGCCTGTTCAGAGCTTCCGGTTTTTATCGTCGCAAGGCCGCTTGAATGGATCGCCGAGGGGAACACGACGACGCGCAGCGCCCCGGCGATTGGCTCGGCCGGCTGCCGTGGATTCGTTGGCTGGTCGCCTTCGGCCTGGCGCTGCGGACGTATCATTATCTGCGCGGCCCTTCGCTGTGGCACGACGAAGCGGCGCTGGTCGTCAACGTGCTCGAAAAGAGCTTCGCCGAGTTGCTGGGGCCGCTCTGGTTCTCCGAAGCGGCGCCGCCGTTGTTCTTGTGGCTGGAAAAAGCCGCCAGCCTGCTGCTGGGCGACGACTTATACGCACTGCGACTCGCGCCGTTTTTGGCCAGTTGCCTGGCGCTCGTGCTGTTCGTGCCGGTCGCGCGGCGCTGGCTGCCGGAGGCGGCCGTGCCTTGGGCGGTGCTGTTCTTCGCCTGTTCCGATCGCCTGCTGTGGCACGCCTGCGAGGCCAAGCAATACAGCGGCGAAGTGCTGGCCGCCGTGGCGATCCTGGCGCTCTATTGCCGCAGCGAAGGCTGGCCGCTGGCGCGGCGGTCGCTGGCCTTGGCGGCGCTGGCGCCGGCCTTGCTCTGGATGGCTTATCCGGGTTGCTTTCTTTACGGCGGAGTATTGCTGGCCTTGCTGGGCCAGACGAGACAATCTCGGCGGCCGGTCGACTGGGCCGCTTACGCCGCTTTGGCTGCGATCGTCTTCGGCTGCTTCTTCGCACTGCTGGCTGGGCCCATGCATGCGCAGCGCGACCCGGCGATCGTCGACTGTTGGCAAGACATGCAGCAGTTCGCCGATTGGCGCCATCCGGCCAGCGTGCCCGGCTGGATGATTCGCTCGCAATGGGAACTCATCGGCTATGTGATCGATCCGTTCGGCGAGTTTCTGTTGCCGCTGGCGATCGTCGGCGCCGTTGCATTCTGGCGCCGCAAGATGTTCGCCGAGTTGAACCTGCTCGCAGTCCCGATCGCGCTGGCGTTCGGGGCCGCTTGTTTCGGAGCGTATCCTTACGGCGGCGTGCGGGTCATGGCTTACGCGGCGCCGGCGATTATCATGCTCGTTGCGGCCGGCGCGGCGTCGTGTTTGGCTTGGCTCGAGTCTCGCCGCCGAGCGCCGGCTTGGGTCCTGGCCCTGTTATTGATGAGTCCCGCGGTTGCGGCGCTCGCCCATGTCGCCGTTCCGTGGCAAAGGGCCGATTGCGATTCGGCCGCGAGCTTCGTCCATCAACACCGCCGGAACGGCGATCGGGTCGTCGCCAACCACTGGGAGTATCTGTATTACTTCCGCAACCTGGGCGCCGCCTTCACGCCGCTGGAAGCGTTCGATCCCGAGCGATCGGGCCGCGTTTGGCTCGTCGTCACGGGCGGCGCGGCAGCCGACCGCGAGCCGTGCCTGTCAGCCTTTGCGTCGAGTCCCTGGCGCGTGCTCGAGCGCCGAGAATTCCGCCGCACGACGGTGCTGCTCGTCGAGCGTCAACGCGGCCAGTCGCAACTCGATGTCGCCAACCGTGCTGTCGCCAACCGTGCTGCCGTCAACCGTGCCGCCGTCAACCGTGCTGCCGTCATCCGTACAGCGGAGCAATGACCTCGCCGGCATTGAGCTGGTGGGGCCGGCCGAGCCGATCGATAATCTGGCTCCTCGGGTCGATGCCTAGCGCCGTGTAGACCGTGGCGCCGAGATCGGCCGGATACCAGCCGCGCGTCATTGGATACGCTGCCTGCGCGTCGCTGGCGCCGACCGTCTGCCCGCCGACCACGCCCGCGCCGGCAAACACCGCCGAAAATACGCCCGACCAATGATCGCGGCCGGCCGTGGCGTTGATCTGCGGCGTGCGGCCGAACTCTCCGACCACCACCACGAGCGTTTCGGCCAGCAAGCCGCGCTCGTCCAGATCGGCCAGCAAGGCCGACAGCCCTTTGTCCAGCGGCGGCAGCAAGCGATCTTTGAGCTGCTTGAAGTTCGAGCCGTGCGTGTCCCAATTGTTCATCGATCCCATGTTGGCTTGCACGACCGGCATGCCGGCTTCGACCAACCGCCGGGCGAGCAGCAATGATTGTCCGAAAGCGTGCCGGCCGTATCGCTCGCGCATCGGCGGCGTTTCGCGATCGAGATCAAACGCCTCGCGGAATTTGGCGCCGGTGGTCAGAAGCGTATAGGCGTTGCGCATCCGCGCCGACAGGTCGCCGACCGAGGCCGCCGCGTCGAGATCGCGGCGCTGCTGGTCGAGATTGGCCAGCAGGGCCCGCCGGTCGTTGACTCGCTCGACCGTCAACCCCGGCAGAAGCTGCAGCTCGTCGAGCTTGAAATCGGCGGCGTTGGGATCGCGCGTGAGCTGCCAAGGATCGTACTGGCTGCCCATGAAGCCGCCGTTTTGCCCCGAGAAGCCGTAGCCGTTGTGCAGATACGTCGGCAACAAAACGCCCGACGGCAGCCCGTCGGCGCTGGGCCGCAGATACTGCACGGCCGAAGCGTAGCAGGGCCAATCGTTGCGGCTGGCCATGTGCGTGGCGCCCGGCGGCAATTGATTGACGCCCGTGAGCATGAAGTGCGTCCCTTGTTCGTGCCCCGGCAACTTGTGCGTCATGCTGCGGACGATTGTATACTTGTCGGCCAGCTTCGCCATCAGCGGCAAATGAGGGCCGATTTGCACGCCCGGCACGTTGGTGTCGATCGGCTGAAACTCGCCGCGCACTTCGACGGACGCCTTGGGCTTGAGGTCCCAAATGTCCTGATGGCTCGGGGCGCCGGTGCAGAAGACCAGAATCACCGATTTCGCCCGGCGTGACGCCGCCGCTTCGGCCCGGGCGCTGCGCGCAGCCAGGGCCTGCGGCAAGCCGAGCCCCAGCAACCCCGAAAAACCGACTTGCAAAAACTCTTTGCGGCTCAGGCCGCGGCGATGTAGGGGCGGGCGCGCATCCGGCATGACGATGTCCAGGCGAGGCTGTTTGGGGGCGGGACTTTTCTTATGGCAGGCCAAGACTTAGTATCGCGGTCTTGGGAGGAAAAAGCAACGTCGCTCTCGTCGCCGCCTTGGACGAGGGCGTAAGTAGGCGTTCGCTGCAAAACTTGTAGGGAACGCCCTCCGTGGCGTTCCGAAAAGCGCGAATCAACGCGATTTCCGAGTTCACGGAACGCCACGGAGGGCGTTCCCTACAGAACCAACCGCGCGAACCGATTCTTACGCCCCCTGCACGAGTCGGCGAATGCCGTCTCGCCGCAAATCCTAAATCGCATTGCATGATTCCAAGTTCCGACGAGTTCGAAACGTTCGACGGGCTAAGCCTGTTTGTCAGGCGCCGAGTTCCGCAGGCTCGCTCGCCGCGCGGGCGGGTGGCCATCGTTCACGGTTACGCCGAACATAGCGGGCGTTATGAAAACCTGGTCGAGCGGCTGCTTGCGGCCGGCTTGGGCGTAGGCCAATTCGATCTGCGCGGCCACGGGCGATCGGAGGGGCCGCGCGGATTCGTGCGCGACTTCGAGAACTATGTAAATGATCTCGAACGGTTCATTGCCATCGAGCGCGACCTGGATGCCGCGCGGCCGCTGTTCTTGCTCGGCCATAGCATGGGCGGACTGATCGCCGCCCGTTGGGTCGTCTCGCGAGCAACGCCAATTTCCGGCTTGCTGCTCAGCGGCCCGGCGCTGAAGATCGACGAGCGAATTCATCCCTGGCTACAGCGGCTGTCGGGGGCGATCGGCAGCCTCGCTCCTCGGTTGCCGACCGTCCGGATCGACGAACGGGCGCTGTCGCGCGATCCCGAAGTCGTGCAAAGCTTTCGCGACGATCCGCTCGTGTTTCACGGGCGCATGCCGGCGCGGACCGGGGCCGAGATCGTGCGCGTCAGCAAGCAAATTGGCGGCCAGTTCGCCAAGCTGACGCTGCCCGTGCTGTTCATGCACGGCACGGCCGACCGGCTGGCCGATCCGGAAGGCAGCCGCCAGGCCTGCCAGAGCGCGGCGGCGGCGGACAAGACGCTCAAGCTTTATTCCGGCTTGTATCACGAGATCTTCCACGAACCCGAGCGCGAGCAGGTTTTCGACGATCTCGTGCAATGGCTCGAAGCGCGAACGTAATTCAGCGGGCCGGTTGATGCGCCGTAACCGCCGCTAGCCCGGATTATTCATCAGCCCCGAGAATGCTCGACAAAGCGCTTCACACTAACCCGAAGCGCTAGCGAGGTAAGGCGATTGCTCCACCTCGCTTGCGCTTCGGGTTGGTATGGGCTGATGAATAATCC
>DATKRK010000450.1:0-11257 GCA_035532215.1 Pirellulales bacterium | reverse complement strand
AGCCGCACGGCTTTCAAATCGACAAGCGGTCCGCGCAGCGGGCCGTCGGGCCGCACGACCAAGGCGTGCTGGCCGGCGGGCAACTCGAACTGGCCGATCGATTTCTGGCGGTACGTGTCCCAGTTGCCGGCGCCGGCGACGGTCATCGTGAGCTTGTTGCCCGCGGCTTCGACGGCCAGCGTCTGTCCGGCCGCGCTGTCTTCGCAGGCGTAATCGAGCGAAACCGTATACTTGCCCGGCCGCTCGATTTCAATCCTCCACACGGCATGGTCGTCCGGGCTCGTCCAGTAGCCGAGGTTGCGGTAGGTCGGTTCGAAGACCAGCGTACGGCCGTAAATTTCGGCGTTCGCGGCCAACAACCACAACTCGCCGCGCAGCGCCTCGGGCCGCACGACGGCGGGCTCGTTGCCAGCGAACGCTTTGCGCGGCGGCTTGAAGGCGCCGAGATAGCGCACCAGATCGGCCACGTTCTGCGGCGTGAGGTCTTTTTCCAGCCCCTCGGGCATCAGCGATTTCGACGAGCTCTCCAGGGCTTCGAGATCCTTTCGCAGCAGCGAGATTTCTTTCCCTTCGGAAGCCAGCAGCGTAACGCTGGTCGACGTTTCGGCGCTCAGCATGCCGGTGTGCGTAAGGCCGTCGGACGTGATCGCCGTGTAGCCCATGAACTTGGCTTCGACCGCGCGGTTGGGGTCGAACATGGCGACCAACAGCGACTCGGGCGAACGGTCAGTGAGCGCCGTCAGATCGGGACCGACCGCATGGCCGACCTCGCCCAGCCGGTGGCACTGCGAACAGGTCTTCTTGAACATCGCCGCGCCCGCCGCCTCGTCGCCCGCGAGCGACAGCGCTGGGCGATACTGCTCGACGATTTTCTGGCGGTCGGCGTTGACGGCGCCGGCCAGTAGCTCTTGAGCTCGGGCGCGGATGTTGGCGTCGGCATGCGCCAAGAGCCGCTGCCGCCGCGAGGCGTCGATCTCCGCGGGCGAGATGGCGCCGCCGGCGATCTGGTCGAGCAAGGCCTGCACGCCGGCGCGGCGAGCCAACAGCGTATCGATGATCTGCCCGCGGCGTTCGGGGCCGTAGCCTTTCCAGCCGCCGAGCAACAGGGCCGCCACGCGCGGCTCGTCGAGCCGCCCCAGCGCCTCGATCGCCGCCGACTGCAAGCCGCCGGGCGTTTGCGGCGAGAGCAACTCGGCCAGCGCGTCGATGTCCGAATCGAGATACTGATTCGGCCGGCGGGCGAGCAGCTTGACCGCCGCGATGCGATCGGCCTCGCTCTCCTGCTCGTCGAGCGCCAAGGCCCAGGCGTGGACGAACAGATCGTCGAACCGCGCCAACAGCGACCGCATATCGCGCGGCACACGCAAATTGAAGTTTTTCATCGAGAGCTTGCGGCGGTCGAGGGCCTCCAGCAGGCCGTCGAGCGCCGTCAACTGCCAGGCGGCGTAGCGCTCGTCTTTCCGCCGCGTGATCGCTTGGGCGCCGACCTTGAGCGCCGCGAAGTTATCGGTCGCCACGGCCATGCCGATCAAGGCCGCCGGCAAATGTCGTTTTTCGCTCCGCGAAAAAATGCCCTTTCGCGGAGCGAAAGGCGACAATGGCTCGTCCTTTCCCGGAGCGGAAGGCGGCGAGGGCTCGGCCGGCAGAACCGCGGCGAGCAACTCGGCCAGGTTCTCTTTGTTCGCCGAACTCAGCACGGCGGCCGTAATATAGATGTCGTCGCCGGCCGCCAGCGCCAAGCGGCCGAGCGCCTGGCCGGCCTCGGCGGAGCGCCATTCGCCGAGGCTGTAGGCCAATTGCAAACTCAGTTGAGCGTCTTCGGTCGAGACCACCTTGACGAGCTTTGCGGTCAAAGCCGGCTCGCGATCGAGCAATGGCTCGCACAGCCGCACCGCATGCCGCACGACCCCCGGATGCGGATCGCTCAAAGCGGCCGGCAGCGTTTCGGCATCGAGCGCGCCGAGACCGTCCAGCGTACACAGCGAGTGCAGCCGGGCCAGCGGCCTGGCCTCGCGATTGGCGAGCAACTTTTTCAACAGCGGCGCGGCGGCTCGCTCGCCGCGCTCGATCAAGAGTTGCTGGGCCATGTCGCGCTGCCAGCCGCTTGGGCTGTCGAGCGCGGCGACCAGCCCGGCCGTGTCGAACTGATCGAGCCGCGGCAGCGGGCGGGGCCGTTTGCCGGCCGGAAACACGCGATAAATCCGCCCGCGGTCGTGGCCGGCGCGCAGGTCGAGCTTTTGCTGCCACTCTTTGGGAATCCACTCGGGATGTTCGATCACCTGGCGGTACATGTCGGCGATCCACAGCGCGCCGTCGGGCCCGCAGCGAACCATCACCGGCCGCGACCAGTTATCGGTCGAGGCCAAAAACTCCGACTGCCGCTCGTCCGCCGCTCGCTGACTGTGAAACACGGTCCGGTCGGCGTCGAGCACTTCGCGGTGCACCAGATTGTGGACCGGCTCGCAGACGAACGAATTGCCGTAGAACTCCGGCCCGAACAGATCGTCGCGATAGAGGATCGCGCTGCACGCCGAGGTGAAGCGATTGGCGGCGCTAAAGTCGTTGAATCGCAGCTCGGTGCGGCTGGCGGGAAACACCGGCGCGGCGCCCGGCGCCCGCGAGACCTGCACGCGCGTCGCCGGCGGCGAGACGTGCGGGTTGCGGCGTAGATAGTGCTCGTCGAGCGTGAACTGGTAAAGCGGGTTCGAGTTGTTCGAGCCGAACCAGTTGCCCCAGTCGTCGCGCTCGCGAAGAAATTGCGTTTGGCCGGTCTGGGCCTCGATCGCGCCCGAGTCGGGGCGGATGCGAAAGTCGCGGCCGCCGATCGCCACGCGCTCGCCCGTTTTGACCGACTCGATCTCGCCGCCGCTGTCGCCGTTGGCGCAGTAGATCCAATTGTCGAGTCCCCACCGCAGCCCGTTCACGCGGTGCTGCTGGTTGCCTTCGACGAAGCCCTTGTAAAGCGTGCGCCGCACGTCGGCCCGGCCGTCGCCGTCAGTATCTTCGGCGTAGAAAATCTCCGGGGAGCAGGTCACCAGCACGCCGCGGCGCCAGGGCATGACGCCGTTGGGAAAACCGAGCCCGTCGAGAAACACGGTCGAGCGGTCGTAGCGGCCGTCGCCGTCGGCATCTTCCAGAAACCGCACGCGGCCGCCGAATTTGCCCTGGCCGTCGACGCCGCGCGGATAATCGGCCATCTCGACGACCCACAGCGTGCCGTCGGCGCCCCAGGCGAAGGCCACCGGATCCATCACCAACGGCTCGGCCGCCGCGAGTTCGACTTGAAAGCCCGGCCGCGCTTTCATCGAAGCCAGCCCCGCAGCCGGCGAGCGATCGACTGCTACGACCTTTTGCGGCTGCTTCTCGGAGGCCGGTTTCTCTTCGGCCCGGGCCGAAGAGCCAATCGCGAGCAGCCCTAAGCACACACAATTGGCGAAACGCATCGGCGGGCGGGCTCCTCAAGGCGGGTGCGAACGAGCGGACGGCAGGGGCAAGTTCAGGCTTGCCATTGTAACCCGGCCGCAGACGGCTTGCAGCCTGGCCGCGGGTTTTATCGGCGTGTTGCTCGCCCATACTAACCCGAAGCGCCAGCGAGGAAATGGTCCGAATTTGCCTCGCGGGCGCTTCGGGTTAGCGTCTCCATGCGCACCAGCAACACGCTGTTAGGACGCCAACCGCGCAGCACGCGGCAATTGCCGGCCCCGCCCGTCGGCCCTATCATGGCTGTCGAACGGCCAAACGCGAAAGGAATCGACTTGTGAGCGCACTCCCCGGACTCCGTGGGCAATTCTCTACGATCTTGGCCGATCCGCCCTGGCGATTCCAGAACCGCACCGGCAAGATGGCGCCGGAGCACAAGCGCCTGCGTCGATACCGGACGATGGACCTCGACGAGATTTGCGCGATGCCGGTGGCCGAGCACGCGGCGGAGCAGAGCCATCTCTATCTCTGGGTTCCGAACGCCCTGTTGCCGTGGGGCCTGCGCGTGATGGAGGCTTGGGGCTTTGCCTACAAGACGAACGTCGTGTGGTACAAGGTCCGCAAAGACGGCGGGCCGGACGGGCGGGGCGTCGGCTTCTATTTCCGCAACGTGACGGAGTTGGTGCTGTTCGGCGTTCGCGGGCGCCTGCGAACCCTGCAACCAGGCCGCACGCAAGTCAATCTGCTCTCGACCCGCAAGCAAGAGCACTCGAAAAAGCCGCACGAGCTGTATCGCATCGTCGAGCAGTGCAGCCCGCCGCAATACCTCGAACTCTTCGCGCGCGAGCGCGTGCCGGGCTGGACGCAATGGGGCGACGATCTCGACAGCTACTTAGCCCGCCGCCCGCACATCCCGCAGTACAACGGGCATGCAATGAAAGATCAGATCGGAAGCTCCCAGTCTTCGCGGAGCAGCGTATTTCCCGCGCCATCGAGGATATGACGCATTCGATCATTAGTGACGAGCACGAGTTTATGTTCGATAGCTTGGGCCGCAATCCACAAGTCATTCTCATCAATTCCCAGCTCACGGCCACTGACCTTGTCATAGCAATTCTCAACTTGCCGCGACTTTCGTGGCGGCGGATGGCGGTTAAAAATGGACGCCTTGAGCTGCCCGTAAATTGAAGAAGTATGGCGTGTAATCGGAAGCGGAAACGGAAACGTCTGGCTAACCCACACTTCAAAGCTCTTGCGTCGTGATGGATTCGTTCCAGCACTTCTGTAATGTCCGCATTCTATCTCTCCCAGCGTAACTGCAGAAATGACCAGCGGCAGATTCCCAGGCAATGCGTTCACGTGTGCAACAACATTGGCATGATTCTGGAACCACTTGCACACCGCATTAGTGTCCAGCAAATAGCCATTCACTCGTTATCCTCGTCGCGAGCGGCCATCGAAAGAGCCCTTAAAATATGATCGGGCAGGCGTTCTGATGTTCTTCGGAAGTGTTCAACGGTACTCTTTCGGAACTCATCAGAAAGAAACTGCTTAAGTGAGAAGCACGAGTCGAAATTCGCCGGGAAATAGTTCGTGAACTCAAACGGGACCGCTCTTGGTTGGTCATTGAAATAGTCGAGCACACTTCGTTCCATGCGCGGTGGAAGATCATACGCCTCTAAGACGACCGCGTCTATTCTCTTCAGTAATGTATCGAGCTTTTGAGTCGGGATTTGTTTCAAGAGTTCAGACTCGCACGAGTCGAGTTCTCTTTGATACTCTTCTATTAGCGCCCGCAACTCGCGAGTCTGGTCGCTAGAGAAAGCAGGCAATGGAATGCCATATAACGTTTCTATCGTTATGTGCCGCTTTCCTTCCCTCGTGGCGACAAAAGCATTTGCAATTGGACTATTCAAAGTTGCAGCCAATGCGAAGATGTCATAGCTAACCGGCCATGCCGCGGTAAGATTTTGATAGCAAACAAGTCCCTTTTGATCCGCGAATGCCGCAATTCTCCATCCGCGCCTTGATTTGGTAATCGCATTAAGCATTACTTTTGGCAGATGCCACGGGTATTTCCAGGCGTTGCCCCGTTGGTGATTGGGCTGCACGTCCAAATACTTAAGTTCAGGAACACAAAAACAGAAAACGTTGCTTTCCGGCGGGACTCCCAACATAAATCCCGATTTGGGCGTCGAACTTGTAAGCAGTCGTCGATTCCCAGTTTCCTCTCGCCCTATTGTGAGTGGTAAACTCCACTCGATTCCACGATGCAGCTCGGCCGAGTCCATGAGCTTTGGAAGATTTCCGAGATATTGCCACACCTCCGACAGTTCAGGAACAGCAATCGATTTGGCGCATTCATTTACGCTTTTTGCAGCCTCTTCTGCTGACGTAACTTCATGCCGTGTTTCGAAAGTGTGCCAAGCCGCACGGGTGTCTGCGACCTTTCGATGCCGCACGGCAACGGACAGGTGTGGTATGGGGCGCTGGGCAACTAGCAGGGATACTTCGTGGTCTGCCTCAAATGCTTGGTCTGGCAATGATGTGATTTCTATTGAAGCGAACCTCTGGGCGAGGAGCTGCCTAATGTGTTTGTATTCGCGGCCATCGAGAATGTTCTGTGGGAGGACGAAACCAAGCACGCCATGCGGGTGCAAATTGTCCAAAACTTGCTGCAAAAGTTGAACGGGTTTTCTTTTGGCGGACGGGTTGTAAGACGCACGTTCCTCGGCAGTGAACGCCTCAAACGGCGGATTGCAAAGCACGACGCCAGCGGACTGGAGAGACTTGGCGAACATCTCGCGATCAGCGAACACGTCGGCCCCGTTGATTTGCCATCCATTGGGATTCGGGAAATCGGCCAACGTTAACGCGAGCCTGCTTATCTCTGCACCAAAAGGATCTATCTCATAACCTACTAGATGGCGGGTAAAGTATTGATGGCGCTCGCGGGAAGACAAGCCCCACTGAAGCGACCGCAACCGGTGCATCGCCGCAATTAAGAATACCGCACTGCCGCAGCAGGGCTCCAAGATTGTCTTGTGATCGTCGTCGATGTTTTCAAACTCGATTTGATCAACAAGATACTTGGCCACCGCTCGCGGAGTCTTGTGAATGCCCAGCCGCTTTCGAACTTCCTCAGTGACGAGTGATTTTGACCAGATCTGGGCCAATACATCAACCGATAGATTCCGGAAATTGATTGGAGACCAAAGGCGAGAAAATGTCAAATCTCGAGTTTGGCGATTCAGTAATTGGGGCGGGCTTTGTCTATAATGCTTGGCAACTGCTGTTAAGACAACGTCGGCGCCATCGGTTTCGTTAATCGTACGGAATCCGGTAATATCGCGGTCGCGAAATACCTTGCCCGTAAGGAGCCAGAAGACGAGCTTAAATAGCTTTTCCGGATCCGGTTCGTGGCCCGAGGAACTCATATATTCAGCGGTTGCCGCAGACATGGCGTCACGCAACATCGGTGAAAGCTTCGCTTCTATTTGAGCTTCTAATTCGGGAAGCAGATCAGGGAAGAGGTCGAGTTGGCGACTCCACGTGAACTGGCCGACATTTTTTGCGCGCATGAAATAGGCTGGCGCCCAGTCCGCCGCTTGTGCTGCGAAACGGCTTTCAATTGCTTCGACGGACAACTCCGAAATCTGGCTGATTGCCCGCTCGTCGCGTCCAATAGCCCACTCTCGAACCGATAGGTCAGAAACTTCGAAGATAATTGGTGCGCCTAGCGCACGGTACTGGGAGACCAACTGCTTGCCGGACAAACCGTTTGAAAGCACTACCCCGAAAAGAGCGGAGTCGTAGGAAGTGGGGGTCTGACCAAATGCCGCAGCGGGTATCAGCCGCTCGGGGACGGAGGGAGCGAACCAATCTCCAAATCGGTAGCCTTCGACTAGCAAGTCCCCTGAATATCCAATCGCGCGCAATTTTTGTACGATCGCACTGAACGCTCTGCGCTGTGATTCACTTTTGAAGGTCACCGGCATACCTCGCGAGTCCCTCATCTTGCGGAACTTCATGCTCCAACAAGCCGGCGAGCGGAACGCCGACTGCTTCCGCAAACCGCCGCAGCATCGACAGTCGCGGGTCATTAGTGCGGTGAACGAATTGCCATGCCGACTTGCGCGCGGTCTCCCTCGTGTACCCCATTTTTAGGCCGAGTTGCTCAAACGAGAGACCACTCCGGTCGTGCGCGATACGCACCGCCGCCATCACAGGATCTGGCTGCTGCCCTGACATGGTTGTAGTCTATGGTGAAATAGGCGCCGCGGTCAACGCAGATTTTATACGCGTGTACACTTATGCGGCGGAGGACTTGTTGCTGGCGGAGTGAACGAACTAAAGAAGGAGCCTCTCCGCCCCGCCTCATTCCACGTGCCACTCGCGCCCATCCTGCCTGAGCAAGTCGTCGGCGCCTTTGGGGCCCCAGGTTCCGGCGGCGTAGTTGGGAAACTTGCGGGCGGGCAACGTGCTCCAGACGTCGAGAATCGGCTGCACGATGCTCCAGCCGGCTTCGACGAAGTCGGCCCGCAAGAACAACGTCGGGTCGCCCTGCATGCAGCCGTAGAGCAAGGTCTCGTAGCCGGTCAGCGGCGTGCCGCCGAAATGGTCTTCGTAATGAAAGTCCATGCTCACGCTGCGAGTCTGGATGCCGACGCCCGGCACCTTGGCCTCGAACTTGAGCGAGATGCCCTCCTCGGGCTGAATCTGCAGCACCAACTTGTTCGGGCTCAGGCGTTCGACGGGCGTCTCGCGGAACAGCATGAACGGCACTTGCTTGAATTGGATCACGACTTCGGTCACGCGGCGGGGCAGGCACTTGCCGGTGCGAACGTAAAACGGCACGCCCGCCCAGCGCCAGTTGTCGATCGACAGCTTGAGCGCGACGAACGTCTCGGTGTTCGAGTTGGGGTTCACGTTCAGCGATTCGCGATAGCCCTCGACGTCCTTGCCGTCCACCACGCCGGGGCCGTACTGGCCGCGCACCGCGTCGGTCAGCACCTGTTCTTCCAACAGCGGATGGATGGCGTTGAGGAGCTTGGTCTTTTCGTCGCGCACGACCTCGGCGTCGAACGAGGTGGGCGATTCCATGCCGATCAGCGCCAGCAACTGGCAGATGTGGTTGGGCGTCATGTCGCGCACGGCGCCGGCCTTGTCGTAATAGCCGCCGCGATGCTCGACGCCGACCGTCTCGGCCACGGTCATCTGCACGTGATCGATGTACTGGCGGTTCCAGATGGGCTCGAACAGCCCGTTGGCGAAGCGGAGCACCAGGATGTTCTGCACCGTTTCCTTGCCCAGATAATGATCGATGCGGTAAATCTGATCTTCGCGCAGCAGCTTGCCGAGTTCGCGGTTGAGCGCCTTGGCCGATTCGAGATCGTGGCCGAACGGTTTTTCGATGATCACGCGGCGCCAATGGCCGCCGCCCTCGGCCTGCGAGGCTTCGCCGGAGTCGGCCGCAGCCTTTTCCTGCGTCAACCCAGCGGCCGACAACTGGGCCGCGATCTTGCCGAAAAACGGCGGCGGCGTGGCCAGATAGAACAGGTAATTGCCGCCGGTTCCGCAATCGCGGTCGACCTGGGCCAGCATTTCCTTGAGCCGGGCGAAAGCCTCTGGGTCTTCGAAGCCGCCTTGCACGTAGAACAGCCGCTTGGCGAACTGCTGTTCCCAAAGCAGCGGATCGACTTCGCCGGCGCCGAACTGCTTGATGTCTTCGGTAAGCTGCTGGCGGAACTTTTCGGTGTCGAGCTTGTCGATGGCGAAGCCGATCACGGCGAACTTTTCCGGCAGCAGCTTGCTCGTGGCGATGTTGTACAGCGCCGGCAGCAGTTTGCGCTTGGTCAGATCGCCGCTGGCCCCGAAAATGACCATCGCGCAGGCTTGCGGCGGAGGATAAGCGGATGCGGCGTTGAGCTTGGTTCGTTCGCTGGGCATAGAGACTTCGCGTTGAAAAACTGAATGACGGGGGCGCAGTGCATCAGCGCCGGAAATTGTCTTTGAACGGGCGAAAATACGCAAGCCGTCGTCTGCGGCAAGCGAAAAGGTTTCGAAAATCGTTCAAAACCCAAGTAGACGCGGCATCTCTGCCGCGTTTTCGCGTAGACGCGACATCCCTGCCGCGTTTGCAGGGAAACGACGAAACGCGGCAAGGATGCCGCGTCTACATGATCGGGCGATTGGCCGTTTGGAAGGCAAAAGATATAGTTGCGTATCGCCGCTTTGCGAACAGGAGCAAGACGCGGCGAGCGGAACAGGATCATCGATCACTGCCATTTTCTTGCCGAGGCCAGCCATGCGAGTTGCCGTCGCCTCCGACCATGCCGGGTTCGAACTCAAACAGACGCTGCTGGCCGCGATCCGCGAAGCCGGCCACGAAACGATCGACCTGGGAACGCACAGCACCGAATCGGTCGACTATCCCGACTTCGCCAAAGCCGTTGGCTTGGCCGTGCGCGAAGGCCGCGCCGATCGGGGCGTGTTGTTGTGCGGCAGCGGAGTCGGCGCCTCGGTGGCGGTCAACAAAATCCCCGGCATCCGCGGCGGGCTGTGCCACGATTCGTACTCGGCCCATCAGGGCGTCGAGCACGACAATATGAACGTGCTGGTGCTCGGCGCGCGAATCATCGGCGTGGAACTGGCCAAGGAACTGGTCCGCGACTTTCTCAAAGCGAATTTCACCGGCGAAGAGCGGCACTGCCGCCGGCTGGCGAAGGTGCAAGCCTTGGAGCATGAAAAATGGTAGCCGAGCCCGAGATTCGCATCGCCGCCGATCGCGAAGCGCTGACGCAACTGGCCGCCGAGGAGTTCGCCGCGCGGGCCGAAGCGGCGATCCAGGCTCGCGGCGCCTTCGCCGTCGCGCTGTCGGGCGGCTCGACGCCGAAAGAACTCTACGCCCGGCTGGCGAGCGAAGCGCACCCGTTTCGCCGCCGCATCGCCTGGGGCCAAGTGCATTTCTTCTGGGGCGACGAACGGCACGTGCCGCCCGACGATCCGCAGAGCAATTACCGCATGGCCCACGAGGCGATGCTTTCGAAGCTGCCCGTCCGGGGTGAAAACGTGCATCGCATGCTGGCCGAACAGAGCGCGGCCGAAGCCGCGGCGGCTTACGAACAAACGCTGCGAGACTACTTTCATTTGGCGCCCGGCGAATTGCCGCGGTTCGATCTGGTGCTGCTCGGCTTGGGGCCCGAGGGGCACACGGCTTCGCTCTTTCCAGGAAACACGGTCCCGCGCGACTCTTCTCGTCTCGCCGCCGCAACCTGGGTCGAAAAACTGCACGCCGACCGGATCACGCTCACGCCGGCCGTGCTCAACCATGCGGCGCGCGTGGCGTTTCTCGTTAGCGGCGCCGACAAGGCCGAGATTGTCGCCGAGGTGATTCGCGGTCCGCAGCGACCGGAAGAATTGCCGGCCCAGTGCATTCGCCCTGATTTGACCAGCGTGGTATGGCTCGTCGATCGGGCCGCGGCAGGCAAGTTGGGGTAACGGGCGCAGTCGCTGCCTCGAGCGGCGCAAAATTTACGATGTTGGGGTCCGATGCGGGGCCAAGTCTACGTCGGTTTTGTTCCGCGCCGCCACCGCCGCGGGCGCTCTTTTACTTAGCCCAGGCATTTATGCCTCAGTATTACCCACATTTCCGTAAGTTGTTCCTGTACCAAGACTTAAAATTGCGTGCTCTCTCGCGAGCTGGCTTTGTAAGTGCTTTCGTATCAACAGCTTGCCAAAACGCTGAAAAAGATGTGGGTAATGCTGAGGCATTTATGCCTGGGATTTGCGAGCCGATGCCCCCCTGTCGGCCGGCGCCTTGCGGGCCGCCGGCCCG
>DATKRK010000449.1:0-27097 GCA_035532215.1 Pirellulales bacterium | reverse complement strand
CTGGAAGCAATCGCACCCCGAAGCGGTTCGCAATTACCGAACCGACGAGCGCCGCGACGCCGCCGACCGGCGCCGGCGCCGTCGTGCTCAGCGACGGCTGGCCCAGAATTCTCCCGACGCCCGCCCCTAGCCCCGCCCGCCACAGAGCCACCTGGCGCCGGTGTACGGTTACCGACAACCTGCTCCGCTCCATCCGCCGCACCACCGGCGGCAAAGACTACATCCGCCTGCGCGCGGCGCTGGAGCGGCTGGCTCACACCGCCGTCCGCACCAACATTCGCGCCAACGGCAAGAAGAAATTTACCTCGTTCCACTGGCTGGATAGCTGGCAAGAAACCGTTGACGAAGCGACCGGAGAACCGATTGGCATGACGATCACGCTGCCAAACTGGCTCTACGAGGGCATCACTGAGCAGGGATTGGTGCTGACCATTCACGAGGACTATTTCCTGCTGACCGGCGGCATCGAACGCTGGCTCTACCGCGTCGCCCGCAAGCACGCCGGCAACCAGATCGGCGGCTGGAGCTTTACCATGCGGCAGCTCTTTGAGAAATCGGGCTCCTCCGCCCGGCCGTCGGATTTCGCGATCGACATCCGCCAGGTCGTCGAAGCCAACCAGTTGCCCGAATATGAATTGTCGCTGGAGCGGAACGGGGAGGGGGACGAGATCATCCGCTTCGTCCACCGGGCGAAACTGCCAACCGACCATCCCCACGCGGAGTACCCCCGATTCCCCGGCCGGTGCCAGACGCCGGGCAAAGGCATTTATGCTGAAGCGTGGAAATTCAACGACTTGTCTCAGAATGACACGGGCGAATAGGCGTAAATCGCACCGCAAAACGCTCAACGCGAGGCTTTCCGCGGTCAAATCCATGTCCACCACGTGCCCATTCGGCTCCCCGCGAGCCTGTGGATACCGTCGGGCGATTGGGCGCACGGCTATCGGGCGATTAGGCGCAAATCATCGGGCGATTAGGCGCACGGGCCGCCCGATTCTGTAAAACGGCCAGCAACTTACCGAGCAGCCAACTGTTTAACCTAAACAAGTATATTTAACCTACTTAACGGCCGAGCCCTGTGGATAACGTGTTGATTCAGCGCATAAGGGCGACAGCGCAGAGCAAGGGGAGGGGCTCCAAGTGGCGTTCAGGGAAGAACGTCGCTTGTAGCACCCCAAGAGCCCGTAATCAAATTCTAAAGGGGCAGCGGCAACGCTTGGCATCCGAATAACGACAATCAGGCCGAGGCCATTTGCCGTCGCGATTCGGTATCTACCTTCGTCCGCAAGTGGACCCCCAATGCATCCAAAACTTTGATCGCCCGCTCCAGCGTAATCCCGAAATACTCATTCCGCTCATCGCGTGATACCTGCGACTCATGGATATCCAATCGCTTAGCGAGTTCACGTTGCGATATCCCTTGAGCAATCCGCAATGAGATCAGCAAATGCCCAAGGCCTCGAAGATTGTCGAGTTCCTCAAATTCGCCGCGTTTCAGTCGCTCGTAACTTTCGACCTCTTCCTGAAGCTGAAGATGGAACGACTCCATCGGATCGATGACTCGTTTGATTTCTTCGTCCGCAAGCCCAGCCTCCTTCAGGCGTGTACGATGTTCTGCGAGTCGGCTGCGCTCTTCGCTAAGCCGAGCAACAGCCTCTTTGTACTCGGTCTCGTTGCGAATCATAAGGAACCTCCATCGCGTAGTTTGACAATACCCCTCGGCTTTCCATCGCGTCGCGACTGGCGAAACGCCGACGGGAACTCCAACTCATGACCGTGACGGTCAAAAATACCGCATCCCAGCCCCAATCCCGGCACGTGCGGATACAACTCAACGCGATATCTGTGCCACATCGGAAGCTGCTTCTTTGGATAGCCCCGATAAGGCGTTCGCGACGCCGGATCCCAAGTCCAAATCTTGTAGGGATCAAGCAAATTGAGCCTCCGGGTCAGATCGCCTGTCTTCAGCGGGTCCAACGCGCATACGAAGTACCCGTCAATGTCGTTCGCGTGGTCCTTGTCCTCGGCAAATGAGCCATCCGCAAAGACTTCGGTAATGCCAACCTGCCAGAGCTGCCGTGTCAGAACTTCAAGGTTTTCCACTAAATGCCGCCGCCATTGGCTGTCCCAGCTTACGCCTTCACCCTGACCTTCCGGGCCTACCACGAGGATAGAACGGCGAAGCTCCTCGAACGACACCTCGTAGTCTCCCGGCGGGAGCACACCGTCCTCTTGAAAATCTGGGATCACCCGCATGATTGTCGCCTTGCCAATACTTATCAGATTAGTTTTGCTTGACTCTTGAGTCAAGCTTGCATATCATCATTGAAATCAACCCATTGTGGTCAAGTTTTTTTGATATCCAACATATAGATTCTCGGCCGATAATTCGCTCACGGAGGTGATGAACGCATGGATAGGGTTACGCCAATCGGAACGGCTAATGGCGGCAGGCACGCCTGGCATTGAATTCCTGATCAACGAGGAATCCAAGATGTTCGCGACTTGCCTAATACACGGCTCGATGCGCAATGGGATTCCGCAATTCTCCCGGATGCCATGATGGATTGCTTGCTCTCCCAGCCTGCAATTATCCCCGCGGGACCCCGCTTGCGTCGCGCTGCCCCGCCCGCGACGCAGCAGGCCGACGACGACGGAAAGGTCGCCTCGCTGCGCGAGCGGTGCTTGTCGGCCTGCACGCTCTGCCGCTCCGCTGCGCCCCCGCGAGGCTGAACCGCACTGCGAGGCGCACGACTGCCCGCTGACACGTTATGAAACACGCTCGACGGTCATGACCAGCAACCGGCCGCTGGAGGATTGGGGCAAGCTGATCGGAGACGTGCCCAGCGCCACGGCGATTCTCGACCGCTTCTTGCACCATGCCGAGGTGCTGGCCTTCCAAGGCAAGAGCTACCGTCTGCGGAACCAGCCGCCGGCGCCGCCGTCCGACGCGGCGGATGACAGCTCAAATGCCGCCATTCCGCCCGCCGGCTCCAAACGCAAAAAAGGCGGCTCGACGCCCCCTTCCGATACGCCCGACGCTTGCCAAGAGTAACCGTTTTAACGAAGATTCAGTCCCTACAACCCCGGCTGCTGAATTCCGCCCGGCCATGGCGGCATTTCAACTGCCCGATGACAGCGCCTCGTCGCAAGTCCTTGTCCGCCATCCGGCAGTGCCATTCGTTCCTGGAACCTTTTTCTTCTTCGTGATCGGCCGCAGCCCCGCTCGGCCGGTGATTCTGAAAGCGGTTTCCGGACGGTAGGCGGCTCAAGCCGCTTGCCGAAGGCTTCCCCGCCTGCGATGCTGAATGGCCTTATCGCCAATCGCCCCGCAAGGTCGAGCCATGCCATATGCATCCCGCGAATCGAGCCGCCTGCGAATTCCCCGCGCCGCTGCCCGCCTTCCTTCGCTTGTGCTGGCGATCGCCATCACCGCCCTTCCCGGCGGCGCCCAAGCCCAGCAGCCGCCTTCCAAGCCGGATTTGCCGCCGATCAAACTGACCGACGAAGCGCTGCGCATCCACCGTGCGGGGCTGCTGATCGATGGCCATAACGACCTGCCTTGGCGCTTGCGAAGCGATTTCGGCGCGTCGCTGGAAAAGTGCGACATCACCAAGCGGCATGCGCCGAACGAATTGCAGACCGATATTCCTCGACTGCGGCAAGGCGGCGTCGGCGGCCAATTCTGGTCGGTTTACGTGCCGGCCGAGACACGGCAGGCGGGCACGGCGCTTCGCGACACGCTCGAACAGATCGATCTCGTCCGCCAGATCGTGGCCCGCTATCCCGAGACGTTCGAATTGGCCCTGACCGCGGCCGACGTCGAGCGGATTCGCGGCCAAGGCAAGATCGCTTCGCTGATCGGCGTCGAAGGCGGGCATTCGATCCAGGATTCGATCGGCGCCTTGCGGCAGTTGTACCGGCTCGGCGCCCGCTACATGACGCTGACGCACAGCGACACGCTCTCCTGGGCCGATTCCGCCACCGACGTGGCGAAGCACGGCGGGCTGAGCCCCTTCGGCGAGGAAGTCGTCCGCGAGATGAATCGCCTGGGCATGCTGGTCGATATCTCGCACGTTTCGCCCGAGACGATGCAAGACGCCCTGCGCGTTTCGCGGGCGCCGGTGATCGCCTCGCACTCCTCCGCCTACGCAATCGCCCAACACGCCCGCAACGTTCCCGACGACGTGCTCAAGCTGGTGGCCGCCAACGGCGGCGTGGTGATGGTGAATTTCTTTTCGGGCTTCGTCGAACCGCAATCGGCCAGGATCATGGCCGACATGTTCGCCGTCCGGCGGCAATTCAATCTCGACTTCAACAACGACGACGCCCAGGTCGAGGCCGCCATGAAGCGCTGGCGGCAGGAGCATCCGATCCTGCCCGGCACGGTCCACACGGTGGTCGACCACATCGATCACATCGTCAAGGTCGCCGGCATCGATCACGTCGGGCTCGGTTCCGATTTCGACGGCGTGTCGATGACGCCCGTGCAGTTGGAAGACGTCTCTTGCTATCCCTACATCACGCAAGAGCTGCTCGATCGCGGTTACGGCGAAGAGCAGATTCACAAGATACTTGGCCGCAACGTGCTGCGGGCTTTGCGCCAGGCCGAAGACGTCGCCCGCGGCGAGTGAAGTTCGAGGTCTATGGCTCGACGCGACATGCCCCGCTTCGTGATCCTGCGCCACGACTGCCCGCCGGGCTACCAGCGCGACCTGCACTGGGACTTCATGCTCGAGGCAGACGGCGTGCTGAAAACCTGGGCCTTGTCGCAGGAACCCGCCGGGCAGAGCGAAATCGCGGCCGAAATGCTGGCCGATCATCGCCTGGCCTATCTCGACTTCGAAGGGCCGGTCTCCGGCGGCCGGGGAACGGTCTCGCGGTGGGATCGAGGAACTTACCGGCTCGTCAGCCGGCAAGAGGGCGAGTGGATCGTGGAATTGCTCGGCGAGCGGTTGAGCGGCCGCGCGACGCTTTCGCGTTCGTCAGCGGACGAGCAAGGCTGGCGTTGGCAATTCGCAGCGGCCGGGCCACTTACCGGATTACGCTAAATGAGAGGGAGGCCGCCAGCGCGTGCGCCAGCTCGAGCGGCAAAGACTTGCTTTGGTCGATTGCGTCGCTGACGCTTCGGGTTGGTATGGACGTGTCGATCGTCAGCGCTGGCGCTGGACCTCCGCTTCCACTTTCCCAACGACCATCGAGTGCAAACCGTGTCGCACGATGGAACGGCCGCCGACGAGCGTCGCTTCGTCGGCGCAAGGTGATCCAACCCACGTGGTTGAATAAGCGAACCATAGACGGCTCGACGCCGTCCTTCAGTTGCCGCATTTCGGCCGAACGGATAGATCTCTGCCTCCTGCCAAGCACGAACCTCGCTATCTTTGCATGAGCTTCGCAGGACCGGTAGAATAATTCGCTCGTTTCAGTTGGCTCGCCTCCGTATTTTCGCAGTTCGAGGACTTCGTTCCGTGGTTGACTTCAGCAAGCGGCTTGGTCAGCGACAACGCCCAAGCATCATCGATCCGTGCGCGCTCTACGAGACGCTCGACCGCGCCAGTGACAAAGGGCCGCTCCGTCCCGCACAGGTGGCGATTTTGGAAGCATGGCAAAAGAGCCGCCGTTCAACCCGAGATACAATTATCAAACTTCACACTGGTCAGGGTAAAACACTAATTGGCCTATTGATTCTGCAATCCAAGCTCAACGAAACGCGCGCGCCGGCAGTTTACTTGTGTCCGGACAACTTTCTCATAAAGCAAACCTGCCTGCAGGCGAAGCAATTTGGAATTCGCTTCTGCACCGCCGAGCCCGACCTGCCGGCCGACTTCATCGACGGAAAACAACTCCTCATAACCTCGATCCAAAAACTGTTTAACGGGTTGTCACGATTTGGAATTGGCCGCTCATCTACGGCCGTGCATTCTATTCTGATGGACGACGCGCATGCCTGTATTGATGCCATTCGCCACAGCTTTGAGATTCGCCTAACGCCCGAGGAAAGCGCCTATGGAGAGCTGCGCACGCTGCTCTCGGATTCTTTGAAGGCGCAAGGAATGGGCACATTTCAAGACATTAGAAACAAGAATCATGATGCATTCTTGCTGGTACCCTACTGGGATTGGCTAGAAAAGCAGGAAGATATCGCACGCATATTGAGCAAATCCTCGGGTCGCGACGCGGTGAAATTCGCTTGGCCATTACTCAAAGACCGGCTGGCGGAATGCCAGTGCGTGATTTCTGGCGCTGCATTGGAGATTGCGCCTTATTTGCCACCTTTGGATATGTTCGGATCGTACTACAAGTCCGAGCATAGAGTGTTCATGTCGGCGACCGTTACCGACGATTCGTTTCTGGTGAAAGGACTTGGCCTAAGTAAATCAACGATTCGCAATCCGCTTGTGTATCCCGACGAGAAATGGTCTGGGGAGAAGATGATCCTTATACCATCGCTAATTGACGAGAAGCTTACGAGATCGGAAATGGTCGCACAATTCGCCAAGCCGGACTCAAAACGGAAGTCCGGGGTGATAGCTTTGACACCGAGCTTTAAGGGGACGCTGGATTGGGGGAAGTATGGCGCCGCCGTTCTAAATAAAGACACGATATATAATCAGATTGAAAACCTGCGGTCAGGTGCCTTTGAGAAGACTCTTGTCGTCGCAAATCGCTACGATGGAATCGACCTGCCCGATGATATGTGCCGTGTTCTAATTATCGATTCGAAGCCCTACTCGGAAAGTCTCGTAGACAATTACTCCGAGGACTGTCGAAGCGACAGCGAAATTAATGCTATGCGAGTAGCGCGATCGATTGAACAGGGACTCGGGAGGAGTGTGCGCGGGGAAAAGGACTACTGCGCCATAATTCTTATTGGTACTGAGCTAATTAAAGCCGTCAGGACGAAAGAGCTGCGGAGCTATTTGTCTCCGCAGACACGAGAGCAAGTGGAGCTCGGCATCGAAATTGCCGAGATGGCACGAGAAGAGACCTCGTCAGGGGCCAGTGCGTGGGACGCGTTCATGCGTCTAGTAAATCAATGCTTGCGGCGCGACCCGGGCTGGAAGACGTTTTACGTGGATCGCATGGATACAATTACCGTCGGGCGCCGCGTGAGCAGCGCGCTTGATGTATTTGAATGTGAACTCGAAGCAGAGCGGCAGTTCGAAAACGGCGACGTAGATGGCGCAATCGCGAAACTGCAGACGCTTATCGATGAGCACGTCACAAACGCCGCGGAAAGAGGATGGTATCTGCAGGAGATGGCGCGGTATAGGTTTTCGCAGAGCAAGACCGAGTCAAACGAGCTTCAGGTAAATGCGCACCGCCTTAATCATTTTCTTCTGAAGCCGCGAAGCGGCATGCGCATGGATAAGCTGATCATCAGTCAGCGCCGCATTGCAAATATTATCTCATGGGTCAAACAATTCGAGACGTTTGAGCAGTTAGGCGTCGCCGTAGATGATCTATTACATAGCTTAAGTTTCGGTGTGAGAGCAGACAAATTCGAGGCGACGTTTGGCCTCCTGGGGGTAGCGATTGGATTCACCAGCCAACGCCCGGACAGAGAATGGAAAGAAGGACCCGACAACTTATGGGGATTGCGCGACAACGAGTATTTGATCGTGGAATGTAAAAGCGAGGTCGTTCTGAATCGGGCGGAGATAAATAAAGACGAAACTGATCAAATGAATAAGTCGTGTGCATGGTTTACGAAGGCATACGAAGGATGCAGTGCGACTAACATCATAATTATTCCAACCCATAAAGTCTCGCGTGCAGCGGCTTTTCGCGACTATGTGCGCGTAATGCGGGAGGCAGAACTGACGAAGCTAAAGAATAACGTGAGGGCGTTTTTTGCCGAGTTTCATGATTTGGACTTCAAGAACCTTTCGGACGCCTCGATACAAATGCGCGTAAACCGCCACGAATTATCGATCGACGACCTTCAAACGAAATACGCGAAGGACGTGATGAACATTCAATAACCTGGAAAGCCGGCGTTTATCGAAACTGAAAGTTCCCGCGGCGACTGCTCGTCTGTAGTCTCGGCCAACTCCCCGAGGACCATCGAGTGCAGCTCGAGCCGCGGCACGACGACGCGGGCGCCGGCCGGCGTCTGTTCGATCTGCAAGTCCTCGCCGGCAGGTTCGAGATGGATGCGCTTCAGCCGATACTCGCGGCCGAAGGTCACCCGAATATCGTGGATCGGCAGCGTCTCCTCCCGGAGCGGAACGTCGTCGTTAGGCAAAGCATGGAAGGCGGTCGTGTTCACGTCGTTGAACAAGTGGACGATCAGCCGCTCGGCGCCGTTTTTCGTTTGCCGCATGACGGTGGCGTGGACGCACATCGGCGCCTCGACGACGACCGGCGGCGGCGAGGGGGCGACGTGTTCGATCGCCCGGCGCAGCAGCAATCGCTGGTAAGGGTAGGCGTACAGGTAATAGGCCGCGTCGAAGCCGCCGGCGAGATACACGACCTGGCCCTTGCCATAGTCGTGCGTCACGACGGCCGGAAGCTCGGCGGCCTGCGGGTTCGCTTTCACGCGCAGCGAACCGGCCGCTTGCGCTTGCTCGTTTTTCAAGGCGACTCGCACGGCGGGCGCCTTGAGCGTGACGCTCTGCTCGCCGACGTAGGTTTTCAGCCGGCCCTGATCGAGGAACGAACCGGGCGCGAGCTTGAAATCGAATACGTTCTTGCGTTTCTCCCAGTAATCGGCCGACAGGGCCTTCTCGAAATTGACATCGATTTCCTGCGGGCCGCCCGCCGCGTCGATCACGCCCCGATAGTCGACGCCAAAGACTTCGGCCAGGCCGAAATTCGGCCGCGGATCGCCGAACTCGTCGAAGAGCGACGTATCGAGGCTGGCGACCAGCCCGCCGCCGGCGGCCACGAACTGCTCGACGGCGGCGATCTGCCGCTCGTCGAGGCACGCCGTGTTGGCCAGAATCAACACTTTGTAGCGAGATAGATCTTCGGCGTTCAGGTTCCAGTCGTTGATCACCGTCAGCGGCAGATGCTCCTCGATCGCCGCGCGGAAGGTCCCGAGCACCGCGGCCAGGTACCGCTCTTCGACCAGTCCCGCTGAACGGCCGTAGAAGTTGCGAGTGTTGTCGCTCATCACTAGCGCCGCCCAAGGTTCGGGCCGCTTGTGCGTCAGCCACGGCTTGCGGCGCTGAACCTCGTCGAGGCAGCGGTAGATTTCGTCTTGCAAGTTGGCGGGCTGCGACACGGCGATGCTCGGCGCGGCGCCGTGCGTGGCCGCCAGCAGCATGCGGCACAGCACTTCGTGCGGCGGAAAGCTGTCTTTGCCGTAGGGGTTGCCGTGGCTCATCAGGTACGGCTCGCTGAAGGCCGTGCGATGGTTGGTCGTCGCCCAGATATAGGCGTTGGCGAAGGCCGGCACGACCGTCGCCCCGCGGTTCGTCTCGTCGAGCCAGAATTCCTGGTCGGGCGCGTCGAAGAGCAGGTTCATTCGCGCGGGCATGTTGCGCGGAATGCTAAGGAAATGGCCGAACCGCCCGGCGTTCGTCGTCCAGGTCACGAGCGCCACCTCGGGCTTGATCCCCTTCAGCCGCGCTTGCATCCGCCGCACGAGATCTTCCATCCGCCGGTCGGCCCAATGCTGATAGCGGCGGAAGGCGGGGTCGTTCATATCGGGATTCGGAATTTCTTGGTTCGTGTCGCGGCGATAGTTTTCGCGGCAATGCTGGCAGTAGCAAAATCCGCCGTAGTGCAGGCCGTCGAAGCTGAAGGCGTCGACGTCGGGAAAGCGCGTCACGATTTCGGCCAGCACCTCGATGAAAAAGTCGCCGTAAGGACCGAGCAAACAGAGCATGCCGCCGTGCGGAAACTTTTTTAAGTCAACTTCGGGGATTTCGGTCGTATTCGTTGCGATCCGGCGCCAGTCGGGATGCTCTTCATAAACCTCGCCTTGCAGACACGGCGGATAAACGCCCAGGATCCTCACGCCCAACTTCTTGTACTCGGCGATGTCGCGCTCCAAGCGTTCGAGCGGCACGTGAGGGCTGCGGCGCTTGAGCAGCTTGCTGTCGTAATAGGCGTAGAACGGATCGACGAAGCCCAGCTCGCTGAGCGTCACGCCGTGCTCGACGGCCTTCGCCCTTTGCTTCGCGTCCATCCCCGACAGCGTATAACCGCAGCCGAGCGTCTCTTGCACCCAGCCGGGCACGCGGATTTCGCGGAACGGCCGAGCGTCGAACGGCTGCGGCATGATCGTGCGGTCCCAAAGGCGGTCGCTTTCGTCCTCTGCGTTGCAGAAAGAGGGGCCGAAAAGGGAGGCTAAGAGAACAGCCAAAAACGTTCGGCGGGCGGCGTGCATGTGGCGACCCTCGCGGCAATGAGTTCCGACAGTGCGCCAATGTTACGGCATCTCCTCGGGGCTTTCCAGAAACGTGCTGCTGCAATTGCGCCGCGAATTGCCTACCATAGCGGTTATTGCATTTCATCATGGCTTTCGGGGGTTCCGCCATGCAGAAGTTTCTACTCGGCGCCGTTTTAGGCGGTTTGACGGGCTTGATCTTGGGCGCGGCGTTTGCGCTCGGCAGCATGCTGCTTGTCGCCGGACTGAACGATCACGCGGCCCGCGTCGTCGCGTTGTGCGGCGGCGCCGCGGGCTTTGTGGGCATGTACATCGGCGCGGTCAGCGGCGCCGCGAACGCCATCGGCGGAGGCCGCGCGAGGGCCTACGTCGCCGTTGTCGCCGCCGCCTTCGCCGCGGCCATTGTAACGGCCCGAGCATCATTGGGCTCGGCGCCAGGAGGCTGGCCGCTGGTCTATGCCGGCGAAAGCGCCCTGCTCGCCGCGCTGGTGCTGGCTTTCACCAGACGCAGCCTGCGACCCATGATGCCCGCTCCAGCGGCGCCGCAACGTTGGCGCCGCTTCGCGCAGTTTCGCTTGAGCACGCTTTTGGCGCTGTTCGTTCTCGTCGGCGCGCTGTTGTCGTCGCTGGTCAGCCGCACGGCGCTTGAAGTTCGTGCGATCGCTCAACTGCGGCGGCTCGGCGCAGGCGTCAACTGTGCGATCAACACGCCCAGCTGGCAGTCGTTTCTGCAGGGTGATTCGAGCGGCGAGCGCGACGTAGCCGAGGCCGTGCATTTGCGCGGCCCGCAATTCGGCGACGCCGAACTAACGTGGGTGCGTTATTTGGCCGACGTTCACAGCGTCGATATCGGGAGCACGGAAGTCACGGATGCGGGCTTGATCCATTTGCGCCCCCTCCGACGCCTGCGATCGCTTACCCTGGACGCGGCCGCAATTACCGACGCAGGACTCGAACATCTGATCGATTTTGAAAGTCTTACTTATCTCAGTTTGCGCGGCGCCGCCGTTACGGATGCAGGCATGGAGCGTCTAAAAGGTCTGCGAAAACTCAAGTCGCTTGACCTAAGCGGCACGCGAATCACCGACGCAGGCGTCTCCGCGCTGGCGGCGCTCGGTGAATTGGAATTTCTCAACCTCTCTGGAACAAACGTCACCGACGCAGGCGTGGCGTATCTGCACGACATTAAGAACCTGAAGGCGCTCGACATCAGCCTGACGAAGATCACGGATGCCAGCGTTCCGGTGCTGGAAACCATGCCGACGTTAAACGGCGTTTCGGCTTGGAACACGCGGATTACGTCAGCGGGCCAATTGAGGTTGCGTCAAATCTACCTCAAGGCCGAAGCACGGCGCGCCGCGTCGCTGAACGGACAGCGTGTGTCGACGGATTAGCGCTGCGGCGGAGCCAGGATCGCTTGGCGACCCAAAATTATTTCAAAGCAAACACGTGTAACGGCGCGTCGACGCCGCGTTCAGGGCCCTTGCCCGGCGTCTTTAAATCCGTTCAAAACGAAGGCTCGCCATGAATGCGCTCGTGCTCGTCGATCTGCAAAACGACTTTCTGCCGGACGGCGCGTTGCCTGTGCCGTGCGGCGATGAGGTGATTGACATCGCCAATCGCTTGCAGCCGCGGTTCGATCTCGTCGTCGCCTCGCAAGATTGGCATCCGGCCGATCATGCCAGCTTCGCGGCAAACCATCCGGGCAAGCAGCCGGGCGACGTCGTCGAGTTGCACGGCGCGCCGCAAGTCTTGTGGCCGGTCCACTGCGTGCAACATACGCCGGGCGCCGAGTTGGCGCCCGCATTGGAGAAGCAGTTCATTCGCAAGACGTTCGCCAAAGGCATCGATCCGAAAATCGATAGTTATAGCGGTTTTTTCGACAACGGGCATTTGCGCTCGACCGGCCTGGGCGAATATCTGCGCGAGCAACGCGTCGATGAAGTTTACATCCTGGGCCTGGCGACCGATTATTGCGTCAAGGCGACGGCGCTTGACGCCGTCGAACTCGGCTTTCGGACCTGGCTGATCGAGGACGCTTGCCGCGGCGTGAATCTCCGCTCGGGCGACGTCGAACGGGCGATCGCCGAGATGCGGGCCGCCGGCGTGCGCGTGGTTCGCTCTGAAGAGTTGAAATGATTCTCATGTTTCGCTGGAGCGAAACGGCGCTTTTTTCGCGGAGCGAAAAGCGACTAAACTGAAGGCGGCCCGGTGCGGAGCGAACGATGAAGATCACGCGATTCGAAACTTTTCTGGCCAATGCGGGCCTGCGCAATTATCTCTTCATCCGTCAGCACGCCGAATTTCATGGTGCAAGAAGCCTTTGCCGAGTTCGACGTGCCGTGGCGCAACGACCTGGTCGGCGGCTGGAACCCGGTGAGCGAGGGCGAACTGCAGCTTGGCGACGCGCCGGGGCTGGGCCTCGAACTGAACGAAACCGCCCTGGCCGAACATCCCTACGTCGCCCACGCGTTTCCTAGCCTGTGGGACGGCGATTGGCTGACGAATTTTACACAGACGAAACGCCGGTGAGGATTAAGCATGTTCCTCTCCCTCGGGGAGAGGTTAGGCGAGGGCGAAACCAGGAGCATCCCAGCATCATGCGCACCTTCCGCGTTGCCTTCACGGGCGATTACCTCAACGAGCAAGGCCAAAGCGCCTATGGCGATCTCGGTATTCCGCTGCTGGAACGCTCGGGGCTCGTTCGCCATCACTTCCTGCGCGATCAAGGGCCGCAGCCCGGCGACCGCGACTATTGGAACTCGTTTTACAAGCTCGAAGTCCGCCCAGAGCATCTGACCGGCGTTGACGGCCTGGTGGTGTTGCGGCCCTGGATCAAACGCAGCGCGCTCGAAGCGGCCGAAGAGTTGGCGGTCATCGGCCGCTCGGGCGCCGGATACGACAAGATCGACGTTGCGGCCTGCACCGACCACGACGTGGCGCTGTTCAACGCGCCGCTCGGGCTGCACCATTCGACGGCTTCCTCGGCGTTGTTGTTCATGCTGGCGCTGGCCAAGCGGTTGCCGGAACAAGAACGCGTGGCGCGCTCCGGCGATTGGAGCTCGCAGGCCAAAATCATGGGCGGCGAACTGGAGGGCCGCACGCTGGGGATTGTCGGTCTCGGGCACAGCGGCCGCGAGTTGGTCCGGCTCGTGGCGCCGTTCCAGATGCGCGTCGTCGCCTACTCTCCGCACGCCGATCGCCAGCAGGCCGCGGCGCTGGGCATCACGCTCGTGCCGCTCGACGAGTTGATGCGCGAGGCCGATTTCGTCAGCCTCCATTCGCGGTTGACGCCCGAGCGGCGGGGCATGATCGGCGCGGCGCAAATCGCGTTGATGAAGCCGACCGCCTATTTCGTCAATATCGCTCGCGGCGAACTGGTCGACCAGGCTGCGCTCGTCGAGGCGTTGCGAGCGCGCCGCATCGCGGGCGCCGCGCTCGACGTGTTCGAAGTCGAGCCGCTGCCGGCCGACGATCCGCTCATTGGCTTGGACAACGTCATCCTGACGCCGCACTGGAACGCCTCGACGATCGATGTCTGGCGCGCTACCGGCCAGGCGACCGCCGCCGGCATCTTGCGAGTCGCGCGGGGAGAGGCGCCCGACAACATTATCAACCGTGAGGTGCTGGAGCGGCCAGGTTTTCAAGCAAAATTGGCCCGATTCGCGGAGAATCGCAGCGCGGGGAGTTGATCGCTGCCGTTGTCATCTGGGTGGCTGGGGCTTGAGCCTGGGCGAAGCCCCAGCGTGCTGACCGGAAGCACGACTACCATCGCCGCCGTCTCGGAGTATGATTGGCGCTTCGGGCAGATACCGCCTTGAGCTGGATCAATGTTGACTTGTTGACCGACGGTATCGACAAACCGATCGTCTTTCTCGCCGCGAGGATTACCGCCGTGCCGACCATTCGAGCTTACCCTTGGGCCGCGTTGCTCTTGCTTTGCGTTGTCGCCGAATCGCCGATCCTCTGCGCCGAAGAAAAACAACCCCCCGGCGCCGCGCCCAAAGGCGAAGTGACGAAGCACGGCTTCGAGAACAGCAAGATCTTTCCCGGCACGGTGCGCGATTATTGGATTTATGTGCCGCAGCAATACGACCCGGCCAAACCGGCCTGCATGCACGTGAATCAGGACGGCATTCAGTTCAAGGCGCCGGAAGTGTTCGACGCGCTGATTCACGCGGGCGAGATGCCGGTGACGATCGGCGTGTTCGTGATGCACGGCCGCGTCAAGGCGTCTTCGGATGCGGCGCTCGACCGCTTCAATCGCAGCTACGAATACGACGGGCTGGGACGGCAAGTCGCCGAGCAAGATCTGGTACATCAGCCCCTCGGGCGAGAAGAAGGTCGTCGATAGCGGATTGAAATTTTCCAACGGTCTGACGCTCTCGCCCGATCAATCGCTGCTCTACGTGGCCGATAGCCGCACGCATTGGGTCTACAGCTACCAGGTGCGGCCCGACGGCACGCTGGACTATAAGCAGCGTTACTTTCATTTGCACATACCCGACACGGCCGACGACAGCGGGGTGGACGGGCTGCGCGTCGATTGCGACGGCCGGCTGTACGCGGCCACGCGGATGGGCGTTCAGGTTTGCGATCAGGCCGGCCGGGTCAACGCGATCATTCCGACGCCCAACGGCAAGCTCTCCAACCTGTGCTTCGGCGGCGAGAACTTCGATACGCTGTTCGCCACCTGCGGCGACAAAATCTACAAGCGCAAACTGAAGGTCAAGGGCGCTCACGGCTTTCAACCGCCGCTGAAGCCCGCGGCGCCCCGGCTGTGAGCCCCAGTTGCGACGCGCTGCCGCGAAACGGCCGTCCGGCCGACTTCCCACACGCCGAGCATGAACGATGGGACCGCGCGGTTGATTCTGTAGCGCACGCCCTACCAGGCTTTGCCGCGAACGTCAACTCACGCCTGAAGTCGGTCAGGCGAGCTGGCCCGCCTTGACGACGCCGCCTTGCAGCACGGCGATGAAGCGCGATCGATCTTCGAGAATGCGGATATCGCCGAGCACGTCTCCCTCGACCACCAGCACGTCGGCCAGTTTGCCCGCTTCTAGCGTGCCGAGTTCGTGCTGACGGCCGAGAATTTCGGCGCCGCTCCGCGTGGCGCAGCGCAGCGTGTCCAACGGGCTGAAGCCGACGTAGTCGACGAAGAACGACAGTTCCTTGGCGTAGGTTCCATGCGGAGTCCAGGCGAACCCGTAATCGCCGCCCATGCCCAGCCGGCCGCCGGCGGCCAGAATGCGCCGCGCGCTTTCCGCCCCTGCCTCCAGAGTTTCCTTGTGGCCGTCGATCACGCGCTGGCTCATGCCGAATTGCGGTCCGTACTCGATGCTGGCCCACTCGAATTGCAGCGCGGGCGTGACCGGCACGTCGCGCGACAAGAGCATGTCGAGCGCTTCGTCATCCATGAACGTGCCGTGTTCCAGCGCATCGTAGCCCGCTCGCAATGCGTTCTTGACGCCCTGGTTGGCGCGGCAGTGCCCGGTGACTTTCAGGCCGTGGTTATGCGCCGTGGCGACGCAGGCGTGCATCTCTTCGAAGGTCATGCACAGCGTGTGATGATCGTTCGTGTCGGGGGCGGCCGCGTCGCCGGTGGGATAGGTCTTGACCCATTCGACGCCGTCCTTGACCAACTTGCGCACGGCGGCCCGGGCCGCGTCGGGTCCGTTAATCAACAGCACCAGCCCTTCCATGCCGATCTTGCGGAAGTCGGGGTTCCAATCCATCAAGCCGCCGACGCCGCAGATTTCGCGGCCGCTGGCCGCCAAGCGCGGACCGGGGACCACGTCGTTTTCGATGGCCCGCTTGAGCCAAACGTCGATATTGAACAAGCTGCCGCCCGAGCGGGCCGACGTGTAGCCGCACTCCAGCGCCAGCTTGGCGTTCGCGGCGGCCAGCAGCGTGACGTACTCGACCGGGTATTTGACGTCGAGATCTTCCAGGGCCGCGACGTTGAAATAAGTCGGGTGAAAGTGGGCTTCAACCAGTCCCGGCATGATCGTGCCGCCGCGAGCGTCGATGCGTCTCGCTTCGGCGGGAAGCGGCGGCGCCTGGCGGGCGGGACCGGCATAGGCGATTTTGCCGTTTTCGATCACGAGCGCTGCATCGGCGATCGGCGCGGCGCCGCTGCCGTCGATCAACTGCCCGCCGGAAATCACTGTCGCGCCGGAAATCACTGTCGCGCCGGAAATAACTGTCGCGCCGGAAATAACTGTCGCGCCGGAGGCCCGTTTCATGGGAAGTCTCTTTCGATCGTGAAAATCGCCCCGCGGTTGCGAGCCTCGCGATGCTTGCCAGCGGCGGCGGGCGAGGCTATGCTGCATCGTCCATGCTGCATGCAGCGTACAGACGGCCGGGCTGCGGGTCAACCCAAGGGCCGGCCCCGAGGAATCCGAATCGTGGAGGCGCCAAGTTCCGTGACGACCTTGCTGAAATCCCCTGAACCCATCTCCAAAATCTCGCTGGCCGAATCGGTTTACCAGCGGATCTTGGAAGCCATTCTTTCTGGCTCGCTCGCCAGCGGCAGGGAACTGAGCGAGGTCGCGCTGGCGGCCGAACTCGGCGTCAGCCGCACGCCGGTCCACGAGGCGTTGCTGCGGCTGGCGGCCGATGGGTTGGTCGAAGACCTGGTTTCGCGCCAGGCCCGCGTGGCCCGTTTTACGAGGCAAGACGTCATCGAGATCTACGGCATGCGGCGGATTCTGGAGCCCGCCGCCGCCGAACGCGCCGCGAGCCGGCTCGACGATGAACAACTCGCCGAGCTTCGCTCGGCGGCCGAGTCGCTCTTGGCGGGCGCCGGCAAACGGGACTGGGCGAATCGCGCGATCGAATTCGATCTGCGCTTTCACCAGGCGTTGGCCGCGGCGACAGGCAACGGCCGGCTGCACGCCGAAATCGGCAAGTACCGTCGGCTCGTGCGGGCCTTTTGTCGGGCGACGGGCGCCCGCGAGAATTTGCAAGCGGCGCTCCGCGAACACCTCGCGATTCTCGACGCCCTGGCCGCCCGAGACGACGCTGCCGCGCGCCAAGCGATGGTCGCGCATATCGACGCTCGCTTGCAGTGCGTGCTGGAAAGGATGAATGCGGAAGAATGAAAACATACGAGATCGGATTCATGATCAAGACTCCTAATTTGCTGCAACGAATTTTTGCGGGGCTAACGATCGCTGCCTTCGCTTTGGCTTCCGATGTGCCGGCCGCGGATGAACCGAAAGCAAAGCTGTTCGCCCGCGACAATCTTGTCGCCTGGTGCATCGTGCCGTTCGACGCCAAAAAACGCGGTCCCGAAGAGCGCGCGGCGATGCTCGAACGACTCGGCTTCAAGCATTACGCCTACGACTGGCGGGCCGAGCATCTGCCGACGCTCGAAGCCGAACTGGATGCGCTCAAGCGCCACGGCGTTCGACTCGACGCCGTGTGGTTTTCCTCAGGACTGGACAAAGACGGCCGCTTGATTCTCGACACGCTCGGCAAGCGTGGCGTCAAGACGCAGCTTTGGGTCGCTGGCGGCGGCGAGCCGACGAAAACGCCGCAAGAACAGCGGCAGCGAGTGAAAGCCGAAGCGGCTCGGATTCGCGTCATCGCCGAGGAAGCGGCGAAGATCGGCTGCACGGTCGGATTGTACAACCATGGCGGCTGGTTCGGCGAGCCGGAAAACCAACTGGCGATTCTCGACGAACTCAAGTTGTCCAACGTCGGCATCGTCTACAACCTGCACCATGGCCACGACCACCTCGATCGCTTTGCTGCGTTGCTCGAAAAAATGAAGCCGCACCTGTTGGCCTTGAACCTCAACGGCATGGTCGCCCAAGGCGATCGCCGCGGTCAGAAGATTCTGCCGCTCGGCCAGGGCGATTTGGATCTCGCATTGCTCAAGACGATCCGCGCCAGCGGCTATCGCGGGCCGATCGGCATTCTCGGCCACACGATGGACGACGCCGCCGAGCGCCTGGCCGATAACCTCGACGGGCTCGATTGGCTGGTCGTCGGGCTCGATGGCAAGCCGCTTGGGCCGAAGCCCAAACCGCGGACGTATTCTTCACCGCCGCCGGCGTCAACGTCCGCCGGTTGGCTCGCCGCGGGCCGAGACGAATATCGCCAACCGCCGCTGACGGTCGAGTGTTGGACCAGGCTCGACAGCAAGCAGAGCTACAACATTCTCCTCGCCAGCGACACGAAGCAGTCGGGCGCCCATTGGGAATTGTTTTCGATGGCCGGCGACGGTCGGTTCACGGTTTACATGCCGGGCATGCAGCCGGACCATGTTCGCTCCGAAGTCGACATTTGCGACCGCCAGTGGCATCGCGTGGCGATGCAGTTCGAGCCCGAGCGAGTGCGGCTGTATTGCGACGGCCGGCAGGTCGCCGATCAGGCGATCAAATCGCTCGGCAGAGCGACCGTGCCCGGCGGGCTGGCCTTCGGGCGTCTGGTCGAAGGGGGCATCGGCTGTGACGGCGAATTGGATTGGGTGCGGCTGCGCCGCGGCGTCGCTGCGCTGGAAAATCCGACTCGCGAGTTGCCGAAGGTCGACGGCGCCGCGCTCGGGCTGTGGCGATTTGGCAAAGCCGGCCAAGGGGCCGAAGATCTCTCGCAATACAAGAACGCCGCCAAAGTCGCCGCCGCGGCGACGCCTGCTGCCGCGGCCGAGCCTCCGCCCGGCAATCACCTGCTGCCGTTCGACAAGCGGCTCAAAGCCGTGCTGATCGATCGCTCGTCGAACGATGCCTATTTGGCGGTCAAGGTCGACAGCATGGGCCGGGTGTTCGTCGGCGGGCGAGAGGCGGTGTTCGTGTTCGAGCCGAACTCGGCGGGCGGATACGAGCCGAAACGCGAGTTGCTGAAGTTTCCGCAAGACTCGATCATCATCGGCCTCGAGATGCGCGGCCACGATCTCTACGTGCAGACCTCGAGCGCCTTGTATCTCGTGCCCGACGGCGTAGTGAAACGCGAAGGGCTGGAACTGAAGCGGCTCGTCTGGGGCGTGCCGCTCGATCTGCACGTCAGCTTCCACTGCCTGGCCTGGGGGCCGGAAGGCGATTTGTATCTCGACCACGGCGATCCGCTGCTGAACTACGGCGACTGGCGCCGGCCCGATCACTGGGGCTACTGGACGTTGCACAGTCAACCGGAAGGGACGACGACGCCTTACACGGGCGCCGGCGCCGTGCTGCGCGTGCGACCCGACGGCAGCCGGCTGCAAGTGGTCGCCCGCGGCTTGCGCGGCCCGGTCGGCCTGGCGTTCGATCGCGGCTGGAATCTGTTCACCAACGACAACGACCACGAAAGCCGGGCCGAGGCTTATGCCCCGGCACGGTTGATGCATGTCACGCCGGGCGCCGATTTCGCCTGGCCGCGCGGCTGGATGGCGTCGAAAAGCCCCGACCGCGCGGACCTGCTCGAACCGATGATCGCCACGCTGGGCCGCGGCGTGCCTTGCGATCTGACCTATTACGAAGACCCGTATCTGGCCGATATTTTCGAGCCGACTGTCTTGATGTGCCGCTGGGACCGGGGGTCGGTCGGCCGCTATCCGACGAGTCCTCGCGGCGCCAGCTTTTCGGCCGGGGAACTGCCGTTTCTCGACGGCGAGCAGCAAATCCGGCCCGTGGGCGTCACGGTGGGCCGCGGCGGCCGCGTGTTCGTCACCAGCTTGTACCTGGGAGGCAACGTCGTTTCGCCATACTGTGCGAGCGACCTGGTGATGATCACCCGCGCCGACGATCCGCCCGAGCATCCGTTCGAGGCCTACGACGTGACGACGATCGGCGCCGAGCGGCTCTGGGCCGATCTTTCCAGCCGTTCGTGGGAGCGCCGCTCGCGCGCCCATCAGGAATTGCTTCGCCGCGGCGGACCGCTGTTGGACGAGGCGACGCGTCGATTCGCCGCGATCGACGCCGACGACCCGGCGATGATGCACTTGCCGTGGCTCGCGGCGGCCGGCGGCAGCCCCGCGGCGCGAGATCAACTGTTGAAGTTGTCGAAACATCCGCGCGCCGAACTGCGGCAGTTGGCGCTGCACGCGCTGTCCGAATTTCGGCGCCTCGATGCGCCGGTGGAATGGTTCGTCGCGGCGCTGTCGAATCAAGACCCGCAAGTGCAGTTGGCCGCGCTCAACTATTTTTTCACCTCGCCCGAAGCGCCGCCGCTTTCGGCCGTCGCGAAGTTGGCCGGCGGTTCGGATACTTACTTGCGGCAGACGGCGGCCAGACTACTGGCCGCGCGAGCTGCGGACGCCGATCTCGCGGGGCTTGCGCGATCGAACGACGAAGCGACGCGTTTGGCCGCCACCTTGGCTTTCGGACTTCGCTTGACCGTTCCGCCGCTCGACGAACCGCCGCCCGAAGAGTTGCCGCTGTTCTACCCGAAGGACAACGCCTTTTTTCACACCAAGCTGCAGTTTGCCGACGCCGCGGAGCCGGTCGATCTGTCGGAACTCTTTCGGATCGGCAGCTACACGACCGCCGAGCGATGGAAGTTGATTCCGCCCGACAAGTCGCAACTCACGGCGCTCGAGCAATTACAAGCCGCTCTCGACGACGATGCATCGGCGGTGCAATCGCAGGCGGTCTATTATCTGTCGCTGTTGGGCGATGCGAAGCTCGAACCGCGGCTGGCCCAGGTGCGGCAATCGCTCGAAAAGAAGCGGTTGGCCGGCGCCGCGGTGCGCGAGGTCGCGCGAGCCTGGCGCGTCGGTCCGTTCGCCGACGGCGAGGCGGGAATCGAGCAAGCTCATCCGCCGGAGCAAGGCGCCATCGACCTGACGGCCAACTACGCCGGCAAGTCTGGGCCGATCGCCTGGGAAGAAGTCCAAGGCGCAGGCGGACGTTTTCTCGCGGCGAGCTTCAAGCCAGCGCAGCCGGGCGATTCGTACTACTTGTATTTCCAATTGCAGAGCGTGCGGCGGCAGCCGGCGCTGTTGCAACTCGATTTGCAAAACGCGAGCAAGGCGTGGCACAACGGCCGGGCGATCGAACCGTTGGCCGCCGGCGGCGCCGGAGAACGCCAGTGGCTCTTGGATCTGCAGCCCGGCAGCAACGACGTGCTCGTTCGCGTGCGTGCGGCCAAGGCGATCGGCGAACTGGCGATCGACGTACAGGCTCGCGGCGAACTGGCGGCGGTGCTGCCCGAGAAGCTGAACGCTTCGTTGTTGGCCGAGCGGTTGAAGTCCGGCGGCGCCGAGCAAATCGCCGCCGAGTTTTTCGAGGTCGATTGGCCGCAGGCCGCCGGGCAAGGCGACGCCGCGCAAGGCCGCAAACTGTTCGGCACGCTGGGGTGCGTCAAGTGTCACGCCATCGCGCCCGATCAGAAAGCCGGCGGCGCGCCGAGTCTGGTCGACGTCAAAAAGCGGTTCACCGTGCCCTACCTCGTCGAGTCGGTTCTGCTGCCCAGCAAGCAAGTGGCCCAGCCGTTCAAAGCGGCTGTGATCGTCACCGAGGACGGCCAGATCGTGACCGGGTTGGTCGTGAACGAATCGCAAGACGAACTGGAGCTGCTGCTGGCCGACGCCACGCGCAAGACGATCGCCAAGAGTCAGATCGAAGAGCGCAGCGTCGCGTCGATTTCGCCCATGCCCGCCGGCATCGTCAAAACTCCCGCCGAACTGCGCGACTTGCTGGCTTATCTTCTCAGCGACAACCCCACGCCGCCGTGAGGGCCGTTTGGCGGAAGCGGAATTGAGGCCGTGAGAACACTTCCGTTGTGAACCACAGAGGCACAGAGACACAGAGACGAAGAGGGAGCGGTAGGAGAAAGAGAGTAAGGAGAGGGGAAAGAGATCAAGGATTGTCGTGATGTTCGGATAGGGTAGATGTGATTGAAGGGAACGAAAAATGTCAGGCGAGCGCGATCCATTGACGCATGAGGTGATTGGCGCGGCGATGGAAGTGCATCGCGAGATGGGACCGGGCTTGTTGGAGTCGGTTTATCAGAAATGCTTGGAGCGCGAGCTGCAATTGAGAACGCTAAGCTTCGAATCGCAGGCTCGGTTGCCGCTGATCTATAAGGGTATGCAACTTGACGAACCGCTGGTGATGGATTTCTACTTTCCCGGTCGGCTTGCTCATCAATTTCCACGTCCCGGTGCTCGAAGACGGCGTCAAGCGGCTGGTGCTATAAACCGACTCGAATTCCGTCTTTTTCGCCCTCTTGTGTTCCTCACTAGCTCCCTCTTCTTCTCTGTGCCTCTGTGTCTCTGTGGTTCAATTCCTCCGTCTGCCGCCTAATGTGGTTCAATCTTCATCCGCTATCTTACCCCGGCAGTTCAAACCCGGCTCTTCTCGGGCGGCTGAGCATGGCGTTCGCTTCGGCGTCGTCGAGGAACCGTTCGCGAGCGGCATCCCAGGCGAGCTTGCGGCCCAGGCGCAGCGAGATATTGGCCAGGTGGCAGACGCTGGCCGAACGGTGTTGGCTTTCGACGTCGGCGATCGGCGCAGCGCCTTCGTCGATGCAGTCGAGAAAGTGCAGCAGGTGTGCGTAAGTATCCGGTCCCCAGTGGGTCTTCTCCGGGCCGAGCCGCACGGCGTCGGGCGGCAAGGGGCGCTGGGCAAGCTCTTCGACCGGCTTGCCGGTGAGCCGGCCGCGGTTGACGAAGATGCGGCCCCGGTCGCCTTCGAAGCGGATGCCGTTGACCGATTCGCTCGGCTCGACGTGGACGTACACGCCGCCGGGATAGTGCAAATCGAAGGCGAAACGGCGCGGCGTGTTGTAGCCATTGGCGATCTGCGGCAGTTCCGCCCGGCCGTCGACCGACAACGGTCCGCTACGTTCGAGGTTCAGCGCCCAGTGGACGATGTCGAGATGATGGGCGCCCCAGTCGGTCACGAAGCCGCCGCTATATTCGAACCACCAGCGAAACGGGTCGTAACGCTGCTTGCAGAACTCGGCCCAAGGCGCCTGGCCCAGCCACTCGTTCCAATCGAGATGCTCGGGCGTCGGCGAGACGGCGAACGGGCCGCCTGACGCCTCCGCCGGCAGCGAGCCGCTCGGCAGCCAGACGTCGACTCGTTCGAGGCGTCCCAATCGGCCGCCGCGCACCAGTTCGCAGGCCTGTTGAAAGCGGCGCGAACTGCGTTGCTGCGTGCCGACCAGCAACAGCCCTCGCGTGCGGCGCACCGCTTCGACCAATGGCTGGCCTTCGGCGACGGTCAAGGTCAGCGGCTTTTCGCAGTAGACGGCTTTGCCGGCGTCGAGCGCGGCCAGCGCGATCGCCGCGTGCCAATGGTCGGGCGTCGCGATCAACACGCCCCGCACGTCGTCGCGCTCGAGCACTTGGCGGTAGGATTGGCCGATCTCCGCGGACGTGCAGCTTTCGGCTCGCACTTCTTCGGCTCGCTGGCGATTGACGTCGCAAACGGCGACGATTTCGCCATAAACCGGCCGCACGGCGCTGCAGCGCATGGCCTGGGCAAGCTGCCGCCCGCGTCCGCCGGCGCCGATCAGCGCGAGCCGAATCGATCTGCGACGCGCCGCATAGCCGCCGCCCGCCACGGCAGCCAACGCCGGCGCCGCCGACCATTTCAAGAATCGGCGCCGATCCCATTCATCAAATAGGAACTTCATTACGGCTCTTACCTCCTGACGGGCGTAAGAACGCCTTCGCGCGGTTGAAACTGTAGGGAACGCCCTCCGCGGCGTTCCAGGAAGCGCGAATCGGCGCGATTCCCGGGTTCACGGCACGCCACAGAGGGCGTGCCCTACAGGCTTTTGCTGCGAATGTCTATTTACGCCCCCCCTCCTTGCGGCTCCTGTCTTCGTCTCTGTGCCTCTGTGTCTCTGTGGTTCCCAAATCACGGCAGTTCTCCGATCATTGCTTACGTCTTCGATGAGGCGCAATTCGAAGCAAGCCGCTTCGCGATCGTTGCGGCATAACAACCAACGCCCGGCCAGCGCCGGATAGTTCCATGTTTTTCCGGCGAGCGCGGCGAAGCGGCCCAGCTCGCGATGGCCGGCCGGGTCGGCGGCGACGAGCGCCACTTCGCCCGACTCGCACTGCACGAGCAACTTATCGCCGGCCAACAAAACCTGGCCGTGTCCGTAGCGGCCGGCCTTCCAGCGGCGGCGGCCGTCGGCCAGGTCGACGCAACACAAAATGCCGTCGTCGAGTCCATAGGCGCGCCCGTCGTAGAGCACGGCGCTGGCGAACTTGGTCTTGAGGCTCCGCGAAGTCCAGAGCGGGCGCACGTTCCAATCGCCGTTCTCGCTCAGTTCGACCGACACGAGCGCGCAACCTTTGCCGTAGCCCGATGAGATGAACAGCCGATTGTCGCCCGCCGGGACCGGCTGCGAGCAGTTGGTTTCGGTCGAGTTCGTCCACGGGAAAGTCCACAGCACGCGGCCCGTTTCCGCGTCGTGCGCCGCCAGACCGGGCCGATTGAGAATCACGATCTGCCGCCGCCTGGCGAGCGTGCAAACCAGCGGCGAGCCGTAGCCGGCCGGGTCGTCTCCGGCACGCCAAACGCGGCGGCCGCTTGCGCGGTCGTAGGCCGCCAGCGATTTGCCTTGTTTGCCGCCGGCGCCGACCACGACCACGTCATCGACCACGAGCGGCGAACTGCTCAGGCCGTGCATCGAGTTGCCCGCGTCGTTGTCGACCAGAACATCGACCGACCAGCGGCGCCGGCCCGTGCGGCGATCGAGACAGTTGAGCAGCCCCGTGGCGCCCAGTGTATAAACGCAATCGCCGGCCACGGCGGGCGTAGCGCGCGGGCCGTCGCCGGCGGTCGGGCTTGCGAATCGCACGCGGTCGGCGTGCAGCCATTGCTGGCGGCCGCTGGCAAGCTCGTAGCAAACGACGATCTCTTCATCGCCGAGTTGGCCTTGGGTGAATGCCTGTCCGGCATCGATGGCGAAACCGCTCCAACCGGCGGCAACCGGCTGGCGCCAAACGGTTCGCGGCGGAAACGCCGACCAATCGCCCGAGAGCCGCGCCTCGGGGACGACGCCCAGACCCTCGGCGCCGCGAAAGCAGGGATAGCTCGGCGAGCCAGGCGCATTCGCGTGCGGAGGGGCGAGCGCGGTTGGAAAGGGAGGGACGGGCGCCCCCGCCCGTCGAGCCGTTTCCGCCGACGGGCGAGGGCGCCCGTCCCTCCCTATTATTGACGGGCGGGGGCGCCCGTCCCTCCCTGTTATTGACGGGCGAGGGCGCCCGTCCCTCCATGCTGCCGATCGATAGCCGATGACCACTCGCCCGGCGCCGTCCAGGCCGTTGGCTTGCAAGCACGAGACGGCCGTTGCGGCCAACAGCAGAGTTGCGCCGAACGCAGGAGCATGGCGAAATCGAATTGGCGCGGCAAACAGCTTCGCCCAGGTCCAAAAGACCCACAGCGTGCTGGTAGCAAACAGCGCCCCGAGGCCAGGCGCCGCATTGAGCTGCGAAGACCACAATTGCCACAGCGCCGCCTGCACTGCACACCAACAGGCCAACAGAGCGAGCATCGCGCCGAGTTGCCCTTTCAGTAGAAGCGGCATCTTGCCGCTTGAAACGCGGCAGGGCGCCGCGTCTGCGTTGTCGAGCGAACGCACGCGACGCAGCCGATAGCTCAGCGCCGCCAGCACGCACCAGAGGCCGAGCGTCGCCAGGTAGAATTTCGCTCCGCCGTCGAGGCCGTACTGCAGCCAAAGACCGACGCTGCGCTGCCAGGCGTAAGGCAACGCAACCCATGCCAGCAGCGCCGCGGCCAGCCGCGTCGCTTGCTGCAGCCAGCGGCCCGGAAGGCGACGATCGGCGAGGCGGGGAGCAAGGATCATGGTCAAGGCGTCCGGCGGACGAGAGCAGCGGAGCTTATAACATTTCCGCCCAGGGCGAACAATTGCGCTTGCGCCGGCCGCAGCGCCGCGCGGCGTAAGTAGACGTTCGCGGCAAAAGCCTGTAGGGCACGCCCTCTGTGGCGTGCCGCCCGACGCCAAATTCGTCTTGCCTTTGAACTTAGAGCTACGCTATCATTCGCCGCCCGCGTTGTTATCCACGGAGCCGCCTGACGCATGGATGTGCCGCAAAGCCTCGCCGATCTGGCGCCGCGAAGGAACGCGACCTTCGCCGCGTTGATGCTCGCCGGGCTATTAGCGGTCGGCGGGTTGGAAGGCTTGTATGCCTGGATGCCGCGTCTGGCGGCGATGACCACCGACGGCCGCGTCGCCGCCTTCGATCTCGAAGGCGAGGGCAGCCTGGCCGTCTGGTTCTCGACCGGCACGATGGAATTGACCGCCCTGACGGCGCTCGTGATCTACGCCTTGCGGCGGCAAACGCCCGGCGCCGGCCGCTCGCGGGTCTGGCTGGCGGCCGCGGCCGTCTGGCTGGTGATGAGCGTCGACGAATGCGCGAGCCTGCACGAAGCGTTCAAGGAATTGATGTCGCACGCCACCGGCAGCCGCATTCTGGGCGACGGCACGATCTGGTGGGCGGGCGCCTACGCCTTTGTGTTGTCGGCGCTGGGTTTGGGGCTGTTGAAAGCCATGTGGCCTTGCTGGTCGGCCATCTTGGCGCTGTTTTCCACGGCCGCCTTCTATGGCGCCGCGGTGGCGGCCGAGATGGCCTTGCTCCTGCCTCGCAAAAACGAAACCGAGGTGATGCTCGAAGAGGGCTGCGAGATGATCGGCAATCTTTGCCTGCTATTGTCGATGGGCCTTTACGCCCGGCACGCGGCCCTGGCCGCCGAAGCTGCGAAAGCCGCCGACGCAGAACCTGTTTCGACCATCCCGCTGAGACGGGCGGCGTGAACAGAGCAGTCGGGTAGGGTGGGGCGCAGCCCCACG
>DATKRK010000448.1:0-47131 GCA_035532215.1 Pirellulales bacterium | reverse complement strand
CGGAGCGCTTTCGAAGGTCTCGTGAGATTCCGTGAGAGGTTCGTCTTTCACCAGCAGCGAATAGAGCGCCGGCAGCACGAACAGCGTCGCCGGTTCGCCGGCCAGCAAGCCGCCGAGGATCGCCCGAGCCAACGGTGCGTTGGCTTCGCTGCCCCGCTGCATGGCCATGGCCGTCGGAACCATGGCGAAGAATGCGGCCAAAGCGGTCATCGTCACGGGTCGCACGCGAATCGAGGCGGCCTTGCGGATGGCTTCGGTCGGGTTCAAGCCTTCGTGGCGCCGCAGTTCCTGGGCGTAGTCCGTCATCAACACGGTGTTGGCCACCTTGATGCCGACGATGAAGATGATGCCCAGCAAGGACTGCACGTTCAGGGCGCTGCCCGTCAGATACAGCGTCGGCAGCACGCCGGTCAAAGCCAACGGCACGACCAGCATGACGGTGATGGGCACGACGTACGACTTGTCGAGGGCGACCATCAGGAAGTACATCAACAGCGACGCCAGCAACAGCCCCATGCCCAGGTTGTGAAACGTATCTTGCATGCGCAGGTACTCGCCGCTGATCAGCAGCTTGGCGCCTTCCATCAGCTTGTTTTCGCCCGGCTTGGTCGGATCGTAAGGCGACCACACGGCGTCCTGGCCCTTGCGCGGCTTGCCGAACTTGGCGACGATCTTGTAAACGTCGTCCGAAACGTGCCCCAGGTCGCGGCCGTAAACGCCCATCACCAGGTCGATCGCCGGCGCCAGATTGTTGTGGGTGATTTCCGCCGGCACCTGATCTTGGCGCATCGGCAGGTGAATCAGATTGCCCAGCGGAATCGGCGCGCCTTGATTGGGTCCGGTAATGGGAATGTTTTTCAAGGTCTCGATCGACTTGATATCGGCTTCCGGATACTGCACGCCCACGAAATACTGGTTGTGGCTGACCGGGTCGATCCAGAAATTCTTTTTGTTGAACTGGATGCTCGAGTTGAAGGCGGAAACGACATTTCGCATCACGTCGCTTTGATTCAGCCCGGCGTCGGCGGCCTTGGCCCGGTCGACTTCGACCACGTAGCGCGGATAGTCCAGGCGCTGGACGATGCGGCAATCGACGACGCCGTCGACGTCTTTCACTTCGCGCTGAATCGCCTCGGCCACCTTGCGAGCCTTGTCCAGATCCTTGGCCTCGACGCGGATGTTGATCGGCGTCGATTTGCCTTCGTTCATGGCCCCGCGAATCATGCCGCCCGCGTCGAAGGCGAACTCCAGGCCCAAAAACTTCGGGTCTTTGGCGAAGGCCTTGCGCAGTTCGTGGACGTACTCTTGCGCCGAGTGATGGCGGTGTTCTTCCAGTTGAATCTTGCAGATGGCGTCCATCGGCCCCGAGTTGGGCGTGTAGGCCGCCGACCAGTCGGGGGTCACGCCCAACTCGCTGATGACCATCTGCAAGTCTTCGCCGATCGTGTCCTGGACGAGCTGCTCCACCTCGGCGATCTGGGCTTCGGTTTTCTCGATGCGCGTTCCGGCTTTGGCCCGCACCGACATTTCGAAGGCGCCGGCGTCGACTTCGGGAAAGAATTCGCGGCGCACTTTGCCGCCGAAGCTGACGATCACCGCGATCAGCATGGCCGTAGCAATGCAAATCGTCTTCACGCGATTCCGTAACACGACATCCAACAGCACGACGTACCAGCGAATGCCCTCGTCGACGAAGGCTTCCCAACGGGCGAAGGCTCGGGCGACCGCCCCGCGGCGATCCTCGTGAGCGCCGTCCTGGCCCCCGTGCCCGCCGGAATGGACGGCGTGCGCTTTGAGCCAGGCGGCGCAACGCGCGGGGACGAACGTCCGCGAGAGCAGATAGGCCATGATCATGGCGAACGCCACGGCCATCGCCATCGGCTTGAACAGGAACTGTCCCATGCCGGGCATCAAGGCCAGCGGCGCGAGCACCAACAACGTGCAGCAACTGGAGACCAGTTCGGGCATGGCCACCTCGCTGGCGCCCAGGAAGGCGGCTTCCGACGGCAAGGCGCCCAGCGACAGATGGCGGTGCGTGTTTTCCAGGCAGATGATGGCGCTATCGACCAGCGGGCCGATGGCCAACGACAATCCGGCCAGCGTCATCACGTTGATCGTGTTGCCGGTGTAGTACAAGAAGATGATGGCCGCGAGCACCGAAACCGGAATCGTCATCACCGCGATCAACGTCATCCGCCAATCGCCCAGGAACATCAAGATCACGAGCGAGCACAAGACCGCGCCCAACACCGCCTCTTCGGCCAGGCTCTCGATCGACTTCTCGACGTAGATCGATTGGTCCATGACGACGGCCAGATCGATGCCGGGCCGGCTCAAGCGGGCCGCCATGGTGGGCAAGGCGTCTTTCAGGTTGTTCACCACCGCCAAAGTGCTGGAGCCGAGCTGGCGATAGATCGGGATATACACCTGCCGCTCGCCGTTCACGCGCACGACGTTCGTTTGAATGAAACTCGTGTCCTTGGGCGCAGCGACGTCGCGCAGATACGAAGCGTTGCCGTGCTGGGTGCGCAGCGGAATGTCGCCCATCCGATCGACCAGTTCGTACATCGAGTTCGAGTCGATGGCCACGTCGCGATCGCCGAACTTGGCGTCGCCGGTGGGCAAAAACAGGTTGTAGCTGTCGAGCGCGTCCATCACGTTGAGCGGCGACAATTTGCGGGCCTGCAACTTGTCGCGATTGAGATAGGCCAATACCGCGCGAATCTTGCCGCCATAAACCACCGGCGCCACGGCGCCCGGCGAGGCCATGATGAAATTGCGCACCTCGTAACGCCCGAGGTCGTACATGATGGCTTCCGTCTGCGTGCCGTGGCTGTCGAGAGCCACCAGGCATGCCGGGACCGTGCTCGTCGGGTCGAACGGCAGAACCACCGGCGGCAGCGTGCCAGGCGGCAAGTTGGGAATGGCCGCCGTGGCGAGCGAGGCGACTTGCGTCAAGGCGCCGTTGGGGTCGATGTCTTCGCGGTAATAATTGCGAATGATGCTGGCGCCGACGATCGAACGCGATTCTTGCCGCGCCGTGCCGGCCGCCTGCCCGGTCCAGCGTTCCATGCGATTGGTGATGTCTTTCTCGACGCTCGAGGCGGGCATGCCGCTGTAGAAGGTCAGCACCTGTACGGCGGGACTCTTGAAGACCGGCAAGATGTCGATCGGAATCTGCGACAGCGTGAGGCTGCCCAAGACGATCAGCGTCAACACCATCACGGTGACGGCGTACGGATTCCTGAGAGATGCGCGAATCAACCCATTCATTGATCGTCTCCACTCGAACCTCGACCAAAACATGCGCGAGCGCGGCGTTCAGTCGTTGGGTCGGCAACTAGGCTGGCGCCAGCCGCGTCGTTCAGCGGCTGGCGAAGGTGGCGGGGGATGTCTGACTCGACTTGCAAAGCTGTTGGCATCCGCGTGCGATTGGTTGCCGCCGAGAAGCATGCCCGAGGCGGTTCGCTCGGCATGAACTCGAATCGCCGTATCGTCCATCCCAGAGGAATGGTTTCGTTGACTTTATAGGCTGCCTTGGCTGCAAGTCAATGCGACTGAACGGCGCTAAAGCCTTCCCTGACAGACTTGTAATGAACGCGTCGTCGTCGAATGAATGGAACTCGTTGACACTCGCTCGTTGATCGCTCAAGCTGGATTGCCCTGCTCGAAGGCGACCTCTTCGTTTTTTCCGGCTCATTCGGGACCGCCAATGTTGATTTGTCATCAAGCCGGACTGAAGCCGGCAACGTCGTTCGCCGCGGCGCTGTTCGCCTGCTGCATGCTCTGCACCGCGAGCTTTGCCGCCGAACCGGAGGCGACGCCGCAAGCGACCGAATCCGCTTTTCCGCGCACGCCGCCGACGGAGCCCGCCGCAGCCGAAAAGACGTTCCAAACCTTGTTCGGCTTTCAAATGCAACTGCTGGCCGCCGAGCCGGACGTGACCGACCCGGTGGCCATCGAATACGACGAGAATGGCCTGGCCTATGTCGTCGAGATGTCGGATTACCCCTATACCGACAAAACAGCCGACAAGCCGTTCACCGAAAAGACCGCCGACTTGCCGATCGGCCGCGTCCGCATTCTAGAAGACCTCGACGGCGACGGCCGCTTCGACCGCAGCACGATCTTCGCCGAAGACCTGTCATGGCCGACCGGCGTGGCCTGCTGGAAAGGGGGCGTGTTCGTCACGGCTACGCCCGACGTCTGGTACTTCAAGGACACCGACGGCGATCGCAAGGCCGACGTGCGCCGCAAGCTGTTTACCGGCTTCCGCAAGTTCAACGTGCAGGCGGTGATGAATAATTTGAAGTGGGGGCTCGATCACCGCATCTATGGCGCCGGGTCGAGTAACGGCGGCCAACTGCGGCCGGCCGACCAGCCTGATGCCAAGCCGCTCGTCTTGAGCCGCAATGATTTCCGCTTCGACCCGCGCGACGAGGCGCTCGAGATCATCTCGGGCGGGGCCCGCTTCGGCAACGGCTTCGACGATTGGGGCAACCGTTTTATTTGCGACATCCGCAACCCGGTCGAGCATATTGTGCTGCCGAGCCATTATCTGGCCCGCAATCGCTATCTGCGCGTTGCGTCGGCCTTGCACAACGCGGCCGAGGCGAGCGATGCCCTGCCCGTTTATCGCCTCAGCCCGCCCGAAGCCTGGCGCGTGGTCCGCGCCGAGCGCTGGACCGGCGACACGAGCCGCAAAACGCCGCGCAGTGAACTGGCCCAAGCCTACGTCACCAGCACCAGCGGCATCACGATCTATCGCGGCACGGCGTACCCCAAGCAATTCTACGGCAACGCCTTCATCGGCGAGGTGGCGGGCAACCTCGTCCACCGCCAAGTGCTCTCGGCCGACGGCGTGACCTTCAAGTCGGTGCGGGGCGATGCGGAAACCGAGTTCGTCCGCTCGACCGACAATTGGTTCCGGCCCACGAACTTCGTCAACGCCCCCGACGGCACGCTGCACGTTTGCGACATGTATCGCGAGACAATCGAGCATCCGTGGTCGATCCCCGACGACATCAAGGAGCATCTCGACCTGGAAAGCGGCCGCGATCGCGGGCGGATCTATCGCCTGGCGCCGCCGGGCTTCAAGCCGCCGAAGTTCACGCCGTTGGGCGGCGCGAGCACCCTGCAACTCGTGAAGGAACTGGAGAACCCCAACGCCTGGCAGCGCGACACGGCACACCGGCTGCTGTTCGAGCGACAGGATCCGGCGGCCGTGGCGCCGTTGCGAAAACTGTTGCACGAAAGCGGCGCGCCGCTGGCGCGGCTGCACGCCTTGTGGTCGCTCGACGGCCTTGGGGCATTAGGAGAAAAAGACCTGCTCGCCGCGTTGGCCGACCAGGCGCCCGGCGTCCGCGAACATGCCGTGCGGTTGGCCGAACCGCGGCTGCGTCAATCGCCCGAACTGCTCGAGCGGGTTTTGGCCCTGGCCGACGACCCGAACGTGCGAGTTCGTTTCCAAACGGCCTTCACGCTGGGCGAAACAGGCGACGAGCGCGTGGCGGCGGCCTTGGCCCGCATCGCACGCTGCGATACGGCCGATCCTTGGATCCGCGCGGCCGTTTTGAGTTCGGCGACCGAGCGCGCGGGCGAGTTGCTCTCGTTGCTCGCGATCGATCGCGAATTCCCTGGGCAGGATGCGGCCCTGGTTTGGGGCCGCGAACTGGCGTTCATCATCGGCGCCAGGAATCAGGGCGACGAAGTGCAGGCCGTGCTGGCGTCGGGAGCGGTTTTGGCGGCGCAGACGAACGAGCGGCTGCAAATGGCGCTAGTCCTGGGCCTGGGCGACGGGCTCAAGCTGGCCGGGGCGAAGCTGCCGGCCGCGAGCCGCCTGATCTCGCACCTGCTGGAAGCTGCGCAAAGAATCGCCGGCGACGATCGGGCCGAGCCGGCCGATCGCCAGCAAGCTTTGCAACTGCTCGGATACGCCGAGTTCTCCGTCGCCAGGCCGGTGCTCGTCGCGCTGCTCGACTCGCGGCAGCCGCAAGCCGTGCAGATTGCCGCCATCCGCACGCTGTCGAGCTTCCGCGACAAAGACGTCGCCGCGATTTTGCTCGAACCTTACCGCGGCTATACGCCGGACGTGCGCAACGAAGCGGTCGAAGCCTTGCTGGCCCGCCCCGAGCGGCTCGAGCCGCTGTTCGACGCCATTGAATCGCGGCTGGCGGGCATTTCGCAAATCCCGCAAACTCGCCGCACGCTGTTGATGCAGCACGCCGACCCGAAGATTCGCGAGCGGGCCCTGAAGCTGTTTTCGGCCGACGCCCCCAGCCCGCGAAAAGAAGTGCTCGAGCGCTATCGGGCCGCTCTCTCCGCGCCGGCCGACGGCCAGCGCGGCCGAAAGGTCGTCGAGCGCGAATGCCTGACGTGCCACCGCCTGGGCGACAAAGGCTACGAGGTCGGTCCGAACCTGCTCACGATCAAGCACCGCACGGCCGAAGAAATCCTGACGCACGTGCTGGATCCGAATCGCGAAGTGCCGCCCAACTTTTTGGAGTACGTTTGCGCGCTCGACGACGGCCGCATCTTGACCGGCGTGATTGCCGAAGAGACGGCCACCAGCATCACGCTCCGCCGGCCGCAGGGCGTGCAAGAGACCATCCTGCGGCAGAACATCGAAGAACTTTCGAACACCGGCCATTCGCTGATGCCCGAGGGGCTGGAGCAAAAGGTCAACCTGCAAGAAATGGCCGACGTGCTGGCGTTCTTGCTGGGCAAGTGATTGGGTATTTGGGATTTTGGATTTTCGATTTTGGATTCTCGATTCAATCCAAAATCCAAAATCCAAAATCCAAAATGAAGCCGAAATGGATCCTCCCGTCTCACCGCCGCCGCCGAGTATCACCCGTTGCGGCGGCATCGTTCTGTGCGGCGGCAGGAGCAGCCGCATGGGCGCGTCGAAGGCGCTGTTGCCCTTCGGCCCGGAACTCTTGCTTCAGCGGGTGGTGCGGTTGTTAAGCCAGGCGGTCGAGCCGATCGTCGTGGTGGCGGCCGCCGATCAGGAATTGCCCGAGTTGCCCGCGGGCGTAACGATCGTGCGCGATCGGCGCGAATATCGCGGGCCGCTCGAAGGGCTGGCCGGCGGGCTGGCCGCCTTGCGGCCAAGCTGCGAAGCGGCCTATGCCACGGCGTGCGACGTGCCGTTTCTTGAACCGCGGTTCGTCCGCCGCATGATTGAATTACTCGACGGCTTCGACGTCGCCGTGCCGCGCATCGATGGTTTTTATCAACCGCTGGCGGCCGTCTATCGCCGCAGCGTGCTGCCGCAGATTGAACGCCTGCTGGCCGAAGACCGCTTGCGGGCCGCGGATCTTTACGAGTTGGTTCGCACTCGCGAGATTTCCGCCGCGGAGCTGAGCAAGGTCGATCCGGATTCGAAGACGCTGCGGAATTTGAATCTGCCGGAAGATTACCAGGCGGCGCTGGCCGAGGCGGGGCTGTAATGGGCGACCGCCATCGCCGGCTTTTTCACTTCGAGCGAGCTTTTTTTCGTAACCTCGGCCGGGGCGGCTACAATAGTCTCTTGAACGGCGCCGGCCTGCCCGCTGTGGCGCCCGAGATGCCCCGGAGATGACTCGCGCATGCCTCTGCCTTCCTCGCACAACCGGCAATCGAACCCGCCCGCCGGCGGGCCGATGGATCAATCGGACTTGAAATCGGCCGAGTACCTGGCCGACGCCTATCGCAAGATGACCGACGAGCTCGGCCGGGTGATCGTCGGCCAGAACGAAGCGCTCAAGCAGGTGCTGATCGCGATGTTCTGCCAGGGGCACTGCATTTTGGAAGGCGTGCCGGGCCTGGCCAAGACGCTGATGATCTCGTGCATTTCGCAGCTCTTGTCGCTCAACTTCCGCCGCATTCAGTTCACGCCCGACCTGATGCCTTCGGACATCACCGGTACGGAAATCCTCGACGCAGAGGAAGGCACCGGCCGGCGGCGAATGCGGTTCGTCAAGGGGCCGATCTTCGCCAACATCCTGCTGGGCGACGAGATCAACCGCACGCCGCCCAAGACGCAAGCCGCCCTGCTGCAGGCCATGCAGGAATATAAGGTCACGACGGCCGGCGAAGACTTTCTGCTGGAAAAGCCGTTTCTGGTGCTCGGCACGCAAAACCCGATCGAGCAGGAAGGCACCTATCCGCTGCCCGAGGCGCAACTCGATCGCTTCATGTTCAAGATTCTGGTCGGCTACCCGAGCTTCGACGAAGAGCTGGCCATCGCCGAAAGCACGACCAGCGGCGAGGCGCCGACGCTGACGCCGATCGTGGACCGGGCCGAGATCATCAACTTGCAACGGATCGTGCGGAAGGTGCTCGTCGGCCGCAGCATGTCGTCGTACGCGGTCAGCCTGGTCCGCGCCACGCGGCCCGGCTCGCCCGAGGCGCCCGACTATGTGAACAAATACCTGACCTGGGGCGCCGGCACGCGGGCTTGCCAGGCCCTGCTGCTGGGCGCCAAGGCCCACGCGTTGCTCGACGGCCGCGTACACGTTTCGACCGACGACATTCGCTACGTCGCCCCGCCCGTGATGCGGCACCGGCTGGTGACCAGCTTCACTGCCGAAAGCGACGGCGTGACGGCGGATCATATCGTCGAAAAACTATTCGAAACCGTCCGCGAGCCTACTGAGTAATTAGGCGGGGAAGGTTGAACCACAGAGACACAGAGGCACAGAGAGGAGAAATTTCTTATCGGCGTTGAAATACAAAAGTCGGCCGCAAATTGCAATTAAACTTTTTGAAAGGGGATGTGTCTCTGTGGTTAGCCAATCGAAGCTGGTGAATTGAAAGACCTATGGCGAACCGTTTTTTAGATCCCGAAGGACTGGCCCGCATTGGCCGCATGGAGCTGGTGGCCCGCCAGGTCGTCGAAGGATTTTTGACCGGCCGCCATCGCAGCCCGTATCACGGCTTCTCGGTCGAGTATCTCGACCACCGGGCCTACACGCCGGGCGACGAGCTGCGCACGCTCGATTGGCGCATTCTGGCCCGCAACGACAAATACTTCGTCAAGTTGTTCGAGGACGAGACGAACCTACGAGCATACATTCTGCTCGACTGCTCGAACTCGATGAACTTCCGCGGCGGCAAGCTCAGCAAGCTCGAATACGGCAGCTACCTGGCCGCCGCGCTGACCTACTTGCTCTTGAAGCAGAACGACGCCGTCGGGCTGACGCTGTTCGACTCGCAGGTCCGCCGGCAATTGCCGGCCAAGGCCCGGCCGACGCAGTTCCGCCGCGTGCTCGACGAATTGGAAAAGGTGCAGCCCGGCGAGGAAACCGACGTCGGCGCCGTGCTGCACCGTGTGGCCGAGCGGATCAAACGCCGCGGGTTGGTGATTCTGATCAGCGACCTGATCGACCGCCCAGAGGCCATCGCCCACGGCTTGCAGCACTTCCGCCACGAGCGGCACGAGGTCATCGTGTTCCACGTGCTCGACGACGCCGAGCTGACGTTTCCCTTCGATCGCATGACGCGGTTCAAAGACATGGAAGGCGCCGGCCGGTTGACCGCCAACCCCAAAACGCTCAGGGCGAACTACCTGGCGCGGATCAACGCCTTCATCGAGCAACTGAAAAAAGACTGCCTCGAGCGGCAGATCAGCTACAATCTGACCAACACCAAAGAGCCCTACGATATATCGCTGGCCGCCTGCCTCGATAAGCGTTCGCGGATGGGATAAACGTCTGTTGAAAACGGGGACTGGCTCCGAGCAGCCGAATGTACGAGCGAGAAACCAGCTTTTTGCGAGGTGTCTGTTGAAAAAGGGGACATTCTACTTTTTCGAGAACGCGAACATCTCGTGACTCGGCCCCTTGAAAAAGTAGAATGTCCCCTTTTTCAACGGGCAATTGAAGGCGTTTGACGATGGAATTGCTGCACCCAGGCCTGCTCTATCTGCTGCCGCTGGCCGGCGTTCCCATCGTCTTGCACCTGCTCACGCTGCACCGCCTGCGCACGGTCGAACTGAGCACGTTCCGCTTTCTGTTCGACACGTATCTCCAGCAGCGGCGGCAGATGAAGTTCCTGGAAGCGTTGCTGGCGGCGCTGCGGGCCTTGTTTCTGCTGCTGTTGGTCGGTTTGTGCGCCCGACCGGCGGTGCGGCACTGGAGCGCGCTGTTCGGCGGCGGCGCCGGACGAGACGTGGTGCTGTTGGTCGACTGCTCGGCCAGCATGAACGCACAAACCGCCGGCCGCTCGGCGCTGGAACGAGCCAAGGACGCGGCCTTGAAAGTCGTCGATCGGCTCTCGCCCGACGATCGGCTCTCGCTCGTCCGCGTGGCGGCCCGGCCCGAGGAAGTGTTCAGCCGTTTCACGCCCGACAACGAAGCCGCCCGCGAGCAGATCGATGCCTTGCAGTCGAGCCCGTCGCGCGGCAACTGGCTGTCGGCCTTGTCAGAAGTGTTTCCAGCTCGCTCGCAGCGGTCGACAACGCCGACGGTCTACTTGTTCACCGACAATCAAGCCTCCGGCTGGCGCGAAGCAGCCTCGCAAGGCATCGATCGCCTCGTGCCCGACGACGCCCGGTTGGTCGTGGTCGACGTTGGCTCGCACGAACCGCTGGCCAACCGGGCCGTGATCGGCGAGCGGCCGCGGCAGCATCGGGCGATCGTCGGCCTGCCGCTCGTACTGCGGCCGCGCGTGGCCAACGATTCCGAGACCGATCTGGCCGAGGTCACGGTCGGCGTGTTCGTGGACGACGCCGAAATCGCCCGCGTACCGCTGACCGTCAAACCGGGCGATTCGGAACAGAAGGAGATCGTCTTCACGCCCACCGAACCGGGCGTGCTGCACGGCCGCTTCGAGATCGACGAAGACCGCTTTCCGGACGACGATCAATATTTGTTCACGCTCTCGATTTCGCCGCCGATCAAGGTGCTGTTGGTCAACGGCAACCCGGCGGGCGATCCTTACGAGAACGACGCTCTCTATCTTCGCACCGCCTTGACTGCGCATGGCGAAGAGCAGGACCGGCCGAACGAGCCTTCGCCGGCCGAGGCCAGTGCAGCGAACGAGCCGGCGCCGCCGCTCGGGCCGAGCAAGGAATACGTTCGTTCGCTCGACGTGCAGGAAATCCAGCAAGGGCAAGTGAATCCCGATACGCTGCGCGATGCCAGCGTGGTGATCCTGGCCAACTGCGGCGGCCTCAACAAGCAGCATTTTCTTTGGCTGCACGATTTCGTCTCAGCCGGCGGCGGGCTGATGATCTTTCCCGGCGACCGCGTGAACTACGACGTTTACAACAAGCAGTTCTTCGCCGTGCCGGGGCCCTTGAACGAGCGCTTGACGCCGGTCGAGATGGGCCCGCCGGTCGGCGATCCGCAAAAACCGGAAACGTTCGTGCAGCTCAGCGCAGTCGATTTCGCTCACCCGGCGCTGGCCGTGTTCGACGATCCCGACGCGCGCTACCTGACCACGGCGCACTTTTCCCGCCGCTTTCCGCTGACCTTCGACGAAGCGGCGCCCGGCGGCTGGGCCTTGGCCCGCTTCTCGCCCAAGCAGGTCGCGCTGGTCGAAAATCGCTTCCGCGACGGGGCGGTGCTCGTGGCCGCCTTCCCGATGCACGCCAAATGGACGAACTTGCCGCTCAAGCCCGAGTTCGTGCCGCTCGTGCTGCGACTGGTCAACCATCTCGAACACCGCCCGGAACTCGAAACGCCTTCGGTCGTGCCGGCCGACGGCGTCGCCGAGATCGCCGTGGCCGGCGAGTGGTCGCCCCTTTCGGGGCGGGTGATCGACGGCGAACAACGCTCGACCGATTTGGAGTTCAAGCGGGCCGGCTCGCGGTTCGTCAGCGGTTACGAACAGACGTCGCAAAAGGGCTATTACGCAGTCGAAGTGAAAGGGGGCCGCGTTGAACAGCCCAAACGCGGCGCCGCGGAGTTCGCCGTGAATCTCGCTCCGGACGAATCGGAGTTCGCCGCGGCAAGCGAGGCGGAACTCAGCGAATGGTTTCCCGGCGTGAAGCTTTCGTTCGTCGACGCCTCGGCCGAAGCGCAGCAAGAACTGGGCTCGGTCGGCGACCAACGCGAAATCTGGCGATATTTGCTGTACGCGGCCTTCGCAGTGATCGGCGCCGAGTTTCTGCTGGCCACCCGCAGCGGGCAAGGCCGCAACGGCGAAGAGGCCTCGATGGGCGAGCGAATTCGGCAACTGGCGCCGGGCGCCTGGGTCGGACAGATGACCGGCGCCGGCGACCCGGCGATTGGAGAGTGAGCGGGCAAGTAGGTCAGGCTTTCCAGCCTGACAGACCAGCACTACGGACGACCCAGCGCGGCCTTCGGCCGCAACCAAACAAACTATTCCAATCAAAGCAACTTAGGCCATAGGAGCTTAGCCACGGATGAAACACGGATCGAACACGGATCGGACATGGTGTTTTCCAATTCGACTCCTCACCGGCGTCTCACTGACCAGCGCCACGTTTATTTGCCCGGCAATGCCTTGGAAAACGCAACCCCAACCCTGCTAACCAGCGATAAAACCGCCCATGAATCCTGCGGAAGAGCCCCATTCTGCATTTCATCCGTGTTTTATCCGTGTTCCATCCGTGGCTCGATTGGTTGCGGCCGAAGGCCGCGCTGGGCAATCCGTGGTTGATTGAAGGTACTAGTGGAGCGGCGCGGTGGCCGATCAGGGGTTGAAAATCGAAAAGACTGTGCGTGAGGAACCGTCATGAATCCCCAACACCCGCGAGAACCGGCCGAACAAGCTCTCGATACGAGGCCGATCTTCCGCCTGATCGGCCGCGTGCGGCATTGGCTGCGCGGCAGTTGGATGGCGACCGGGCTGGCGCTCTCGCTGACGCTCTATCTTGGCGCGCTGTTGGCGCTGGCCTGCCTCGACCTGCTCTCGCCGCTGTGGCCCACGATGCGATTTTTCGCCTTGCTGTTGGTCGTGCTGCCCAGCGGTTGGGCCTTCTTCGCCGGCGTCTTGCGGCCGCTCGTGCGGCGGATGAGCGACGGGCATGTGGCGCGGCGGATCGAACTGCAGTTGCCGGGCGTTCACAACCGGCTGGTGAGTTGCGTCGATATCGCCGCCGACAAACGGCGTAAAGGCTATTCGCCGGCGTTCTACCGCAAGCTAGTCGGCGAGGCCCTGGAGCGAATTTGCAACTTCCGGCCGGCGAGCGTCGTCGATCGCCGCAACCTGAGCCGTGCGGGCGCAGCCTGCGGTGTTGCGGTGGCGGCCTTCATTATCTGCTGGGCGCTGCTGGCCGACCGGCTGCCGACCGCCATGGCGCGGATCTTCCATCCCTTCGCCGACATTCCGCCAGCCACCGGCGTGCTGTTCGAGGTCAAGCCGGGCAGTACGCAAGTCTTGCGCGGCGACGACATCGACTTCGATGTCCTCGTGACGAAGGGCGAGCCTCAGGAGTTCCGCTTGGAACTGTTGCCCGCCGACGGCGGCGCGGCGATCTGGCACGATCTGGCCCGGGCGAAGGCCGATCCATCGTGGCGGCTGACGCTGCACGGTTTGGAAGACTCGTTCGCCTACCGCGTTTACGGCGGCGGCACGTGGAGCAAGAAGTACGAAATCGAACTGGTCGATCGCCCGCGGATCGTCGATGCGAAAGCCGTGCTGCACTATCCGGAGTACTTGCAGCTTGGCGCCGAAGGCGTCGTGCCGCAGCCGACGCTGGACGTGACCGGGCCGGAGACGAGCGAGGTCGAAGTGCAAGTTGCGTCGGCGGGCGACGTAGTCGAGGCCGAAATACAACTTTTGGACGCGGACTTCAAGCCGGTCGCCGACGACGACCGCGAAGAGCGCGTCTGGTTCGAGAGCAAGGCGCCCGAGGGCGCCGTCTTGGAAGGCAATTGGCAATGGGATGTGGAAAAGTACGGCCGGCCGACGCACACCGAGCCGCCCGCCGCCGGCGTGCATTCGCACGTGTTCCACACGGCTCGCGTCGGCTTTCGCGTCGAGCCCGAGGAGTGGCTGTTCGCGTGGGTCTACCTTCCGCCCGACCAGAAGCCCGAGAGCATTCTGCTGCAATGGCACGACGGGCAGAATTGGGAGCACCGCGCGTACTGGGGCGAAGACAAGATTGGCGTGGGCCAGCCGAACACGGCCAGCCGGCGTTCGCTGGGCCCGCTGCCGCCGGCCGGCGAATGGGTGCGGCTGGAGGTCTCGGCCAAAGAACTGGGCCTCGACGGCAAGGCGATCAAAGGCATGGGCTTTTTCCTCAGCGGCGGCCAGGCCTATTGGCATCGCGGCGGCGCGCTGCCGCCGCCCACGCGCAGCGAGCGGCAGTTGGTCGTCAAGCAGACGTTTCCGCTCAAGTCGCGCGAGCCGGGCGAATGGTCGGGCCGCTTTCCGCTGGCGGGCGAAGGTTATTACCGCGTCGAGCTGCGCAACAAGCTGAAGCACGCCAACCAGCCGATGAAAGAGGCCAGGTATCTGGCGATCCCCGATAACCCGCCGCAGATCACGCTTGAACGGCCGGCCAGCGACATCGTGCTCAGCCGGCCGCAAAAACTGCCGCTGGCGATCGCCGTCTACGACGACGTCGCCTTGAAGCGGCTGAAAGTCATGGCCCAGCGCGGCGACACCGACGGCTTTCGCGAAGCGGCGTCGAAGGTCTATGAAGAGAAGTTGCTCAAGGCCGATTTGGCGCTGTTGACGCTCGACCTCACGACGTTCGATCTCAAGCCCGGCGAGCACCTTCGCTACCGGGCCTATGTCGAAGACCGCAAGGGGCAAGCCGCCGAGACGCGCGACTTTCTGGTCCGCATCGCCGACGACCACAACGCCGTCGACAAGCAACTGGCTCGCTTCGAAGAGACCCAGGACCGGCTGCAAGAGAAGCTGGCCAAGCTGATCGACGACCAGACCAAGGTCGTCGATCGGCTCGAAGAGTTGGAACAGAAGTATGAGCCGCTGGAAGACAAGCTGGCCGAAGCCGAGGCCCTAGCCCGGCAGGAAGCCTTGAAAGCCGCGGCGGCCAATCCGCAGCAACCTCCGCCGGCGCAGGCGCCGGAATTGAAACTTGACGACGCGACCGCCAAGGAGTTGGCTGAATTGCGGCAAGAGCTGGCTCAGGCCGCCGGACAGGAAGAGCAAAACGCCCACGTCGCGCGGCAGGTGGCGGGCGAATTGCAAAATGCCGCCAGGCAGGCGGACGAAATGAAGACGTTGCCGGCCGAGATCGTCTCGGAAATGAAAACCGCGCAGGAAATCTTCGATCAGGCGGCCGCCAAGCCGCTCGGTCAACTCGCCGAACAGATCCGTCAGGCGGCCAACGCCGACAAGCGCGATCCGCACGTCGCCCAAATGGCCAAGGCGGCCGAGCGCGTCAAGCAAGAACTGGAAGCTTCGGCCGAGCGGCTCAAGGCGCTCGGGGACGCCCGCAAGCAAATGGCCGATCAGATGGAAGAAGCGTTGGCCCAATTGCGGCAGGAACTGCTCGAACAGCAGGCTGGCATGACCGCCCGCGGGCTGGAGGATCTGCGCGGCATGATCGCCGAGCTGCGCGAGGAATTGAAAGAATTCGAAGGGCAGCAAGCCGGGCTGCTCGACGCCACGCCGATCGTGCCGGAGATCATGCTCGAAGACTTGCAAAAGCGGCAAGCCGCTCTCGACCGGCAGGCCGAGCCGCCGCTTGACGAAGCGATGCAGTTGTTGGCCGGCGACGGACTCCGGCAGATGAAGCCGGCGCAACGCGGCGAGGTGCATCAGCCAGATGCCGAAGATATGCCGTCCCGGCAAGAGATGGCTGCACCAGCGAAGCCGCGCAAGCAGCCGCAAATTCGCCCGGCGCTAGGGGGCCAGTCGCCGCAGCTCGATCCCAAGCTGGCCGAAAAGCGGCCCATGCCGCGCAAGGATCCCCAGTCCGATCCGCCGACGCCGACCGAAGCCCAGCGCGAGCAACTCGCCGAGCGGCAGTTCGAGCAGCTCATGGAATTGAACCTGGCCGAGCAAAGCCTGGGCGCCGATCAGAAATCGCTCGAAGCTTTGATGGAACAGCTTCGCGCCGCGTTGGCCGAGGCTGGCAGCGAGGGGATGGAAGAGGCGATGGACGACATGCCGGCCGAAGGCGAATCCATGAACGACGAACAGGGGCCGGGCAACGACGAGGCGCCGGGCCAGGGCCAGCAACCGCCCGACTCGCCGTCGAAGATGGCGGCCAAGAACAAGCCCTCGAAAGGCGGCTCGCCGCAGGACGAAGCAGCGTCGGAAAACTCCAACCCGCCGCAGGAATTGTCGGACCTGCTCGATTCGGCGGCCGTGCAGCAGGCCTTGGCCATGGCCCAACGCTTGCGGCAAGCCTCGCAGATGTCCGAGCAGACGCAGCAAACGCAGGGCCGCACGTCAATCGGCCCGGCGCTGGGCAACTTGCGCCCGACCAGCAGCGGCGGCGAGATCGTAACGGTCGAATTGGCCGATCTCGATCCGGCCTCGCGCGCGATGCTGCTCAAAATGCAGCCGCAATTGCGTGAAGAGCTGTTGCAAGGCATGCGCGAGCAAGGCCCCGAAGGCTACCGCAAGTTCATTCAAGATTACTTCCAGCGGCTTTCGACCGCGAAAGACCCGCGCTAAGAGACGACGTTCGGACGATGCTCGAATCGCTATTGCGACAAATCGGCGTACACGACCAGATTCGCGCCCACCTGGACCAGGCCACGCTCGAAGTGCAGCGGCCGCTGACCTTGTGGCTCGGGCTGGCCCTCGCGGCGCCGATCGCCTGGTACGTCTATCGGCGGCAGGCGACCGCCTTGAGCACGGTCGGCCCGCGGCTGCGCGGGACGCTGACCGCCATCCGGGTGGCGATTCTGCTGCTCTTGATCGTCGTGCTCGCGGCGCCATCGCTCAAACTTGATCTGAAGATCGAAAAGCGGCCGCTCGTGGCGCTGGTCTTCGACGAATCGCAGAGCATGAGCCTGCCGGTCGGTCCGTTCGACGAAGAGGAATTGTCGAAGACGGCCGCGGCTCTCGGCCTTCCGTCGGCCGACGGCAAGGTCGACCCGGCGACCAAGGCGACCATCGCACAAATGACGCGCGCGGAACTGGCCCGGCGAGCGGTGGCGAATCAAGCCAAAGAATGGCTGAAGCCGCTGGCCGAGAAGTACGAGCTGCGTTACTACTCGCTGGGCGAAAGCCTCCAGCGTTTGCCGGCTGAAGGCGAAGCGTATGAGCCGCCCGCGTTCGAGCCGCGGGCGGCCGAAACGCGGATCGGCGACGGCGTGGCCAAGCTGCTCGACGAAGCGGCCGGCCGGCAGATCGCGGGCGTCGTGCTGTTTTCCGACGGAGAAAACACGGCCGGCCGGGCGCCTGCCGAGGCGGCCCGGGCGGCGTCCGATGCCGGCGCCCCGCTGTTTGCCGTACCGACCGGTTCGGAGGCGCCGCTGCGCGACGTGACGGTCGTCGACGTGTTCGCCCCCGACCTGGTTTCGACCGGCGACACCGTGCAGGTTTCGGCCACGCTCGAAATCCAAGGCTATCCCGAGCAGCCCGTCAAGGTGATGCTCTTCGAGAACGAAGGCGGCGGCGAGAAAAGCGCGGCGGCGCTGATCGATTCGAAGGATCTCGTCCTGCGAAACACCGAACAGCAACACGTCGAGCTGTCGTTCAAGGCCCAGGACGCCGGCGCCCGGCTGCTCACGGTGCGGGTGCAGCCCGAAGCCGAGTTGCCCGAAGATCTGCCCGACAATAACGCCGACAGCGTCGCCGTCCGCGTCAGCGGCGAAAAGCTGCGGGTGCTGTACATCGAGGGCTTGCCGCGGTGGGATTTCCGCTTTTTGAAGAACGCCATGCGCCGCGATCACGGCCTGGGCGGTTTTGGCATGGGCGCCGGTCGACGTCGAGCCGGCGCCATAAAGCGAGGCGACGATGACGAAGGGACCGCCGAGCCCGATCTGGTGCTCGAAGCCGAAGTGCGGCGGCTGCCGATCGAGCGGCAAAACGTATTACCGGCGACGATCGACGAACTGGCCCGCTACCATACGGTGATCTTGGGCGACGTCTCGCCGCAACTCGTCGGCCCCCGGTTCATCGAGCTGCTGGCCGAAGCGGTCCGCGAGCGCGGCGTGGGGCTGATCGTCGAGGCCGGGCCGCAATCGATGCCGCATCGCTACAGCGAAGAGTTCCAGGATTTGCTGCCGGTCAAGCTCAAGCCCGACTTCGTGGGGCGGCCTTCCAGGCCGCCTTTCACCGACGGCCTGGAAGGCCGCCCCACGGGCGGCATCGAGGCGCCGGCGTTCAAGCCGTTTCGCTTCGAAGTCGGCCCCGAGGGCGCCATTCACGAGACGTTGCGGCTCTACGACGACGCCGGCCGCAACCAGGAAGTGTGGGACGCGATGCCGCCGTTCTACTGGTGCGCCGCGGCCGAGCGAGCGTCGCCCGCGGCGACCGTTTTGGCTTTCAACCCGGGCGTCGAAGGCCGCTACGGCAAGCTGCCGTTGGCGGCGCACCACTTCGCCGGTCAAGGCAAGGTGCTGTTTCTCGGCATCGACTCGACCTTTCTCTGGCGCGAGAACGCCGGCGATCGCTTTTTCTACAAGTTCTGGGGGCAGGCCATCCGCTTCGTCGCCCGGCGGCAGGATGACGATCTGAAGAAGAAAAGCTGGCTCGAAGTCCGGCCGATCCGCGCTCGGCCCGGCGAAACGGCCCAGATCGAACTGATGGCCTACCAGGCCGACGGCTCGCCGCGCGACGAAGCCGCGCTGTCGCTGGCCGTCGAACGCGGCGGCGACGAGTCTTCGCTGGAACTCTCGGCCGACAAGCTCGTGCCGGGCCGCTACCTGGGCCAATTCACGCCCCAGGTCGCGGGCGATTACCGTTTCGCCTTCAAGCCGGGCGAAGGGCTCGACGCGGTCGAAGCTCCGCTGCACGTCAGTCCTTCCACCGCCGAACTGCGCCGCCCGAACGTCAACGCCGCCGCGCTCTCGCAACTCGGCAAAATCGTCAAGCTGCACCAGCTCCGTTCGATCAGCGAATCGCTGGCCGGCGAGCCAAAACTGATCTCGCTGCGCAGCGAGGCCAGCATCTGGGACAACTGGCTGATGCTCAGCCTGTTGGCCCTCCTTTATTCTTTAGACGTCGGCCTGCGCCGACTGGCGGGACTCTCGTGAAGTCGGAATTCGGAATTCGGAGGTCGGAAATGAAAACCAGCAAACCCTCGCGCGCAAATCCCCGACTTCCGAGGGCCGACTTCCGACTTGGCGCCGCCCTCGCGCTCCTTTTACCCTGCATCGCGACCCAACCAGTACGCGCCGAGTCTCCCCAGAGCGAGCAGCGCGTCGTCGAGCAGGTGCGCGGCGCGATCGATCGGGCGATGGATTACCTGGCCGCTCAGCAGCCGCCCGACGGCGGCTGGCATCACGAGAACCAGGCGCCCAATGCGCTAGCGATCCTGGCGTTTCTCGGCCGCGGGCACGTGCCGGGCCGCGGCCCTTATAAGGACGTCGTCGAGCGCGGCAAGAACTTCGTGCTGGCCGGGCAGCACCCGAACGGGCTGTTCGCCTCGCTACGACCTTCGCACGGGCCGATGTACGAACACGCGCTGGCCACGCTGGCGTGCGCCGAACTGTACGGCATGGACCCGGACCCGAAGCTCGAAGAGGCGCTGCGAAAGGCAGTGGCATTGATCGTTTCGGCGCAGGCCCCTTCGGGCGGATGGCGTTATCAGCCGCAGCCAAACGACGCCGACCTGAGCGTCTCGGTGATGCAGATCGTCGCCTTGCGGGCGGCGAGCAACGCCGAGATCCCGCTGCCCGACAAGACGATCGAGCGGGCCATCGATTACGTCAAGTCGTGCGCGCACGCCAACGGCGGCTTCGGCTATCAAACCGGCGGCGGGCCCAAGCCCGAGATGAGCGCCGCGGGCGTACTCTCGCTGCAATTGCTCGGCCGCTACGAAGACCCAAGCGTCGTCAAATCGCTCGACTACCTGGCGCCGCAAAAGGTCAAGTGGGAAGGCGGCTCGGTGCAGTATTTTTACTATTTCCACTACTACGCCATGCAGGCCCATTACCAGGCCGGCGGCAAGTACTGGAACGACTGGCACCCGCAGATTCGCGAGCTGCTGTTGCGACGGCAGAACGCCGACGGAAGCTGGGACGTGCCGGCCGGCACCTCGGAGAACGAAGGGGTCGTCGGCCGCAACAAGATCTATTGGACCGCCATGGCTTCGCTCGTGCTCGAGGTTTATCTGCACTATCTGCCGGCGTATCAGCGGTAGGGCGTCTCGCGAAGATTCGTGCGGCGCTTTTGGCGGAGGCGAGCCACGGATGAAACACGGATCGAAGACGGATCGGACATGGTGTTTTCCAATTTGGCTCCTCACCGGCGTCTCACTTAGCAACGCTACGTTTATTTGCCCGGCAATGCCTTGGAAAACGCAACCCCAACCCTGCCTAACCAGCGATAAAACCACCCATAGATTCTGCGGAAGAGCCTCATTTTCTGCATTTCATCCGTGTTTTATCCGTGTTCCATCCGTGGCTCAATTGGTTGCGGCCGAAGGCCGCGCTGGGAAATCCGTGGTTCATCTTGAATGCGCGATGCAGCCACGGATTTCACGGATGGCACGGATGAGGAATTGAGCGAGGTTACTCAAGACCATTGGGCCCCGGCTCCAACCTCTCGCCGAAGCTCACGCCGCTCTCCAGCGCCTGCGACAGCCGGGCCAAAAACGCGCGGCGGGAAATCTCCGTGGCGCCGAGGCTTTCGGTGTGCGGCGTGAGCTGCTGGATGTCGAGCAGCTCGTAGCCCCGGGCGTTGAGATGCGCGAGCAAATGCACGAGCGCCACTTTCGAGGCGTCGCGGACGCGGTAGAACATCGATTCGGCTGCGAACAGCCCGCCCAAGGCCACGCCGTAGGTTCCGCCGGCCAATTGTCCGTCGTGCCAGACTTCGACGCTGTGGGCGTAGCCCAGTTCGTGCAGCTTTTGATACGCTTCGCGCATTTCGCTGGTTAGCCAGCTGCCGTGGCGCCGGTGCTGCGCCGTGGCGCAGCCCTGCAACACTTCGCGGAAAGCGCAATTGCACGTCGCGCGAAATCGCCCGCTGCGGCAGGTTCTGGCCAGCCGGCGCGAAATGTGCAGCCCGTCCAGTTCGAAAATCGCCCGCGGGTCGGGCGACCACCAGGCCAGTTGTTGGTTGGCGAACGGCCAGGGAAAAATGCCGTGGCGATAGGCGTCCAACAGCCAGTCGGGCGTCAATTGGCCCCCCACGCCAATCAGGCCCTCGGGCGATGCCAGGTCGGCCGGCGGAAAAAACGCCGAAGGCGGAAGGCTGTCGTAAGTGCGAAAGCGCGCCATGCGAAGTTGAAAACGGATGCGGAGCAAGTCGCGAGCGCGGCGCCCGACGCGGGAGCCGGTTGTTTGCACGATAGCACGTCAACTATAATAGCACGGCCAGCCGCGCTGCGTGCGATTCGAGGATGCCAACGTCGAGCCCAAGTGACGCCCATGCAAGAACCGGTTTATACTGCACCGACCTATCGCGCGCCTTCCGAACGGCGGCTGCCTCGCTTGCTGTGGATTCTGGCCGTGTTGTGCCTGGGGCTCGTGTTGCCGTATATGGCCGAACAAGTGCAGTACTCGATTACGCGCGGCCAGCTTCGGGCTCGCGCCGACGCCGCGGCCGAAGACTTGGAAAAGCTGGGCAAGAACACGGAGCTGGTCAAGATCTCCGACACCTCGCGCGCCTTTCGCGACGTGGCCAAGCGCGTCGAACCGTGCGTCGTGCACATCGATACGGTGCAGGCCGAAGGCGGAGCGGCCGCCTTTCCCACCGACGGCTGGGATTTGCAATTCGGGCCCAGGCAGGGACAGCGCTTCCTGGAAGGTCAAGGCTCGGGCGTGATCGTCGACGCGGAAAACGGCTACGTGCTGACCAACTTCCATGTGCTGCAGGGCGCCGATGCCATTGCCGTCCGTCTCAGCGACGGCCGCACCATTTCGGGCGGCGACGTCGGCGTCGTCGGCGTCGACCAGGCCACCGACCTGGCCGTGCTGCGCTTGAACGCCGGAAACCTGATCGCCCTGCCCTGGGGCGACAGCCAGCAGTTGGAAGTGGGCGATTGGGTGCTGGCTGTCGGAAATCCTTACGGCCTCGACCGCACGGTGACCTCGGGCATTGTCAGCGCCAAGCAGCGGCGGGGCGTGAACGGACCCGTTTATCAGGAATTCTTGCAGACCGACGCCGCCGTCAACCCCGGCAACAGCGGCGGGCCGCTGGTCGATATCGAAGGCAAGCTGGTCGGCATCACCACCGCCATCGTCGGCCAGCGCTTCCAGGGCATCAGCTTCGCCATTCCCAGCGAAATCGCCCAGCAGGTCTATAAAGATCTCAAAGCCAAGGGCAGCGTCTCGCGCGGCTGGCTGGGGGTGCAACTCGATTCGCTCGACGCCGCGGTGGCCAAGAAATTAGGTTTGAAGGAAGTCAAGGGCGCGTTGGTGGTCGATATCGTCGCGGGCTCTCCGGCTGAAAAGGCCGGCATCCAGGCGGGCGACGTGATTCTCGAGTGGAATGGGCAAGAAGTCGTCGACGGCGCCGAGCTGCCGCTGTTGGTCGCTCGAACCGGCATCGGCAAGACGGTGAAAGTCGTGGTCTTCCGCGGCGGCCAGCAAGTATCGCTCGACGTGACGGTCGGCGAGCGGCCGTCGGACGAGAAATTGCAAAGAGGGCGCCGCCCGCCGCAGCAGCGGCGGTGAAATATGCGTTTTCTTCGGGTTTTCGCGGCGAAATTGCCGTCGCAGAGCTGTGCTTGACTGCGTTTGGGCGGGCGCCTATAATCCCGCCGCTTGATAGGCTGTGCTATTGCGCTTGAGGAGTTTCCGGTGTCTTTCGGGTCGACTGCCGACAGCGCCAAGGAACAGGTCAAGCGGGCCGTCGACATCGTCGATTTGATCGGCGACTACGTTCACTTGCGGCGCGAAGGCCGCGGCTACAAGGGCCTCTGCCCCTGGCACGACGACGCTCATCCCAGCCTCCAGGTGAATCCAGAGCGCCAGTCGTTCAAGTGTTACGTCTGCAACTTCGGCGGCGACGTGTTCAGCTTCATGATGAAGCAGGAGAACGTGGAGTTTCGCGAAGCGCTGGAGATGCTGGCCGATCGGGCGGGCATCGTGCTCGACGGCTCGGGCAAGGGGCGCGACAGGCAGTTGCTGTACCAGGCCATGGCCTGGGCCGAGCAGCAGTTTCACGAATGCCTGCTCCGCTCCGACGAAGCTCGGCCGGCCCGCGAGTATCTGGCCGACCGCAAGATCACTCAAGAGAGCATCGAGCGCTTTCGGCTCGGCTATTCGCCCGACTCTTGGGATTGGATTCTCGCCCAGGCCCGCCAGACCCGCTTCACGCCGCAGGTGCTGGCGGCGGTCGGGCTGGCGAAGGAACGAACGAAAGGGCCGGGATATTACGACCCGTTTCACGGCCGCGTGCTGTTTCCGATCCGCGACGTGCAAAGCCGGCCAATCGCCCTGGGCGGCCGCATCCTGCCGGGCGTCGCCCAGCCGCAGGGAATTGAGTCGCCAGGAAATCCCTCGCCGGGGAAAAAGTTCGAAGGCCCTAAGTACTACAACTCGCCGGAAACGGCGATCTTCCACAAGGGCAACACGCTCTACGGCCTCGACGTCGCCAAGGACGCGATCGCCAAGGGCAAGTCGGCCATGGTGATGGAGGGCTATACCGACTGCCTCGTCGCCCAGCAGAGCGGCCTGTCGAACGCCGTGGCCGTGCTGGGCACGGCCCTGGGCGAGCAACACATCAAGCTGCTCAAGCGATTTACCGACCGGGTGATGCTCGTCTTGGACGGCGATGAAGCCGGCCGCCGCCGCAGCGATCAAATCCTGGAATTGTTCGTCGCCCAGGAAGTCGAGTTGCAGATTCTGACGCTGCCCGACAATCTCGATCCGGCCGATTTCCTGCTCGAGCAAGGCGGCGATGCGTTCCGCGAGTTGTTCCCGGGCGCCCTGGACGCCGTCGAGTTTCGCTTCCAGCTTGCCACGGCCGGACTGAACGCCCAAAGCGGCGTCCACGAATACCACCGCGCGGCGGAGCAAATCCTGGCGACTTTGGCCAAGGCCCCGCGACTGAGCGACGCCACGACGAGCCACGCCCGGCTCAGGGAAAGCCAGGTGCTGGCCAAGCTGGCGGCCTTGGTCGGTGTGGGCGAAGAGGTGCTGCGGCAGCGACTGGCCGATCTGCGGCGCCAGCAGGCCCGCAAGCCGGCGTACAAACCGAGTTCGGCCGCCGCAAAACCACAGCCAACCGGCCCCGGCGGGCAGCCACAGGCCCCGCCCGGCGGGCAGCCACAGGCCCCGTCCCCCGACGGCTCGGCCGCAGCACAGGCGCCGCCGCCCGAAGCCGAACCGCTCGAGTCGACCAAGTTCGACTTCGCCCGCCGCGAGCTGCTGGAAATCGTGATCGCCGAGCCGCAATTTCTGGGCCAGGTTCGCGAGGAAATTGCGGCCGATGAGTTCCGCTCGCCGCGCGAGCGGGCCGTCTACCGCTGTTGCTGCCAACTGGCCGATCGCGGCCGCGAGCCGAACCTCGAGCGGTTGCTATTGGAGATCGAAGACGCACAGCTTAAAACGCTGTTAATCGAATTGGCGGATTCACACCAGGCCAAGAATCGCAGTGATTTGGCCGCCGTGCTGAACGGTCTCTTGACCGTTCTTCGAGACCACCGTGAGGAGCAGCGCAGCCGCGCCCGGCGTAAGGAAGCTAACCGGCCGGCCAGCGAAGAAGAGGAACTCGACGCTTTGATCGACATCATTCAGAGGAAACGTCGCCGGCAAGGCATTTCCGCGCCCACGGATGGGTAAGGATGCCAGGCCGGTTGGTTTGTCGACCAAGACCCTTGATTCCGCAGGTCGGCGAACCATAATTCGATTGTCTCAGGCGCGCCGTTCGGCGTGGGAGGGAAACCAGGTGGACCATTCGGATCAAGATCTCTCGGAACTCGTTGCGACGGGCAAGGCTCAAGGGTATTTGACCTACGATCAGGTCAACGATTATCTGCCCGACGAAGCCGTGAATCCCGATAAGCTCGACAGCCTGCTCACGGCCTTGGAAGAGCAAGGCATCGAACTGGTGAACGAGGCGCCCGAACCTGCCTTCGCCGATCCGGCGCCGGCGGCCCCGCTGCGCATCGACGATCGCCAAATCGACGAGGCCTTCGCCGATGACGACGCCCCGCACGAAGAGCCCGTCAGCCTGTCTCCCGCCGACGAGATCGCCAAATGGAGCGACGATCCGGTGCGGATGTATCTGACCCAGATGGCGGTGATTCCGCTGCTGACCCGCGCCCAGGAAATCTCGCTGGCCAAGAAGATCGAAGTCACTCGCAAGCGTTTCCGCCGCACCGTGCTGGGCTGCGATTACGCGATGCAGGCCACGATCGCCACGCTGGAAAAGGTGCACTCGGGCGTGCTGCCGTTCGACCGCACGATCAAGGTCTCGCTGACCGAGCGGCTGACCAAAGAACAGATCATGGCCCGCATGCCGCACAATCTGCGGACGCTCAAGCACCTGCTCGAACAAAACCGCCGCGATTTCCGCCAGGTGGTGAGCAAGAAGCTGCCGCGCGAAGAGCGGATCGCCGCCCGCAACCGGTTTCTCTCGCGGCGTCACAAGGCCCTGACGCTGGTCGAAGAATTGAGCCTCCGCACCCGCCGCGTGCAGCCGATGATGCGCGAGCTGGAAGAGATCGTGCAGCGAATGGCCCATCTGCAAGAACGCCTCGATCGGCTGGAAAACAACACCGCGGCCAAAGACGAGCGGGCCAATCTGCGCAAGGAACTGCGCGACTTGATCCTGTTGACCATGGAAAGCCCGGCCGGGTTGTTGCGGCGCTGCGAAACCATGCGCACGCAGTACCAGGATTACGAGCGGGCCAAGCGCGAGCTGTCGGGCGGCAACTTGCGGTTGGTCGTTTCGATCGCCAAAAAATACCGCAACCGCGGGTTGAGCTTCCTCGACCTGATCCAGGAAGGCAACACGGGCTTGATGCGGGCGGTCGACAAGTATGAATATCGCCGCGGCTACAAGTTCTCGACCTATGCCACCTGGTGGATTCGCCAGGCGATCACGCGGGCCATTGCCGACCAGGCTCGCACGATTCGCATCCCGGTACACATGATCGACGTCTTGTCGCGGCTGCGAAACGTCTCGAAGCGGCTGCTGCAGGAACTGGGCCGCGAGCCGACGACGGAAGAGACGGCCGTCGCCGCCGACATCAGCATCGAAGAGACGCGCCGCGTGCTGAACATCGGCCGGCACCCGGTCAGCCTCGACCGCCCGGTCGGCGAGAGCGAGGACAGCGCCTTCGGCGAATTCATCGAAGACAGCAGCACGCAAAGCCCGCTCCGCGCCGCCTCGCAGGGCATGCTCCGCGAGAAGATCGAGAATTTGCTCAAGACCTTGACCTTCCGCGAACGCGAAATCATTCGCCTGCGCTACGGCCTGGGCGACGGTTACACCTACACGCTGGAGGAAGTCGGCCGCATCTTCAAGGTCACCCGCGAACGCGTGCGGCAGATCGAAGCCAAGGCCGTCCGCAAGCTCCAGCACCCGGTGCGCAGCAAGCAACTCGAAGGCTTTTTGGAAGGCATCGCGAGCTGAGCGGCTATTACATCGCGAAAGGGCTGGCGGCAGCGGCTCCCTCTCCCTTTGGGAGAGGGTTGGGGTGAGGGCCGCCCTTCCGCTGGCCTTACCTTTTAAGAGGACTCGCGAGCGCGGAAGAACGTCGGTCTCATTCGGCGAGCATACTTACGTGCAGGCCGCGTGCGTCCAGGCCGGAGGGTCGCTCGCCGGGAACGACTCTACAATGGCTTCGTCGATCGCGGCCTCGTCGATGGTTTCAGTCGCTTGGCGGTCGAGGATGCTCGGATGGCGCCGCTGCGAGCGATGCCCGGCCCGATACGATTCGGCCGTCTTCAACTCGGCTTCCGCTTGGAGCCAGTTGTTCAATTCCGTCCCGCGCGGACGGCCCTCGCTCTCCCAGATTTGGTAGGCCCGGCCGGCGATCAGCTTTTCGAGCGCCGCGGCGCTGCAGCTTGGGCAGCCTTGTTCGGCTGTTTGCCAATGCGGGCCTTGCTTCGCTCTTGGTTCTTGCGGCGTTTTCATCGCTCCCTCCTTCTCCCTTGCAAGGCGTACCCTCGTCAGCCCGGCCCCATGAGGCCGCGTACACCGCCGCGCGAGGTCGGACTGCGGATCGGACTGCGAGATCAACGGTGCAAATTCCAGACCCAAATGCACGCACGCTGTTTTCCCCGCATCCGGCGCATTGGCCCCTTTGTCGAGCGCGCCGCATCGCACACCTCGCCTGAACGAGCGCACTGAATGCGGCGCCGCCTTTGGAATGGCAATCGCGCCGCCGTCCAGGCGGTTATTTTCGCCCTGCCAGCCAGGCATACAGCGTGTCGCCAATCTGGCGATAGCCCGCCTCGGCCGGGTGGACGCCGTTGTTCTGGCGGCCGCTTTGGTCGGGCGCCTCGGGGTTGATCGCGCTCGTCGGATAGTTGCGGCGGCAATCGAGATTGATGTACGTCGGCACGAGATAAAGCCGCTCCGCCTCGCGCGAGCCGTATGCCGTCATCATCCGTTCCACCAGGCGATGCTGATTGCGCTTGTACTGCCAGCGGGTCTGCCCGGATGCATAATTGGCGCCGAACGCGTCCTGGCTGGCGGCCGGAGGAACCGGCAGCATGGCGGCGATGCAAGGCTCGGGCCCTGCCTGGCGGATCATCGCGATCAGCTCGTCGTAGTGCTTGAGCATCTCGTCGATCACGCTCTCGATTGTCTCGTCCGTGGCGCCGAATACGTCGTTCGGGCCGAGAAAAATGGTCACGACGTCGGGCAAACGGCCCTCGTTGACGTCCTGGCAATAGCGCGCGAAATCGAGCTTCGGTTCGCCTTCGCTTTGAGCGTACAAAAACGGGCTGCCGCGGTCTTTATAGTCGCCTTGGCGGGCCGTTTCGCGATAGTGCGTGGCGAACCGCTTGGCCGTCCAGCCGCCATAACCCTCGTGGCGAATCACCCCCGGCACGCCGCCGGGGCCGAACGAGCCGACGAGCGTCAACTCGGGACCCGACTCGCTGCACAGTTCCACCAGCCGCTTGGGATATACCGAAGCGTGCGTCAAGCTATCGCCGATCGCCAGAAGCGAGACGGGCTTCGCGTCGTTCTCGGCCGCGACGACGCGCAACTCGCATCGAGCGCGGGCGATCAACTCGTTCTGTTCGTTGCGGACTTCGAGTTGAAACGGAACTGCGCCTACTTCCATTGCCGCCAGCGTATAGGTCCAACGGTCGGCCTGCTGCCGGCCGCGCGAGCAAGTCACGTCGAAAGCATATTTGTCGGAATTCAACGCCAGTACGACGTTATCGAAATAGACGTTCATCTCCCGGCCGACGACCGCGTAAATGGTCGGCGGCAAAATCAGCCGCACCGCTCCGGGGATGTTGTCGACTTCGGAGCAAGCCGTGGGCGACTGTTGTGCGCGGAGTTCGCCGGGGCGAAGAAACGCAGACGTTACGGCAAGCAAGGATAAGGCGCAATGGGCGAATTTCGATTTGCAACAAACGGTTCGATTCATGCGAAAACCTCTTCCTAAGCGGCGCCAGAAAATCGAAGCAAGCATGGCTTATTGCACGGCATTTCGCAACGGCCGTCGTTTAGCGTTCATTGAGTTCAGCTTGAGCGGCAATTTCGTCTTCGGCACACTGCCGGAACCAATTCGAGAAACTATCGAAGACTTGACGCGCTGATTGATCGCCCTCGATGAACCGAAAGACCGCTGGATCTTGTCCCGATTGGCAATCAAAGAAGAGAAACTGATAGCCTTGATGCATGGCAAACACAAAAGCGGAAGGCGAGAGTTCTCGAGGAACGTCGCACTCCCTCAATAAAGCCGCAGCGGATTCCTTCAACGCCAATATGGTCGGAAACGTCCAGTCCGTGCCCAATAAAAACTCCCCTGCCTGCTTTCCGCAGAGACGCAAGAATTCGCGATAGGCGTTCGGCAATCGAACTCGCAGAGTTGACTCGATTTCTGCAATTTCTTCCTTAGTGCAACCGCGCGTCGCGTCAGCGGCGGCGAGCCCTGTTGAACGCAGCCGCTCGAACGTTACGCGGATCGTTGATGTCGTCATCTGCATTCATCCCGAGGCAGCTAATTGGTGCAACCTCTCGCGCGGTGCGCAAAATCGCTTGACCCGCTACAAATCCCCCATCGGCTGCTGGAGCCCGGGTTGATTCCAGTCCTGCCAGATCCGCCAGAACTCGGGCAGTTCGCCCGCGTGCGTCTCGACCGCGATTGCGAAGATTTCCCCCAAGGTAAGCTGCTCCATGTCGTCGAGCGAGCGCGCGGGGTTCAAGCGGCAAAGTTCCTCGATCGCCGCCAACAGCGGCGTGCCCGCGGCTTCTTGGCGGTTGAATCGGTCGTCGTTGGGCAAGGGATCTCGCCGTCTCATGCTTGGCCGCTCGTTTCGCTGGAGTTTCAACCACACGTTCAGGGTCGCACCTGAATCGTGCCGCTGGCATCGACCTGATAGCCGCGCCGCTTGATGTATTCGGGCCCGGGCAGAAACTCGTCGCCGGTTTGGGCCAGCTTCTCCGTGAGCTGCCGGTCGAGTTTGGCTTGCAACTCGGCGAATTCCGGCTCATTGCAAAGGTTCTTTTGCTGATACGGATCGGCCTGGTCGTCGTAGAGCAGCCAAGGGCCGTTGAGATCGCGGACGTACGTGTAACGCGCGGTCCGCAAGCCTCGATACTCGCGGCCGCCGCGTTGGCGGGTCCATTCGCCGAACGGCGAAGGGCAGGTGATCAGCGAGGCGTCGTCGGCCGGCTTTTCGCCGCCGCGCAGGTAGCCGGCCAGGTCGCGGCCCTCGACCTGCTTGGGGATCGGCGCCCCGATCATGCCCAACAACGTCGGCATCAGGTCCTCGGTGTTGAGGGCCGCGTCGAGCCGCCGGCCTTCGCGACCGATGCCCATGGGCCAGTGGAACAGCATCGGCACGCGAATCGACTCGTCCCACGGTTTCTGCTTGCGGACCTGGCCTTGCGAGTAGAGCATGTCGCCGTGGTCGGCGGTGAAGACCACGATCGTATTTTCCTCGATGCCGGCGGCCTTCAAAGTTTCCCACAATTCGCCCACGCAATCGTCAAGCGCCGTGCAGTGGGCGTAGTAGCCGGCCAATTCGCGGCGGGCGGGAATCTTGAGCTGGTCGGGCACGTTCGGCCGCAGCGTGATGTCTTCCGGGCGATACATCTCGCGGTATTTTTCGGGCGCCGTTTCATAAGGGTTGTGCGGCGTGCCCCACGACAGGAACAAGGCGAACGGCTGGCCGCGCTCGGCCTGATGCCGAATGTACTCTTCGGCGTCGCGAGTCTGGGCGATCGAGTCGTAGCCCCGCCAGGTTTGCCGCTGCGGAGCGTCGGCATAGAAAAACGAATTATTGTAGTCGTGCGTACACTCGACGGCCTTCCAATATTGAAAGCCTTGCCGGCGATCGGGCGGCGTGAAGCTCAGCCGGCCGCGGCCGTCGAGATGCCACTTGCCGATATAGCCGGTTCGATAGCCGGAATCCACCAGCACCTCGGCGATCGTCGTCGCTTCAGCCGGCAGCGCCACGTCGTTCAGAAATACGCCGTGCGTCAGCGGCCTTTGGCCCGTCATCAGCGAGCCGCGAAACGGGCAGCAGACCGGGCAGTTCGAAACGGCCCGCACGAAGTTGGCGCTTTCGCCCGCCAGGCGATCGAGGTTTGGCGTTTTGACGTTCGGGTCGCCCGCATAGCCCAACGCATCGGCCCGCCATTGGTCGGCCAGCAGGAACACGAGATTCGGTTTCGATGGCGCCTCGGCCGCCGCAGCGAGCGTCGGCAAAAACAACAAGAATTGTAGGGTGGGCTGTGCCCACCATGCGTTACGAACGTGCATCGGGCAATGGTCTCCGTGATTAGGGCCCCGACTGCCGACGATGAATCATTCGGCATGCCAACTCCGCTGACGGCGTGGCAGTGCCCACCCTACCCTACATTACTGCCTCTGGGCAAGAACCTGGGCGCCTGGGTTTCGCACTGGTCCGATCGAGCACGTGGAACCTCGCCCCGCCGCCGTGGCCAAATCAGTCCGTGAGATCGAATGGGGGCAGGTCGTTGGCTCTTGCTTCGACGGTCGCGTGCAACAAGGGGCGACTGCGGTCGGAGTAACGGCCCTTCAGTTGATCCGGGCCGCGCTGCGGGTTGCCGTTCCTTTGGGCGACAACAGGCCGCCACTCGACGAGGACATCGTATTCGCCGGGCGGCGCGCCTTTACCCAACGGCCCACAGACCAGTTCGAACGAACCGTCATTCTGAATGACGCCCATGACCATGTGCTCTTCCAGGCCAGCGCCTTTCCTATAGAAGAAAATGGCCGCGCCCGCCGCCGGGGCGCCGTTGTAGGTCACCTTGCCCGTGACTGGGAAGATGTTGTTCGTCTTGGCGCGGCAAGATGCGCAAGTCAACGCCAGCAACATTGCCGCGCAATGAATGGCCTTTTCCAATTGCAGAAGTCTCCTCTCGAATGCGGATCGATCGGTCGGATAAAACGCCGAATCAGCGCTCGTCAGTATTCGAACGTAATCGCCTCCCCGCCGGCGCGACTGAGCAATGCCTGAACCAGGCTCATGCTCAGTCCGTCTCTGACAAAGCGCACGGAACCGTCGCCGAACAGGATACTGCCGCCTCCCGGGTGGAAGGCGAATATTTCACTGTCGTTGCTGCATCCCGTGGCGCACGACCACGGCGCCAACGGAATTCCCATGAAACCGCCGCCTGCGGCGATTGCCGTCCCGGAGGGATCGGCGCCGTTGGTGGCGTTGTAGTTCAAGGGGTCGGCCCAGGCGCCGCCGCCTTGCGGCGCCGGGCCATTGGCGCCGCCGAGATAGCTGCCCATGACTGGCTGGTACGCGCCAATGTCCGGTTCCTTTGCGGCTCCCTTGTACCCGTACCACCCTGGCCGGCCGCCGTCCTCGACGACCATGAACGTATTCGACGTGCCATCGGTAACGTCGCCGAACCGCACCGGGCCGTCGGGAGGCTGGCAAATGATCGAAGCTCCGGCATTGATGCTGATGCCCGGCAACGCGGCCATCATTCCAGCGTCGGGGCAGTAGTCCGTTCGGCCGAAGATCAGCCCCGGCGCAGGCGTGACGGAAATCCCGAAGTTATTGAAACTGTTGGCCAGTTCGGCGGAATAAACGATGGTTGGCGGGCCAGGCGACGACGGACACAGAAAGATCGGAATCGTCATCGAGTAGGCAATGTTGTTGGGCGGCATATTGACGCTGCTGAGCGCCGCCCTGGTGACGTCAATTCCTTGGACGGTTTGCGTCTGCTCGATGTAAGGAAGGATCATGACAAACGCCCCCGCCCCATACTCGCCCGTGCCAGGCGGCGCCGTCGGATCCGGACTCGACAACAGCTTATACGCTTGCGGGAATGCCTTGTGGATGTCGTGAAAATGGTGGAAGCCCAGGCCGATCTGCTTGAAGTTATTGGCGCACTGGCTGCGGCGCGCCGCTTCGCGGGCTGCCTGCACGGCGGGCAAGAGCAGGCCAACGAGCATTCCGATGATGGCGATGACCACGAGCAATTCGACCAGCGTGAATCCCGAGCGATTGCGATCAAGCTCTCTCATTTAATTCCTGTTGAGCTGCAGCCAAATATCAAAACTCATCCGGGACGCTAGGTTAGCAAAATAATTTTGATGAGTCAAATCTTTTTTTGTCAAATCAAATCATTAGGCGGCGTTTGGACTTAGCACATCGCAAAGAGGGCCTGCGAACGGCGGTCGCAGCGTGCAACCTCAAACGATGAGGGCACGCCTTTCGGCTTGTGCTTGAACTTCATCGTGTTTTGGTTCAGTCGAAAATGGAATCATCCAGGTCTAAGCCTTGCGTCAACCATGCGTGTGGATCGAGTACCGGTGGCCTCTTCTCTGGTCCATTGGCTCCTCGCACTGCGCGACGTAGCAGGACCTCGGCGCACCGAGCGAGATTGCCAAATGAAGGAATCGAACAGAGAAGAGGCCACCGGCACTTCATGGCGGCGCGTGTCAAGGCTTGTGTCAATGGCCGACGGGGGCCAGCATCGCGCGGACGGCGGGACCGGACGTGCTGTGGGGCGGCCTTCCAGGCCGTCAATGGCCGACGGGTGAGGAAGGCCGCCCCACGACCAACGCACGTCTCATTCCTAACCGGGCAAAGTATAGCCGCTTTTAGTGGGCAATGGCCGCCCTACCTCTTCGGCGCATCTAGCGAAATACGCACCAAGTCGGCCACGGCGCCGGTCAGCCCGTCGATGTCACTGGTCGCCGACGAACGCGATCTTCTCTAGTGCTAATGACTCGGGCGTCGGCGCCGCGAGGCACTTGAGAAAGGCGAGGACTTCTTCCTGCTCGTCCACCTCGAGCCGGCGGAAATCTTGCGCACTCTTGGCGGCCTCGCCGCCGTGCCAGGCGATCGCCTCGGCGAACGTTCGAGCGCGGCCGTCGTGCAGGTAAGGCGCACTATCGCTTACACCCCACAGCGGCGGCGTGCGCCACTCGCGGCGTTCCTCGGGCGAAGCCTTGACAAGCAGCGAGTCCGCGCCCCCATAGTAACTGGCCGAGCCCGTCGACCCCTGCGCCGGACTGGCGGGCACTGGGTCTTCCAGACCTTCCCCCAGGTCGTGCAGCAACAGATCGCTGTAGATGCCGGTGACGTGAGCGACTTGCCGCACGTGACAATCCGCACAGCCGATCTTCTCGAACCGCCTCTCGCCCCTCGCGACCGTTTGGGCCTCGAGATCATCGGTCGGCGTTAATTGTCGCGGCGCCGGCAAGTGCGCCACGAAGTGAGTAAGCGATTTGCACTGCTCGTCGCTGATGTCCAAACCGTGGCGGCCTAGTAAAAGAGGCCGATCGAAACCCACTTGGAGCGGGTCGATCGGCTGAGGACGGCCTGGCGCTTCCAGCCCAAGCTCGACCGCGCAGGCGCCGAGAACGAACTCGTGAAGGTTCTCGGTCTGCCCCCGCCAGCCAAACCGGCCGACTTTGCCGTTTGCTGCGCGCGGCGCGCGTCCGCTCACGCCGCCGGTCTTCGACGATTGTCGTTTCTGCAGTTCGACGAATACCGAGTCCGGCAGCGAATCGATCATCCCGGCGCCAAACAGCGCCGGCGTGTTGCGTTGCGAATGCTGATACGCCATACCATCCAGTCGCTGGACGGGGTTCATCCCTTTGAGCGGATGTTTGTTCGCCCCCGTGGTGAAAGCCACGATTCGAGCTAAGGGCAACTGTGCCTGCCGGCTCGCGGAGAGAAATCGCCCGCGCCAAGCGTCGTAGTTCGGATCGGGCGAAAAGCGGTGCAAGACCGTGGTGGCGGAGAGTTGCGAGATCGCCAATGCCGGATGAAATGCGGCGACTCGTTGCCTGAGATCGCCACCGGTCACGGCGACGTTGCGCGGCACATTGAGGGTGAGTAGATCGACGTTGTGTTCGTTGGCTCCGGCCCCGCCCATTCCGCCGAGCCGATGGCATTTGACGCACGAAGCCGCGTTATACACTGGTCCCAGCCCATCGCCCGAAACCGAACGCCGGTCTTCAACCTTCCATTCCCGCACGAACAATTCGTGACCGGCCGTGATCTGTTCCGCTGAGCTCGGCTCGTCGTCGCTGCTTGCATCGTCGGCCAGGGAAAAACCGGCCGCGATCAGCAAGACGAACGCTGTGCCACCCAGTCTGAGACAGCCCCCTCTGATGCCATTGCCCAATCGCGATGCGCCCAAATTCCTAGCCCGATAGAGTGACGCGCGTACAGACTGCCACATGGTCGCCTCCTCTGCGGAGCGACGACTCCCCGCCCACAGCACAGACTTCGTTCCGAAAAACAGACGGGCAAGACAAAAGCCGCCAGCAGGAACGGCCTCTCGCGGCGAAGAACGTACTCCTGGGTTTTACGGTTCCGGTAAAGCGGCTAATGAGATGCCAGGGCGCCGCTCTCGCCGTGAATATACCAGTCGTGCCGCGTTAAGCAACAAAAACTTGCCTGATATCTGCGGCAGCGCTGAAAACCGTTCCGGGTCAGGTTGTCAATGCGCGCGGGCGAGAATGAGAAATGCGTTGGCCGTGGGGCGGCTTATTGCGCGCTCAAAGTATTCTGCGACCTCGTTGCGGCCGCCGCCGCTGCTTGCACAGCCCCGGCGGCGGTGGTAAGCTCGCAAGCGTCGGTCGCCCGGCTTTTTGAGGCAACCGCCGGGCGGCCCATCTCTAGCACGTTTCGTGCATCCGGTCGAACAGAGAAAAGGAGCATCGCCATGTCGCGTTTCCTGGCGCCCTTCGCACTCAGCGCAGGCGTGTGTGTTTTCTTCGCGGGCGCCATGCCCGCGGCCGAACAAGAGACTTCCGCCCGGCCGCTGCCCAGCGCCGCCCAAGCACGCATTCTTGCCGCGCTCGATCAGCCGACCGAATTCGACTTCCGAGAACGGCCGCTCGGCGAAGTGATCGACTCCATCAAGCAGAAGCACGATCTGCAGATTCTACTTGATAGCAAGGCGCTCGGCGACGCGAAGGTCGACACGGACGCGCCCGTCACGCAAACTCTGAAGAACATCCGCCTGCGGTCGGCGTTACGGCTGATGCTGCAGCAACTCGACTTAACCTACGTCATGGGCGACGGCTACCTCCTGATCACGAGCGCCACTGAAGCGGAGAACAAGCTGAGCCTCAAGGTCTATCCGGTGCAGGATCTGGTCACGCTCGACAGCGACTTTCGTCCGGCGCCGCCTGCAAGCGACGGGGCGGACGATTCGCCCAGCTCGTCCGACTTGCTCCCCCACGCGATTTTTCAGCGACAACTTCGAGGAGGAGGACTAGACGGCCTCGACGAGGCGGGCGATTTTTCTGGGCTGATCGAGTTGATCACGACCACCATTGCAGCAACCAGTTGGGACCAGGTCGGCGGACCGGGATCGATCACCGGTAACCCGCACTCCCAGTCCATCGCCGTCTCGCAGACCGACGAGATTCACGAAGAGATCGTCGTATTGCTCGCGGCCCTGCGCCGCGTGCGCGATCAGCAATTGGCGGCTGCGAAGCCCGTTGAGCCGACGGCGCAGACGGAGGCGACTGTACAGAAGAGGCGGCACAAAGTCCGCGCCTTCCGTTTGATGCGCGGGACGCAAGGACCGGGAATCGGATGGCGCCCGTCGACGCCGATCGTCGGCGATGCGGCGCCGCCGCGCGATGCACAAGCCGGCGACAAAAAGCAGGGAACGTCTGAGCCGCCCGTCGCCCAAGGCGATCCGGCCAAGCAGGCGCCGCCCGCTCAAGGGGCGGAGGCCGACAACGAGGCCAAGAAGTCTGAGCCCGGCGAGGAGCGACAATCGACCGCGGGCGGCGCCGAAAAAAAGATTCTTGCTTATCCCAAGGACGAAAAGTTGGAATCGATTGCTCAGGAGATCGTCAAGCTAGTTCCGCAGATCATCGAGCCGCAGAGCTGGGAACCGCACGGTGAAGGGATGATCCGCGCCGTCGGCGAAGCAGTCGTGGTGCGGCACACCGAACAGGTCCAGCACCGCGTGGCCAGGCTGATGGCCGAGTTGTTGCCCGACTGCGTTCCCATGAATTTTGGCGGGTTCTGGGGTCCGTGGAGCGCCGCGCTGCTGCCCGATCGTGCGACCGTGCGCCTGCGGCTGGCAAAGACCGACAACTGGCCTTGCCAGGCCGAACCTCGCCCGTGCGGCCCGGAAGCCCGCATTGAGGAAGCTCTGCGGGAAAAATGCGACCTCGAATTCCCCCAAATCCCGTTGATCGATGCCTTGAACTGGCTTGCCGAGCGGCGCGAGGTACAGATCTCGATCGACTACAAGGCGCTCGCCGACGAGAGCGTCGGTTTGGACACGCCGGTCACATACTCGGCCACAGGGCTGAGCTACGAGACGGCGCTCGAACTGCTGCTGGACGAGCGGGACCTGACCTACGTGATCCGCCACGAGGTGTTATTGATTACGACGAAAACCGAGGCGGAAAACATGCTCGCCGTCAAGGTCTATCCGGTCTTCGACCTCGTAGTCCGGCCGCCCAATGCGCCCGCCAACCGCCCCGGCCTCGACTTCCAATCGCTCATCGAAAACATCACCACCAGTATTGAGCCGACGTCGTGGGACACAGTCGGCGGGCCGGGTGCGATTCAGTCGTTCACCAACTCAGCCGCGCTAGTCATCTCCCAGACCACTGCAGTCCACGAGGAGATTGCAGAGTATCTGAGGGCCCACCGCGAGGTCGGCAAGGCCCAAAACGCGAGTCGTTGAAAGCTACTTGTTCGGCGATTCTGGCGACGGCGGCGACATCCTCGCCAGATCGCCCACCGCGCCGGTCAGCCCGTCGACGACGCGAGCCAACCGGTCGTAGTCGATCTTGTCGGGCGTGTCTTCGCCTTCGTGGTAATAAGGATAACGGTACGGCGCGGTGTCGGTAACCATGAGCCCCGGATAGCCTTCCTGCCAGAACGACCACTGATCCGACCAGCCGACGCCCGGAATGCCGGTCGGCATGGCCCCTTTTTCGCTGGGGAATTTCGCGTGCCGGCGAAACGACGTGGTGAACTCGTCGAGCAACGGGCGCGAGCGAACGTCCGACACGAAGCCGATGAAGTCGCCCGTCGACGGGTAGAGCAGGCTCAACAGCAGCGGATAGTGCTGGCTGTCGGCCTCGTCGCTGTAGTAGCCCATCGTTTCCAGGGCGACGACCGCGACGATCTCTTCGTTTCGCTCGCGACAGCGGCGGGCGTAGACCACGCTGCCCATCGTCTCGCTTTGAAAGTCAGGCGGCTCTTCGTTGACGAAGGCCACGAACCGCAGCGTCCGCTCGGGCTTGCGGCCGGCGAATCGCCGAGCCAGGGCGAGCAACCCGGCGACGCCTGTACCGTTGTCGTTGGCGCCGGGCGAGCCTTCCACCGAATCGTAATGCGCCCCGACGATCACGATCTCGTCGGCCGATTTTCCGCCGGTCAGTTCGACTTCGAGATTGTCGCAATTCCGCCCCCGCACGTCATAACCTTGCCGGGCGACGGCATAGCCGGCTTTCGCGAACGACTTTTCGATAAAATCGCCGGCGGCCAGCAACTGCGGATAGCGGACGAGATTCCGCTCGCCGATCTTGCCGGCCAGATGTTCCACGTCGGCTTCGAGCAAGTCACGCAGCCGCACCTGCTCGGGCGTCAGTTCGGCAAGCGGGCCTCGGTAGCTTTTCTCCATCGGCTTCTCCGCCGCAGCAAGCTCGGCGATCTCGACAATGCTTCGCTGCGGCATCGCCAGCGCCGCGACGGCAAACAGCCCCAACCGGCTCAACCGTAGCATGGCATTTCCGCGGTTTGCTTGGGTGGGAACGACGCTCGGGATCGGCCGTTCCTCGCTCTCAGAATGATTTCTACCCATGCAATTTATACCGGCAGTCGCATTGTGCGGGCCCAAGAGGCCTTGAGACACGTGCTTTTGCGAAGAATTCGTCGCTCAGCCCCTTCTGTAGAGCTGGATCCACAGCGAACCGCGGCAATCGCCGACGGGCACACGCCCGCCGGGGGCGACGATCAGTCATGGCCTCCGCCGGCTGGCACGGTATTGAACGCGACTGGTTGCCATGCAATGTTATCGCCCGTTGCGCGCCGTTTGCGGGGATCGTTCGGTTCTGCCCCAGCCGCCCCCTGTCGCCTGTCGCCTGTCCCCGATCACCGAAAGCCCGACTGCCAACTTGGCAGGGCGATTTGCAAAGCGGCAAATCAGAAGTGCGCTATCGCATTTTATCGCAACTGGTTATACAAACAGTCGTTATGACATGGACTCGGCGCTTGGCATGCCTTGTGCTTTAAGGGGCGGTTTAAAGGCGGGCGGCTGCCAAAATTGGGTGCCGCTGCCGCCGAATTGGGCATATCACCGCATTCCAACACTGCCCGGGAAGTTCGACGCACTGCCAACCGGCCGAGAAAGCCGGGGGAGGCGAAGCGAACCAGCCCGGGCGCGACAACCAAGGCATTCTTTTCGCCAGCAACAGGAGGAAACCACTGTGGCAAAGCAGATGGTGTTTGATGACGAGGCGCGGCAGCCGCTTTTGGCCGGCGCCAGCAAGTTGGCCCGGGCCGTCCGCAGCACGTTGGGCCCGCGCGGCCGCAACGCGGTGCTCGACAAAGGCTGGGGTTCGCCCAAAGTGACCAAGGACGGCGTGACGGTCGCCGAAGACATCGAACTGGAAGACGCCTTCGAAAATCTCGGCGCCCAGTTGATCAAGGAGGCCGCCAGCAAGACCAACGACGTCGCCGGCGACGGCACCACCACGGCCACCGTGTTGGCCGAAGCCATCTTCCGCGAAGGCCTGAAGATGATTGCCGCCGGCGCCGACCCGATGGCTCTCTCACGCGGCATCGGCAAGGCGACCGACGCGGTCGTCGAGGCGATCCGCAAGCTAGCCACGCCGATCAACGAGAAGAACAAGACCGAACTGAAGCAAATCGCTACGATCGCCGGCAACAACGATCCGACGGTCGGCGACGTGCTGGCCGAGGCCTTTTTGAAGGTCGGCAAAGACGGCGTGATCACGATCGAAGAAGGCCGCCAGGCCGAAACCACCGTCGAGGTGGTCGAAGGCATGCAGTTCGATCGCGGCTACCTCTCGCCGCACTTCGTCACCAATCAGGACGAGCAGACCGTCGAACTCGAACACTGCCAGATTCTGATCTATGAAGAGAAAATCTCCAACGCCAAGAACTTGGTGCCGATTCTCGAAGCGGTCAGCAAGTCGGGCAAGCCGCTGTTGATTATCGCCGAAGACGTCGAGGGCGAAGCCCTGGCCACCTTGGTGGTCAACAAGATGCGCGGCATTCTGAATGTGGCCGCGGTCAAGGCCCCCGGCTACGGCGATCGCCGCAAGGCCATCCTCGGCGACCTGGCGGTGCTCACCGCCGGCACGGCGATCTTCAAGGATCTGGGCATTCAGCTCGACTCGGTCAAGCTCACCGACCTCGGCCGGGCTCGCAAGGTGCTGATCACCGCCGAGAACACGACGATCGTCGATGGCGCCGGCAAGAAGGTCGAGATCGAAGGCCGAGCCGAGCAGATTCGCCGCGAGATCGAAGGCACCGACAGCGAGTACGACCGCGAGAAGCTGCAAGAGCGGCTGGCCAAGCTGGCCGGCGGCGTGGCCCAGATCAACGTGGGCGCCGCGACCGAGACCGAAATGAAAGAGCGCAAGGCGCTGATCGAAGACGCCAAGGCGGCCACCCAGGCGGCGCTCGAAGAGGGCATCGTCCCCGGCGGCGGCGTGGCGCTGATTCGCAGCGAAAAGGCGCTCGAAAAGCTCGCGCTCACCGGCGATGAAGAACTCGGCGTGCGGATCGTGCGCAACGTGCTCGACTATCCGCTGCGTGCGATCGCCGACAATGCGGGCGTCGACGGCGCGGTGGTCGTCAATCGCGTGCGTCAGCTCAAGAACAAAAACGAAGGCTACGACGCCGACAAGGACAACTACGGCGATCTGGTCGCGGCCGGCATCATCGACCCGGCCAAGGTCGTGCGGACCGCGTTGCAAAACGCCGCCAGCGTGGCCTCGCTGCTATTGACCACCGAATCGCTCGTCACCGAGATTCCCAAGGAGGAAGAAGAAGGCGACCATCACGGCGGCCACGACCACGGCATGGGTGGAATGGGCGGCATGGGCGGCATGGACATGGGTGGCATGGGCATGGGCGGCATGGGAATGTAGTCCGCGGAGGATTTTGGATTCTCGATTTTGGATTTTCGATTGCCTGAAATTCCAAAATGCGAGATCTGGAATCCAACGTCCCAATCAAAAATCCAAAATCGAAAATCAATTCCGGAGATAGATCGATGAAAGACATCAAGTTGCGTCCGTTGGACGATCGCGTCGTGGTTGAACCCAAGGAAGCCGAACAGACCACCGCCGGCGGCATCGTGCTGCCGGATACCGCCAAGGAAAAGCCGCAGCGCGGCAAGGTCGTCTCGGTCGGCCCCGGCAAGTTGATGGACAGCGGCGAACGCGGCGCGCTGTCGGTCGCGGTCGGCGACGAAGTGATCTACGGCAAGTACTCGGGCACGGAGATCGAGGTCAACGGCAAGGACGTCAAAATCCTCCGCGAAAGCGACATTCTGGCCAAGGTCGTCGGTTAGTCGCGCCCTGGGGGAATTGCACCACGGAGGCACGGAGAACAAGAGACCGGACTAGCCACAGAGTTCACGGAGAGCACAGAGGCAGAGGAAGGAACAGACAGACCTTCGAAGCCTTTAAGGCGTCGATGGCGGAGAGGCATGGCATCAACATCTATCAAGATCGTAAAAATCAAATCGCCTTCTCCGTGTTCTCTGTGTCCTCTGTGGCTAGCTTCTCTGGGGTAACGCGACTGGGGTAACGAGACGTCGGAAACAAAACTGCACCTGGCATTCGAAATATTGAGATAAGGAACCTTCAATCGTGGCTAAACAACTTCTTTTCGAGGACCACGCACGGGCCAAGATGCTCAAGGGCGTGGAGAAGCTGGCCGATGCCGTCGCCATTACGATGGGCCCGACCGGTCGCAACGTGATCATCGATAAATCGTTCGGCGGGCCGACCGTCACCAAAGACGGCGTGACTGTCAGCAAAGAGGTCGAACTGGAGGACCGCTTCGAGAACATGGGCGCCAAGCTCGTCAACGAAGTGGCCTCGAAGACCTCGGACATCGCCGGCGACGGCACCACCACCGCGACCGTGCTGGCCCGGGCGATCTTCAAGGAAGGCGCCCGCAACATTGCGGCCGGCAGCAACCCGATGGCCGTCCGCCGCGGCATCGAGAAAGCCGTCGAAGCGGCGATCGAGCACCTCAAGAGCCTCGGCAAGCCGGTCTCGAGCAAGGAAGAGATCGCTCAGGTCGGCGCTATCAGCGCCAACAACGACGCCGAGATCGGCAATCTGCTGGCCAACGCAATGGAAAAGGTCGGCAAAGACGGCGTGATCACCGTCGAAGAAGGCAAGGCCACCGAGACCACGCTGGAACTGGTCGAAGGCATGCAGTTCGACAAGGGGTACATCTCGCCCTACTTCATCAACCGCCCGGCCGAGATGGACTGCGTGCTGGACGATGCCTACATCCTGATCCACGAAAAGAAGGTCGGCAACCTGCGCGACCTGATCCCGCTGTTGGAAAAGACCAGTCAGTCGGGCAAGCCGCTGTTGATCATCGCCGAGGACGTCGAGGGCGAGGCGCTGACTACGCTGGTCGTGAACAAGCTCCGCGGCGTGCTCAACATCTGCGCCGTCAAGGCGCCGGGCTTCGGCGATCGCCGCAAGGCGATGCTGGGCGATCTCGCCGTGCTGACCGGCGGCACGCTGATCAGCGAAGACCTGGGCTTGAAGCTCGAAAACCTGACGCTCGGCCACCTGGGCCGCGCCAAGCAGATCACCGTCGACAAGAACGACACGACGATCGTGCAAGGCGCCGGCAAGACGGCCGACATCCAGGCCCGCATTCAGCAGATTCGCAACCAGATCGAGGCCACCGAGAGTCAATACGACCGCGAGAAGTTCCAGGAACGGCTGGCCAAGCTGACCGGTGGCGTGGCGATCATTTCGGTCGGCGCCAGCAGCGAGTCGGACATGAAGCAGAAAAAGGCCCGCGTCGAAGACGCGCTGCACGCCACTCGCGCCGCGGTCGAAGAAGGCATTCTGCCGGGCGGCGGCGTGGCCTTGCTCCGCTGCCGCGAGGCGGTCGAGAAGGCCCGTTCGAGCGCCAAGGGCGACGAGAAGATCGGCGTCGACATCATCCTGCACTGCCTCTCGGCCCCGATGAAGCAGATCGCCGACAACTGCGGCATCGACGGCTCGGTGGTGGCCGACGAAGTCAGCCGCAAGGCGACGAACGTCGGTTACAACGCCAACAAGGGCGAGTACGTCGATATGTTCAAGGCCGGCATCATCGACCCGCTGAAGGTCGTGCGCAGCGCCTTGAGCAACGCGGCCAGTATTTCTGCCTTGATGTTGACGACCGAGGCGCTGGTCACCAACCTCGACAAGGACGACCTGAAGAAGAACCGCGTCGAAGGCAGCGTCCGCTAGGCCCTTCGGCAAACGTTCCGCGAAAACGTCGACGGGCCACTCCCGGTGTTCGGGGTGGCCCGTTTGCGGCGCTGCGTGCCCCGCGTAGGTTATGCTTCAGCATAAGGCCCTGAACCATAATCGTTTTGCTGAAGGATAACCTACGTCGGGCGCCTACACCGCGGCGTATAATTCTTCAGTTAGAGATAACTTTCCGACGCCCATGGCGACTATGGCAGGCAAACGCGATTACTACGAGGTACTGGAGGTCCAGCGCAGCGCCTCGGACACGGAGCTTGCCGCCGCCTATCGCAAACTGGCGATCAAGTTTCACCCGGACAAAAACCCGGGCGATGACGAAGCGGTGCAACGTTTCAAGGAGTGCGCCGAGGCGTTCGAGGTCCTGAACGACCCGGAGAAACGGGCTCGCTACGATCGCTACGGCCATGCCGGCGTCGACGGACCGGGAGGCGGCTCGCCGCACTTCACCGACATCAACGACGTGTTCGAGGCCTTCGGCGATATCTTCGGCGAAGGCGTGTTCGGCGACATCTTCGGCGGCGGCCGAGGCGGGCGCGGCCGGGGCCGCCGAGCGCGGCGCGGCGGCGACGTGCGGGCCGACGTGACGCTCGATTTGATCGAAGCCGCGCGCGGCGCGGCCAAGCAGGTGCGCTACGACCGGCTCGAACGCTGCTCCGATTGCCAAGGCTCGGGCGCCAGGCCCGGCAGTTCGCCCGAAAGGTGCCGCTACTGCGGCGGCGCGGGGCAAGTGGTGCAGGCCACCGGCATCTTTCGCGTGCAGACGACGTGCCCTTCGTGCCACGGCGCCGGCAACGTGATCAAAGATCTCTGCCCAAGTTGCGGCGGCGACGGGCTGGTGAAACGCCGCATCGAGCGCGAGGTGAAAATCCCCGCGGGCGTCGACAACGAAATGCGGCTGCGGCTGACGGGCGAAGGCAATCAAAGCCCCGACGGCGGCCCGCCCGGCGATTGCTACTGCTTCGTGACGGTCAAGGAACACGCGCTGTTTCATCGCGATGGCCGGCACCTGGTGTGCCAGATTCCGGTGACTTACTCTCAGGCCTCGCTGGGCGCCACGCTCGAAGTGCCGACGCTCGAAGGTCGCGACGAATTGCCGATCCCCGCCGGCACGCAGCCCGGCGAAGTATTCAAGCTGCGCGGCCGCGGCATGCCCGACCTGCACCGCCGCGGCAAGGGCGACCTGCTGGTGCAGATCCAGCTGGAGGTGCCCAAGTCGCTGACCAAGCGTCAGGAAGAGTTGCTCCGCGAGTTGGCCGACGAAGAGCAAGCGAACGTCAGCGCCCATCGCAAGAGCTTTTTCGAGAAGTTGAAGGACTATTTCATTCCGGACGAAACGACACCCGCAGGGGAGTGAGTTCCACGTTTCCAAGTAGATGTAGGTTATGCTTCAGCATAACACGCCTCGTTTACGCGGAGTCATGCTCTCGTTGATACGGAGTTATGCTGAAGCATAACCTACGCGGCTGGAAACGTGGAACTCAAAAACGATGAGCGAGCCAATCGATAACGACGAACAGCGAGCCGACGAACGAGCGGCGGCGGCCGATGCGGCGCTCGGCGAGTCGGCGCAGCAAGCCAACGCGGCCGCCACCGAGGTCGACGAAGGCGAACAGGCGCGGCGCGATTTGGACGAAGCCCGCGACCGCTTGCTGCGGGCGCAGGCGGAACTCGACAATTACCGCAAGCGGGCCCGCCGCGAGTTGGAAGAGGAGCGGCGCTACGCGACGCTGCCCTTGCTGGGCGATTTGCTGCCGGTGTTGGACAACGTGGGCCGGGCGATTCAGGCGGCGGAAAAGAATTCCGAAGCGGGCAGCCTGGTCGAAGGCGTGAAGATGGTCGCCCAACAGTTGGAAGGCGTGCTGGGCCGCTACCACTGCACGCGCATCGACGCGTTGCACAAACAATTCGATCCGCACCTGCACCAGGCGATTATGCAACAAGAAAACGCCGAACATCCGCCGGGCACCGTGTTGCTCGTGGCGCAAGATGGCTACCAGGTTCACGACCGGGTGCTGCGGCCCAGCCAGGTGATTGTCTCGACCGCGCCGACGACCGGCGCGGCGGCGAACTAGAGGAACACGAACCCCCATGCCAACCTACGATTACGTTTGCGACGCGTGCGATCATAAATTCGAACTCTTTCAATCGATCACCGCCGAACCGGAAAAGAAGTGCCCCGAGTGCGGCAAGAAAAAGCTCCGCCGCCTCTTCGGCGCCGGCGCGGCGATCGTGTTCAAGGGCTCGGGCTTCTACCAGACCGACTATCGCAGCGATTCTTACAAGAAGCGGGCCGAGGCCGACAGCAAATCGAGCGAGTCGAAGCCGGCCGAAGGCAAATCCGAGACGAAATCGAGCGAGTCGAAATCTTCGGAGAGCAAGTCGAGCGGCGGCAGCGCCGCCAAGAGCGAGAAGAAATCGAAATCGAAGGGCGATTGACGCCGCCGAAGCATGTCCATCGTCCGTTGTCCGATCTGCGAAAAGCGCTTCGAGTCGAGCCAATCGAGCGCCCTGCCCTTTTGCAGCGACCGCTGCCGCCGCATCGACTTGCGGCGCTGGCTCGGCGAGGAGTACAGTATGCCCGTCGAGAGGCGGGATGACGACGAAGAGTTCTTCGAGGAAGCGTAACGGGCGCTCGCCGCGACGCCTCTCGACGAACGTTTCCGGTCATGCTGGCCGATCCGTTCGGCCACAGTTGGACGGTGGCCACGCACGTCGAGGACGTCTCGCACGAAGAGTTGAACCGGCGCATCGAGGAGATGAAACAGCAACCGAGCGGCTGACGCTCAGCGGCGGGCCTTCCTTGCGAAGGCCTGCCGGCGGTCTATAATGCCTGCTCGTTAAGCTGAAAACGGAATTGCTTCTTCCGGAGTTCGAGATGCCCGAGACCCGCGGCAGCGTGCGAGAGATCGTGTGGCAGGAAGTCTTTCCCTGGCTGCTGTTGCTGCGCTCGTTCCGGGTGGCCTTGGGCTGGCAATTGGCGCTCGGTTCGGCGGGCGTGCTGGTCACGATCTTCGGCTGGTGGGCGCTGGCCAAGGCGTTCGGCGGCACGGAAGAAACGCCGCTGGCCGATTGGATCGGCGCCTATCAAAGCTGCCCTTGGGCCGATCGCAACCCGGTGCTGGGTCCGCCGAACATCGGGGCGGCTGTGCCCGAGGCGTGGGAGCAAGGCCCGCCGCGTTTGGGCCGCTTCCCGACGAATCCGTTCATCGGCCCCTGGCGCCAATTGCGGGCGCCCTTCATGAGTATGTTCCACGAAGGGCTGACCTTCACGGGCCTGGCCTTTCTGCTTTTGGTCTGCTTGTGGGCGGCGGCGGTCTGGGCGCTGTTCGGCGGCGCGATCACGCGGCGCGCGGCGCTGGCCTTGGCGCGCGAAGAAAGCATCGGGGTGCGGTCGGCGTTGAGCTACGCGCGGAGCAAGTGGGGCAGCTATTTCTTCTCGCCGTTGTTGCCGCTGTTGGGCGTGGCGATGGCCGCCTTTCCGGTCTGGGTGCTGGGGCTGTTGATGCGGCTCGACATCGGCGTGCTGTTGGCCGGCGTGCTGTGGCCGCTGGCGCTGTTGGCGGGGTTTCTGATGACCTTGTTGCTGTTGGCGCTGTTGTTCGGCTGGCCGCTGATGTGGCCCACGATCAGCGCCGAAGGCACTGACAGCTTCGACGCCTTGAGCCGCGCCTGGTCGTACGTCTTCCATCGCCCGCTGCACTACTTGTTCTATGCCATCGTGGTTTCGGTCGTGGGGGGGCTGGGTTGGTATTTCGTCTACTACTTCGCCGAATGGGTCGTCTATCTGCCCAAGTGGGCCATGAACTGGGGCGCCGGCCAAGACCGGTTCGCGGTGTTGCTGCTTGAACCCGGCGAAGAACGTCCCGGCACGCTGGGCATCTGGGGCTTGAAGCTGATCGGCTTTTGGGAAGGCTGCGTGCGGCTCGTGGCGTTGGGCTTCGCCTATAGCTATTTCTGGACGGCGTCGACGGCCATCTATTTGCTGCTGCGCCGCGACGATGACGGCACGGAGATCGACGACATCCGCTTCGA
>DATKRK010000447.1:0-5339 GCA_035532215.1 Pirellulales bacterium | reverse complement strand
GGCCCAGAGGCGCCATTCGGGCGAGGGGATTTCAACGGCTCGCGAGTCCCAGGCATAAATGCCTGGGCTACGCAAAAGAACGCAACATCCTCGAACTCGCGCGATGTCTCGTAAAAACAACGTCCGTCGCCGGATGTTTCGCGGCTAGGCACGTCTGAAATCCATGGACAGCATTTCCTACCTATCTCCTGCGATGCTCTGGGGAATGGCCTTGGCGGCCGTCCCGATCATCATCCATTTGCTGTTTCGCCGCCGCTTTCGCCGCATCGACTGGGCGCCGATGCACTACCTGAAACTTTCGATCCAGCGCAACCGCCGCCGCGTGCGGCTGGAACAGTTGCTGCTGTTGATCCTCCGCACGGCGCTCGTGCTGTTGTTGTTCCTTCTCGTTGCCCGGCCAGTGATGCACGCCGCAGGGTTGGGCAACTGGCTCGGCGGCCGCAGCCGCACCAGTCAATTGATTCTGCTCGACGATTCGCTGAGCATGGGCTATCGCGACGGCGGCCGCTCGGCCTGGGAGCAGGCGCAGGCGTTGGCCGTCAAATTACTGGAGACGGTCGGCCCTAAAGACCGCTTTACGCTGCTGCTGGCCTCGCAGCCCAAGACGCCGCTTCTGCGCGAGGTCGAATTGACCAACCCCGAGGAGACGGCCCGGCTTATCGCCCGGCAACAGCCAGCCGAAACGTTTACCGCCTGGGCGCCGGTCTTCGAAGCGGTCGACGAACTGCTCGATTCCGGCTCGTACCCGATCCGCGAGCTGACGGTCGTGACCGATCTGCGCCGGCCGGGCTGGGAGGACTCGTTGGCCGAACTTGGCGGTCGCTGGGCCTCGCAGCAATTAGAGATGCGCGTGTTCAACGTCGGCAGCGAGCGGACGGGCAACGTCTCGGCGGAAGACCTCAAACAAGTCGATCGGCTGGCGCTGGCCGGTCAGCCGGTGCAGTTCGAGGCCGTCGTGCGCAACGCGACCGATCGCGAACTGGCGGCCTTCGATGCGAACTTCTCGATTGACGGCAAGCCGACAGTCGTCCGGCTGCCCGCCATCGCTTCTGGCGAAACGGCCAAGATTCCGCTCGTCGCCGCATTCCAGGAGCCCGGCTTGCACCACGTCGAGTTCGAACTGCCGCAAGACGAACTTCCGGGCGACAACCGCCGCTATGCCGCCTGCCGCGTGCGCGAAGAGGCGTATTTGCTGTTGGTCGACGGCGAACCGTCCAGCGACCCGCTGGGCGGCGAGGTCGATTTCCTCGGGCTCGCGTTGGCGCTGGGCGTCGGCGAGGCCGACGCGTTCCGCGTGCAGATCGCGACCGACGCCGAATGGGCCACGCTGGCCTCGGGGCAGCCCGATTTGATCGTGCTGGCCAACGTGGCCAGCCTGGCCCCCGAGCAGGCCGAGCGGCTCAAGCGGCAAGTTGAAGCGGGAGCCGGGCTGATGATCTTCGTCGGCGACCAGATCGATCCGGCCAACTACAATCAATTGCTCGGCGACTTGCTGCCCGCGACGCTGGAAGCTGTCGTGGACGAAGAGATTTCCGGGCTGCTGTTCGAACCCGGGGCGCCCGGGCCGCTCGATGCGCTGGCGCAGCTCAATGCCGCGGTGCTCGAACGGATCAAGCTGCGGCGGTTCTACCAGGTGCAACTGGCCGAGGACCAGCCCGGCGTGCGCGTCTTGGCCCGCTGGAATAGCGCCGCTGCGGCGCCGGCGGTGCTGGAACGCACCGTCGGCGCCGGGCAGGTGCTGCTTTGGACCACGACCGCCGACAAGAACTGGACCGATTGGCCCACCGAGCCGAGCTACGTGCTCGCCGTGCGCGAGGCCGCCAAGGCCGTCATCCGCGGCGACAATCAATCCTCGAACCTGACCGCGGGCGAAGTGCTGCACGTCGAGTTGCCGCCCGGCAAGCGCGTACACCCATCGCCGGCCCCGGCGGTCGAAGTTCCTGCGGCCGAAAAACCGCAGCCGCTGAGCGTGACGCTCGGCGGCGGCGAATCGGCGAAAGCGTCGAACATCGACGATGAAAAGGCGTCGCAGACCTTGAGCTACGCCGACACGCGCCGCGCCGGCTTGTACAGGCTGGCCTGGCAAGTCGCCCCGGCAACATCGCAAAGCGAATGGTTCGCCGTGAACCCCGACGCCCGCGAAAGCCGGCTCGAACGGATGACGTCGGAAGAACTGAAAGGACTGTTCGGCGGTTTCGAGCCCGAAGTGATTTCCGCCGCCACCGCCGACGACGCACCGCTAGCCGTGCGCGGCCGCGAGATCTGGCGCACGTTGGCAATCGGGCTGCTCGGCATGCTGGCGATGGAATCGTGCCTGGCGACGTGGACCGGGAGGCAAAGGTAGCGGAGAAAAAACCGGCGAGCGGCCGGCATCAGCCGGCAGGTGCATTGGCGGTTTGTGGTTGGGGATTGGATGTAGGGCGGCCTCGCCCACCATGAATCGCGATCGATGTTGCTTCTGGTGGGCAGTGCCCACCGTACGGTAAACGGATTTGGGAATGAACGAATTCTTCGACTGGCTGCTGGGGTTGAAGGCCTCGCCCGATTGGGTGCGCGGGCCGGGCAGCCGTTGGCATCTGGAATTCCAATCGCTGCCCAGCGGCCAATGGGCGGCGCTGGCCGTCGCGGCCGCGGTCGCCGGCGTGCTCGGCATCGGCTGGCTCTATCGCCGCGAGGGGCGCTCGCTGTCGCTCGCCGTGCGGCTGCTGTTGGGCTCGCTGCGCGTGCTGATTCTGCTCGGCGTCTCGTTCATGCTCCTGGAAATGGTGATCGTGATCACCAAGCCCGAGCTGATTCCCTCCCGGCTGTTGGTATTGGTCGATACGTCGGAGAGCATGTCGCTGGGCGATCCGTATTCCGACGATTCGACCGCCCGCGAAACGGCCGAGCGAATGGGCCTCCGCACCGCCGACGGCCAGCCCGACCTGACTGCGCTGCGGCAGCGCAGCCGCCTGGAGCACGTCCAGCGCGTCGTAGGCGAAGCGCTGGGCAAGCTCCAGGAAGGCCGCGAGCTATCGCTCTACTCCTTCGACAGCCAACTCAAGCCGCTGGCCGAGGGCAAGTCGCTCGATCGCCTGCGCGCCGGCGGTTCGGCGACGGGCATCGGCGACGCCCTGGCTGGCGCGCTGGCGGCGCATCGCGGGCAGCCGCTGGCCGGCATTTTGTTGGCCACCGACGGCCGTTCGAACTCCGGCGCCGATCCGCGCGACGTCGCCGCCCAGGCGGGCAAGGACGGCGTGCCGATCGTTTCCTTGGCCGCCGGCACGCTCGAAGGCCCGCGCAACGCACGGCTCGCCGATATCGAAGCCAGCCCCGTAATCTTCATTCGCGATCCGGTCGATATTTCCGTGCTGATCGATTCTCGCGGCTTGAAAGACGCCACGGCCAGCGTTTCGCTCGAACAGCGGCAAGAAGACGGTTCGTGGCGCGAGGTTGGCCGCGAGCAGGCGATCCTCGGCGAAGACGCCGTGCTGCAGCGAGTCAATTTCCGCATCACTCCCGAGGCGCTTGGCCACGTTGACTATCGGGCCAGCATTTCCGATGTCGGCCCCGAACTGAGCGAGGACGACAACTCAGACACCGTGTCGATCCGCGTGGTCCGCGAGCGAATCCGCGTATTGCTGATCGCCGGCTATCCATCGCCCGAGGTGCAATTCCTGCGCAACGCCCTGCTGCGCGACGTGGCGTTGGAATTCGCCAGTTGGCTGCAAACGGCCGAGCAAGGCTACGAGCAGGCCGGGCATCGGCCGCTCAGGCGGCTGCCGGCCAACCAGAAGGAACTGGACCAGTACGACGTGCTGGTGCTGTTCGATCCCGACGTCCGCGGCCTCGGCCCGGCCTGGCCCGAGATGATCACCAAGTTCGTCGGCGAGGCGGGCGGCGGTTTGATCTACGTGGCGGGCGAGTTGGGCTCGCAAAAGCTGTTCAGCCCCGACGCCGGCGACGGCTCGACGCTCGGCATCGGCGGCGCCGACAGCTCGTGGCTCAAAATATTGCCGGTCGTTCGCGATCCCGGCCTGTATCAATCGTCGTCCGACGTGCGGCTTAGCTCGCGAGAAACCTGGACGCTGGAACTGTCGCCCGAGGGCGCCGCCGACGCGATCTTCCAGTTCGCCCCCGAGCCGGGCCGCAACCGCGAGATACTGGCCAGCCTGCCCGGCATGTACTGGCACTTTCCGGTCACGCGGGCCAAGCCGGGCGCCGTCGTGCTCGCTCGCCACGGCGACCCGCGGATGCGGAACCAGTTCGGCCGGCACGTCTTGATGGCCACGCAGCTTTACGGTCCTGGACGTACGGTGTTCATCGGCTTCGACAGCACGTATCGCTGGCGCTACCTGCACGAGGGGTATTTCGACGGCTTTTGGGCCCGGCTGATCGACCGCGTCGGCCGCAGCAAGGTCCTCGGCGGGCGTTATCCGTTCACCTTGGCGACCGACAAGACGGCGTACCGCGTGGGCGATCGCGTGACCGTGCGGGCGGAACTGTTGGAGAATTCGGCCGAGACGTCGGCGATCAGCGAGCTGCGCGGCGAGATCGAATGGGGCGCCGAGACATCGCAGCCGCTGGCCTTCGAGCCGCGGGGCGACGACCCGAGCGTGTTGGAAGCTTCGTTCACCGCCACGGAGGCTGGGGCCTACACGGCTCGCGTCGTGCCCAGCACGGCCGGCGAATTGGAAGCCGGCCTGCGGCCCGCCACGCTGGCTTTCCGCGTCGAGCCGCCGCAAGCCGAGCGCGAAAATCCAACGCTCGACCGGCCGCTGTTGGAAGACATCGCCCGCTCCTCGGGCGGCAGCGTGTTGGCGATCGCCGAACGCGAAAAGCTGCCGGGCGCGTTCCGCACGCACCAGGTCACGCGCACGCTCGAACACCGCGACGAAGTCTGGGACGCGCCGATCCTCTGCGGCAGCGTGATGCTGCTCTTGACCCTCGAATGGCTCCTCCGCAAGAAATATCGCATGGCCTAGTCTGCTAACTCTTGACTCCCAACTCGCCTATGTCCGCCACTCTCGAACCTCGCACGATCGTCGAAGACTTGCGCCCGCGGCGCGATGCCGTCCGCCGCCGGCTGGCCGGGGTGCGGCGCAGCTTGCGGGCCCGGTTGGCGCTCTCCGGCGTGACCTGGGTTTGGACGACGCTCGTAGCGCTGGCCGCGCTCAGCCTGGCGGGCGATTGGCTGCTGCGGTTCAGCTTGCCCGTGCGGCAATTGTTGCTGGGCGCCGCTGCGGCGCTCTTGGCCGCGACACTCTATCGTCGCTTAATCAAACCGATGACGCTGCGATTCGACGATCTCGATCTGGCGGCGGTGCTCGATCGGCGCTGCCGGGGGTTCGGCCAGCGGG
>DATKRK010000446.1:0-34635 GCA_035532215.1 Pirellulales bacterium | reverse complement strand
GGCGTTCAAGCTACCGACGATTTCATCGATCATATGCATGCGCACGTGCGCTTCGACCGTGTACTACCCAATTGGAACTACGTCTTACTTCCACGATGACCCTATTGCTTTCGGGGAAGTTATTAAATCCTCGCCCCTAACGATTTCGCGAAGTTTTTGCTTCTCCGGGTTTGTGCCAAAACCAGGCCCTAGCATCGAGAACGAGCCGTCTGGAAGAGATTCGATTCTCTCAATACCAGTGTCACCTGTCTCGGCTTCAATGGCCAGAAGCAAGCGATTGAATTCCGCGATGTAGTCGCCGTAAGACGCGAATCGCTGCTTTGCGTGGTCGTCGCGTGCAGCGTCAGCTAGTATCTTGAGGTCGGTTAGAAGTTCACGCATGGCTTTATTTGTCGTTAATATGCCGCTGACTCCAAGAATGCCTCCCCCGGACGCGTGTTCGTTTCAGGTGGGCAGCCAGGCAGTGCGGCAAGTCGAATCAGCAACCAGAAAACACCCCGTGATACTCGCGTTTCTCAAGGCTTTCGCCGTGACCCGCTGCTTCCCACTGCCTTCGTCGGCCCGACGGAAGCGCCAGAAGCGGACATTATACGCTTTGCTCGAAACGTTGAACGTCCCTTCTCAGTCATCTCCAGGGCGGAACGGGAAATTCTACCTTTCGTTTGAAAATGACACTCCCCTTTTTCGCCATCTCCTCCGCATCCCCACATCTCCTTCCGAAAAACGTCGCCTCCCCTCGCGGTCTGCCCTTCGCAACGCTCCGCCACCCGCTCAGCAGGGAAACGTCTGGGATCCCCCATCCACGCGGATCACTTGCCCGCTGATGAAGCCGGCGCCGGGCGAGCAGAGGAAGCCGACGACGCTGGCCACTTCGTGTGGGCGGCCGTAGCGGTCGAGCGTGCCTTCGGTGATGAGACGGCCTTGGTCGATCTCGTGAATCCGCAAGAAGCGCTCGGTGACGGTTCCGCCCGGCGCCACGCAGTTGACCGGGATGTTGTGCGGCTTGAGTTGTTCGGCCAGGCAGCGCGTGAATTCGTGAACGGCCGCCTTGGCCACGGCGTAGATCGAGCCGGTCGGCCGGCCGTAGCAGCCGGCAATGCTGCCGATGGTGACGATCCGGCCGCTCTTCCGCGACATCATTTCGGGGGCGACTTCGCGGCAGCAGAGCATCGCGGAAAGCAGGTTGCGGTCGAGCACGCTGCGCAGATCGTCGAGCGAGATGTTCAAGCAATCGTCTGCCTCCGGCCGTCCGCCGCGACCGACGGCCGTACCGCCGGCGCCGATGTCTCCGCCGGCGCAGCAGACCAACAGATCGATGCGCCCAAAGCGCTGGCGAATTTCGCCCGCGATGCGGCGGACTTCGGCCTCCTGGCAGACGTCGCCCCAGACGGGCATCGCCTCGCCCGAGTTCCGCCGGGCAATTTCGTCGGCCAATTGCTGCATGGTTTCGCCTTCGCCGAAGGTTCGCGGGCTATCGGGCCGCGTGCCGTGTACGGCGACCTTGGCGCCCAAGCGGCACAGTTCTTCGGCCATCACCCGCCCCAGCCCGCGCGAAGAGCCGGTGATCCAGGCGGTTTGCCCCGAAAGAATTCGCGTTTCGCTCATGGTTGCTCGCTCCAAAGGACTCTTGCGTTCGACTAACCCATTCGTTGCTGATCGATTTGCGCGGCCGACGAACTGCGCCTTGCAAACCGCAGATCGCCGCTTCGTCCGCCGCCTATTTCGCCGCCGGCCGCTTGGAGTGGGCCAGCAAGAATTCTTCAATCGACTTCTGAAATTCGGGCCGGAAGAAAGTCTGCATGTGATCGGCGCCATCGATCACGACGACTTCCAGATTGCTCATCACGGGCTCTAGCTCGTCGACGGTCGACCTGAGCGGATCGACTTCGCCGATCACGACCAGCGCTGGGGCCCGGTTGGCTCGCAACGCGTCCTCGGGCACGATGAGATCGTGCATCCCGCGCGCGGCGGCGGCCAGCGCTTGCTGATCGTTCAGCAGCCGAAAGAAAAAGTTGATCAGCTTCAACCACCAGGCCCGCGGCTTGGGCCGGCCTTCGGGCGTCAGCCGGACCAACAGCGGTCCGATTCCGTCGCCGCGGTCGAGCGATTCGGCCAACTCTTGAACGAATTGGCGACGCTCGTCGTTTTCGCGGGCCCAGCCGGCGCCGCCCAGCGTGGCCGTCATCACGCGCTCGGGGTGCAGCGCCAACAACTTGGCCGCGATGAACGCCCCCATCGAATAGCCGACCACGTGCGCCCGTTCGATCTCGAGATGATCGAGCAGCCGCACGGCGTCTTCGACCATTTCCACGCCGTATCGGTCGGGCTCGTGCGGCGCCCCGCTGAGCCCGTGCCCGCGGTTATCGAAGGCGATCACCCGATAGTGCTTGGCCAGCGTCTTGACGACGCCCGGCGTGACCCATTGCCAGTGCAGGTTGGCGGCGAAGCCGTGAATCAACAGCACGGGCTCGCCTTCGCCTTCGACGATGTAACGGATTTTGACGCCGTTCGAATCGAAATAGCGGTTTTCGGCCGCCGGCAAAACGGCCGCCCGAGAACCCATCCAGGTCAAGACCGCGAACGCAACGAACGACTTGCGAGCTAACATGGATTACGAATCATCCCGATGGTTCATGCATTTCGAAACCGGCGCCGATCCATTCAAGCGCTGTTTCACTGCCCTTGCTGCTGAGCCGCGGCCTCGGGCACGACGAGCGGCGGACCGTCGAGCCGGCGGGTGTTCGCGAGCAGGAAGTCGGCGAATTGGCGATCGACGTTCGCGAGCGCCTCCTGAGTCGCCGCGCCGCTGCGCATCGCCGTGCGCAGCAAATCGGGGTCGAGGTCGAGCCCGAGCGACTTGACCAGCTTGAGGGCTTCAGCGACTTGCGGATCTTGCTTCAGGGCGTCTTCTTCGTTCGGCCGCGGTTTGCTGGCGTCGATCGTAGAGCTGGCTTGCCAGATCGCTTGCCAGGCGCCGTCGGGCATCTTGGCCCAAAAAGCGTCGCGAACCGTCACCTGACGCCGAGTCAAATCCTGGTCGAGATTGGTAATCCGCACGCCCGTGGTCCCCTCGGCGTCGCACTCGCGAGTCGCCTTGTCGATGGCCTCGTTGGGCTTGTTTTCGTTCGGCTTGGCGACTCCGCCCGCGGGGTTCAACAAATCGCCCAGCGCGCCTTCCAATTGCGACTTGGCCATGCCGGCGATCAGTTCGCCCAGCGGCGGGCGGTCCTGGCCGCTATCCTCGCGGACCAGCATTCCGCCGGCGCCTTGATACCGGGGCTTGCCCAGGATGGCGTACTCGGCCAGCGCCATCTTGGCGGCCCATTGCCGGTCGTCGAGCGGCAACGCGTCGAGCCGGTCCGACAAGTCGGGCTGGGCCTGCGCAGGCTCGATTTTCTTCTCCTTGAGCCGCTCGACGAGCGCCGCGGCCGAGGCCTCCTCCGGGTCGTCGAGCCGCTCCTCCCAGGCCAAGGCCAAGATGCGGCGAGTCTCGGGCGATTGTTGATATTGCTTGCGAATCTGCACGACCGGGATCGAAACCAACAGCAACTGCGCAGGTTCGTGCGGCTCTTGCTTGGCGTCGAAGGCCGCCAGCCGAGCCTTGGTTTCCTCCAGGCTGCGGTCGAGAAAGGACGTGAGTAATTTGGGCTCGCTGCGCCGTTCGCGCCAAGCCGCCAGGCGGTCGCGCAACTGCTCGATCGCCATTCGCCGCCGCTCGTCTTCGCCGGCGACCGTCTTGCGATAGACGTTCGGGGCGTGTTTGCGAAGCCACTCGCGGCGCACGACGAATGGCAACTCGCCTTGCCGCGGCGGGCCGAAGAGCATACCGAACAGACGCTCGCCCCCGACCAGCGCCGCCATGTCGACGGCCCGCTCTTGGACCGTCGTCGGCCGGCGGCTCGCAGCGGCCTGGCCCGGAACGGCCGCCACAATCAGCATCCACGCCGCGAAAGTAGTCGCGCCCATGTTCGCCGCCCAGAGTTGAAGCCCAGCCCCGCATGACCGGTGTGATTATATCACGGCGGTCGAACGGGGACTCGTTTCATATCTCTAGTGTTCTGTCAGCCACGATTTGACGAACGCTAGCGGCCAGGGTGGCTGGCGGCAGAGCCCAGGCGGCACCCCAGCGAACTGGGGCTTCGCCCAGGCTCAGACCCAGCCACCCATCACTTGAACATACATCAATTAGCGGCTGACAGAGCACTAGCGCTCGGCGCCTTCCGCCTTTTTGTCGTTCGGCTCGCCGTTGGGAAACGGATCGTCTTCGGGCTGAGGCTCTTCGGGCGGCGTCGCAGAGGCCGGCTTGACGCCGTTGATCGTCTTCTTGGCGCCCCGCGTGACCGAATTCACCAGGCCCTTGAAGAGCCCGCGAGACGAGCCGCTAGGGGCCGCTTTGGCCGTCGAGTCGGCGGCCGGAGTTTCGGGCGTCGGCTCTTCGTCCCCGCTCGGCGTCTTCGCCTTGGTCGCCGCGTTTGCGGCGGGCTTTTCCGCCTCTTCTTCGGGCTTCTCGGCGGCCGGTTCCGCCTCGTCCTTCATTTCGGGCTCGGCGTCCTCGGACTTATCGTCGGCGGCCATTTCTTCGGCGGCCTTGTTGTCGGCATCCTTGTCGTCCGACATCGTTTCGTCGGGCGCCTCGTCGTCGGCCGACTTCGATTCGTTCGAAGAGGCTTCGCCCTCGAATTTCGGCGCCGCCGAGTCGCCGCCCGGCTTGCTCTCGCCGCCGCACCCCACAACGAAACAGAGGGCCAGCAAGCCCGCAATCAGACTGTATTTCCGCATCAACGCACTCCTTTGACTTGATAAATCGTTCGTCTTGATAGATCGCTGGCGAGAGAGCTACCGCTTTTGCTGGGCGAATTCTCGCATGAAACCGGCCAACAGTTCAACGCCTTCCAGCGGCATGGCGTTGTAAATCGAAGCCCGAATGCCGCCGACCGAGCGATGCCCCTTCAACTCCGCCAGCCCGCAAGCCTGGGCTCCGCTGAGGAACCGGGCCTGCGTTTCGTCGTCGGGCAAACGGAACGTGACGTTCATTAGCGAGCGGTCGCTCGGCTGCGCGTGGCCCCGGTAGACCTCGGGCGCCGCGTCGACCTCGTCGTAGAGCAGCTTCGCCTTTTGGCGATTGCGCTGGAGCATCTTGTCCAGGCCCCCCACGTCTTCGAGCAGCCAGCGCGTGACCAGCATTACGATGTAGATCGCGAACACGGGAGGCGTGTTCGGCATCAGCTTTTCCTTGACGTAGGTGCGGTAATCGAGCATCGTCGGCAACCCGTCGGGCACGCGCTCCAGCAAGTCGTCGCGGACGACGACAATGGTCACGCCCGCCGGCCCGGCGTTTTTCTGGGCGCAGGCGTAGATCAACCCGTAACGCTCGATCGGCAGCGGCCGGCAGAGGAAATCGGACGAGGCGTCGCAGACCAGCGGCACGTCGCCGACCTCGGGCTCGGCCGCGAACTGCACGCCCTGGATGGTTTCGTTCGAGGTGAAGTGAACGTAGGCCGCCTGGGGATCGAGCTTGAGCTCGCCCGGCTTGGGCAGGCGGTCGAAATTCGTGGCTTTGCCGTCGTAGACGACGCGGACCTGGCCTTGGCGGACGGCTTCCTGAAGGGCCGTCTTGCCCCAGGTTCCGGTGACGATGTACTCGGCGCTGCGGGTCGAGCCGCTGAGCAGGTTCAGCGGAACCATGTAGAATTGCAGCCGCGAGCCGCCTTGCAAAAACAGCACGCGATAGTTGTCGGGCACGGCCAGCAGGCGCCGCAAATGGGCCTCGGTTTCGGCCAGCACGCCCTCGAACCAGGCCGAGCGATGGCTGATCTCCAGCGGCGAAATGCCAATGCCGGGCAGCGAAACCAGGTTGCGCTGGGCCTCTTCGAGCACTTTCAAGGGCAAAACGGCGGGACCGGGCGAAAAATTGTAAACTCTGGGTTCCATGGCGAACTCGGCAAGCGGCTCCTGGCCGTAACATCGTGGCGGATCAAGCGTCTCGGCGCCGTGCAATAATGCGCGGATACATCGCCCGGCGCCGTCTAGAATGATAAACTTTGCCGCTCGCGGCGGCTAGGTGTAACGGCGGCGCAATAAGGCCGGCCGAAATAACGACGGTGCATCGTCGTTAGCGCCGGCTATAATGGAACAAAACCGGACCACTTGGTTTGCTTGACCTCCAATCAACTCATTGCCAGAAGACACGCTCCACGATGAGTGCGCTCAATTTGATGTTCGCGGCTACGATGGTCTTGGGGCTGGGCTGCTTCATCTGTTACGTCACGGTCTTGGTCCAGATGGTCAAGCATGACAAAGTCGGGTTGGCTCTTGCAAGCTTCTTCTGCTGCGAACCCATCCCATTTTTTACGGCTGGGCAAAGGCCGATGAATGGGACAACGTGCTGCTGATGGTCGCGTGGACGATATGTAACGTTGGCTGTTTCATTGCATGGATGATTTTAACTCCATTGCTTCCTAAGTAGCGTGAAGCAGGGCGGATATGGCCCAGTCGTTCGAATGCCCTGAATGCGGAAAGGTCTACTCGCGAGAAAACCGCCTCGTAGGCAAGGCCGTGGCCTGCGAGTGCGGACGGCGATTCCTCGTTCCGCCGCCCGAGACGCCTCGGGCGGGGTCGGGAAGCGCTTCGTCTTTGGCCGTTCCGGCTCCTCCTGCGGCCCGGCCCGCGGGCTCGCCGCCAGCCGCCAAGCCGGCGCGTGCCATTCCCGTCGCGCGGCCCGCGCAAGCCAAGCCCGCGCAAGCCAAGCCCGCGCAAGCCAAGCCCGCCCGCTGGGCCGATCCTGTTCCATCCAACGAACCGCTGCCGTTGACCGAAGCCGACCTCGTTGAAGAGCCGGCGCTGCCATTGGCGGCGTCTCCTGTGGGCCCGCCGGCGGCTCGGCCGGTGAATTCCCCATCCTATGTCGCGAGCGCCGTGCCGGTGGAAACGCCGTTGCCGCGTATGAAGTACCAGCCGCCCGTTGTTAAGCCGCCTAAAAAGAACAAGCGTCGCTCGAATCAAGACCCGGCTGCGACCTTGGGGCGCTGGGTGGCGCTGTTCGTATTCTTTATCGTTTTGCCGCTCGCGGGATTTTTGTTTTTCATCGCGATGATCCTCTATTCAAGACGCGGTTGGACCGGAATCGCGCCGAATACTCAACGGCAGTCTACGATTTGCTGGTCTTCCGTGAATTTGCCGCCCGCCCAATTGGAAGTAGCGTCGGCGGCGGCCCCTGCGCCCTTGTCCGCGTCTTTCAGCCCTGCGTTCGATGGGCGGCCGGGCCTTCCGCAAACGAGAGATTGTGGGCCGTGTTGATCAGGCTCACGTGAGAAAACGCCTGGGGGAAATTGCCGACCAATCGCTTGTCGCGCGGCGAATACTCCTCGGAAAGCAAGCCCACGTCGTTGCGCAAGCTCAACAGCCGCTCGAAGATTTCCACCGCCTCGCCGCGTCGGCCGAGCAGGTTGAGATTGTCGGCCAGCCAGAAGGTACACGGCAAAAAGGCGCCTTCGCCCGGGGGCAGCCCGTCCAGGTGCGGTTGAGTCTTGTAGCGCAGCACGAATCCGTCGACGAGCAACTCCCGCTCGATGGCTTCCACCGTGCCGCGGACGCGAGAATCGCTGGGCGGCAAGAAGCCCACCAGCGGAATCATCAGCAAGCTGGCGTCGAGTTCCTTCGAGCCGAAATACTGCACGAACGAATTTCGATCGGCGTCGAAGCCTTCGCGGCAGGTCTGCGCGTGGATTTGCTCGCGCAAGCCCCGCCAGCGAGCGAGAGGGCCGGGGCAGCCGAACTGTTCGGCCGATTTGATCATCCGGTCGACGGCCACCCAGGCCATCACCCGCGAGTGCGTGAAGCAGCGCCTCGGGCCGCGCACCTCCCAGATGCCCTCGTCGGGATCGTGCCAGACCGTCTCCAGGTGTTCGATCAGGTGCATTTGCAGATCCCAGGCGTCTTGTTCGAGGGCCAATCCGGCTCGCCGGGCCAGGTGCAGCGCGTCCATCACCTCGCCGAACACGTCGAGTTGGAATTGTCGATGCGCAGCGTTGCCGATTCGCACGGGCCTGGAGTTCTCGTAGCCGGGCAGCCAGTCGAGTTCGATTTCGGTCAGGCGGCGCTCGCCGCTGAGCCCATACATGATGTTCATCTGCGAGGCGCGGCCCGCGACGGCTCGCAGCAGCCACTCGCGCCAGGCGGCGGCTTCTTCGACGTAGCCGCCGCCGATCAACGCGTAGAGCATGAACGTGGCGTCGCGCAGCCAGCAAAAGCGGTAATCCCAGTTTCGCGGGCCGCCGATCTGTTCGGGCAGCGAAGTGGTGACCGCGGCCGCCATGCCGCCGGTCGGCGCGTAAATCAACGCCTTGAGCACGATCAACGAACCGAGCACCGCGTCGCGCCAGGTTCCCTCGGCCGTGCAACGGCCCGACCACTTTTTCCACCAGCCGTCCGTTTCGCGGAGGGCGGCTTCGCCGTCGATTTTTTTGGGCGCCGCGGCATTCGACGCGTGCCAACCTAGCGCGAAAGGCAGACGTTGCTGCGGGTTGACGTCGAAATCGGCGACGCTCGTCCAATCCTCGCCGCGCACTTCCACCGGCGCCCGCAGCATGACTTTATCGGGCCCGGCGATCGCGTGGAGCTCGCCGTCGATGTGCCGGATCCAAGGCACGATCGAGCCGTAATCGAACCGCAACACGAACTGCATCTTCATTCGCACCCGGCCGCGACGGCCGACGACCATCCGCACCAGCGCCGGATGCTTGCGGCGCGGCGGCATGAAGTCGATCACGGTGACGGCGCCGCCGTCGGCCATCTCATAGTCGGTCTCCAAAATCAGCGTGCCTTCGCGATAACGGCGCCGGCTGCTGCGGACTTCGCCCTCGGGCCGCAGCAGCCACCGCCCGTTGTGTTCCGTGCCCAGCAGCGCAGCGAAGCAGGCCGGCGAATCGAAGCGGGGCAGGCACAGCCAATCGACGGAGCCGTCGCGCGACACTAATGCCGCCGTGTGCAAATCGCCGATCATGGCGTAGTCTTCAATCCGCAAGGCCATCGCGTGCCGCCTTCTCGCTATCAGGATCGGAATCTCTCGGCGCCGTTCTCTGCATCTATAGCGTCCCGCCGGCGGTCCGCTGTCATTACCCCTCAACCTGTCATTACCCCTCGAATAGAGGAATTCGGGATCGACCGCCCCACCCCCCAGCCAATAGAATGCCCGGCACGCGGCACGCCCCATCTACGAGTATCGATAGTCGCGGATTACGAGGCAGGCGTAAATAGGCTTAAATTTTCGTAAACTTAGGCCAAACCCCCTCTCTCCAAGGGAGCCAGTCTCCAGGGAGCTTTCGACCATGCGAGACTTGGCAAACAAGCGGATTGCGATCAGCGGGGCCGGCCACGGTTTGGGGCGCGATATGGCCCGGGCGTTCGCCAAGGCGGGCGCCGAAATCATCGTCACCGACCGCAATCTGGCCGGCGCCGAGGAGACGGCCAGGCTGATCGAAGCCGACGGCTGCCGGGCGGCGGCCTATGCGCTCGACGTGACCGATCTCGACGCCATCCGGCAGTTTCGCGAACGGCTGCACGCCGAACGCGGGCCGATCGACGTGCTGATTAACAACGCCGGCGTCGCCTACGGCGGCGCGTTTTTGGACGTGCCGGTCGAAAATCATCTGGCGACCTATCGGGTCAACGCACTTGGCATGGTCGCCATGACGCATGCTTTCTTGCCCGATCTGATTGCCCGGCCCGAGGGCCACTTGGTGATTATCGCCAGCGGGTCGGCCCTGATCGCCTTGCCTTACGCCTCGACGTACGCTTCGAGCAAATGGGCGGCGCTGGGGTTCTCCGAATCGATCCGCGAGGAGCTGCGCATTCTCGGGCATCGTCACGTACGCGTCACGGCGATCTGCCCCAGCTACATCGACACCGGCATGTGCGACGGCGTGAAGCTGCCGCGGTTCACGCGGATGCTGCGTTCGCCGCAGGTGGCCGAGATGGCGCTGCGCGCCGTACGGCGCAATCGCGACTTGGTGCTCACGCCCTGGCTGGTTTACATCACGCCCTTCACCAAGGCCATGCTGCCGCCGCCGCTATTCCGCAAGGTCGCCGACTTCTTCGGCATCACGGGCGGCATGGCGACCTGGTACGGCCACGACAAGCCAGCGGGGAAGTGATCGCGGCCTCAAAGTAGCAGGCACACTCCGTGTGCCGCAGCCGAAATCATGGCGTAAGTGACCGCATTCACATCCCGCCATTGTAGGTTTTCCAACTCGATCTCCGATTTCAAGTCCAGCGTGCATTAGGCGACGGCACACGGAGTGTGCCTGCTACTATGCCCGAGTTGCAGACCGGCCGAGCAACTTCAATACAGCGCAATCGCCCGGCCCGGCCCGCCGTGACAGCCGCGGATTTTCAACGGCGCGAAGATGAAATAAGCCCGCTCCGGAACTTTATCGAGCGAAATCAAAAACTCGACGCCGACCAACCCTCGGCTGCCCAGCGCCCAGTAGGTCATCAAGGCCCGCTTCGGTTCGGCGCCGCCGAGCGTCGGTCCGTCGGTCGCCACGCAGCGAATGCCTTTTTCAGCCAGGTAGGCGATCGCCTCGGGACCGGGCGCCGGCCAGCCTTCGCGTTTGCCGTTGAGCGGATCGGCCAAGAGGGTCTGCCCCTCGGGCAAGGGCTTGAAGTAAGCGTCGGTATAGCCGCTTTCGAAGATCACGATCTCGCCCGGCTTGAGCGGGCCGTGCTCGGCTTCGTAACGCTGGATGTCTTCCGCGCGAATCTCGGGTGACGTGGGCCACTCGTTTTGCTTGGTCGTTCCAATGCGATGGGCGACGTCGATCACCCGCGCCCAGCCGCAGGTTTGTGATAACGGAACTTGCTCTGCGGTCGCGTCGCTCGTTCCACGGCGGCCATAGCGAGCTTCGTATTCCTTCAACCAACCTTGCACTTCGGGGGCATAAGCGCCGTTGTCGAAGTCCTTCGGCGGCAGGGCGTAGCTCGGCGGCACGAGGTGCGTTCCGGCGTGAGCGTCAATCACGTGCGTCGTATGATAGACGCCCAGGTTCGGGGCGAAGTAGAGCGGGGCCTTCAAATACGCTTGCCGATGATTGCCGACGCCGGCGCCCGGCCAGCTTACGGGCAGTTCGGTCGAGAGCGACACGGAAAGATCGGCGACGCGATGGCGGCGAGCCGATTCGATCAACTGCCCGGCCAGCGGTTCGCCGACGATCGCCAGCGCCCGGCCTTCGCTATACAGCCCGCCGACGTGCTTCAGTGCGAGCATGCAATAAAAGGCGCCGGTCGTTGGCAGCTTGCCGAGCCCGGTGGCGCTCTCCGTCCAAACCATGCCGTACTTCAAGCCGGCCAGGTGCGTTGGTTCGGCCAGGTTGGGGATCGGGCCCATCGTGGGGCTGTCCGTGCCGAGCGTCATCACTTTGCGGCTGGCCAGGTACTCCATACACTCGGGATCGGGGTTGGGCCAGGCCGGCGTCTTGGCCTCGAGCGGATCCGCGAGAAAGCGGCGGCCGGCCGGCAGCGGCTGATAGTACTTGTCGCTGTAGCCGCTACGGAACAGCACCACGTCGCCCGGCTTGAGCGTGCGGTGCTGTTCTTCCCAGGCGATCACGCGGTCTTTGGTAATCAATTCGCTGCGGCCGTCGGTCTTCGAATCGATCAGGTCGCGGCAGTCGATCACGCACGCTTCGCCGCCGAACTGCCAGGCCGGCGCATTGTCGGTAAAGATGCGGCCCGCGGGGCCGGCGTTGGGCAGGTTTGTCTCGGGCAGGGGAATCGAGTGCGCCGGTACGTCGAATTGCGTGCCCGTGTTGCCGTCGATGAACAGCGCGTCGTCGTTGTACGCGCTGAGCTTGCCGATTCGCAGGTAGTGGTAGATCTGAAACGGCGGCCAGCCGCCGGCCCAATTGCAGGGGTATTCCGGGGCGATCAACAATGACAGGTCGATGACTTCGGTTTCACTCGGCGTTTGGGCGTTGATCGCGCCGCTTGGGATGCTCAGCGAGGCAAGGAAGATCAACACAGCGACGGCGAAGAGCCGGCAAATACCGTCGCTTGAAGAGTCGACCATTTCGATTTCCCAGCAAAATCGCGGGTAATTCTACGAACGAGCCGTCGCAACCTTCTCTTGAAAACACAATTCTATATCAGCCACGCCGCGGGGTTTTCGATCGTTGCGACCAGCGTCTGCAAGAACCTCGCGGCCGGGGCGCCGTCGACGACGCGGTGGTCGAACGTCAGGCTCAGCGTCAGCACGTCGCCCGGCGCGATTTTGTCGTCGGCAGAAACCACCGCCTCGCGGCGAATGGCGCCCACGCCCAGCACGGCCGTTTCCGGCAAGTTGATGATCGGCGTGAAGGCGTCGATCCCGAAGGCGCCGAGATTCGAAATGGTGAACGTGCCGCCGCGCAGCTCGTCGACGGCAAGTTTTCTCGTTCGGGCTCGTGCAATCAAATCTTTCGACCGCTCGGCGATTTGCTTCACGCCCAAGTCTTGCACGTCGCGAATCACCGGCACGAGCAAACCGGCCTCGGTATCGACGGCGACGCCGATATGGATGCCGGCCGGCTCGACGATGCGATCCTCTTCCCAGCGGGAATTCAAGCTTGGATGGCGGGCCAGCGCGGCCGCCGCCAGCTTGACGATCAGATCGGTGAGGCTGGGCACGGGCAGATCGGCCGATTGTGAAGCGGCTTTGAATTGTCGCCGGAGGTTGAGCAGGTTGGCGGCGTCGAGTTTGGTCGTCAACGTGACCGGAGCCGTCGAGCGGAGGCTGGCCGTCATCCGCTCGGCGATCGTTCGCCGCAAAGGAGACAAGGCCGTCGAGCGTTCTGCGGCGCCACTCGCTTGAGCTTGAGCGCCAGCAGATGCCGCCGCCTGCACGTCGCGCTCGCGAATTCGCCCGTTGCGGCCTGTGCCGCTCAAGACGGTCCAATCGACGCCGAGTTGCTTCGCTGTGCGGCGCGCACGCGGACTGGCGACCGTCGACTTCGCCGAACGCTCGACGTTCGACGCGCCGCCGTTGTTGGCCGAACCAACCGCCGCAGCGAGCGGCGCCGCCGGCGCACAAGCCGCCTCGACGTCCTCGGCCAGAATTCTTCCGCCCGGCCCCGAGCCGCTGAGCCGCGCCAAATCGACTCCGCGATCGCGAGCCAGCCGCCGCACGGCGGGACCGGCGTGCGACGAAATCGCTTTTGGCGCCGCCTCGGCCGCCGGCGGCGCTTCTCCTTTGGCGAGCAAGCGCCCAATGACCTGGCCGACCTTCACCACGTCGCCCGGTTGCGGGCTCGCCGGCGATAGAGAGAGCGTCCCTTCGTCGAACGATTCGATTTCCTGGGCCGCCTTGTCGCCTTCGAGCACGAACAGCATTTGGCCCTTGTCGACCCACTCGCCTTCGCGCTTGAGCCACTCGGAAAATCGCCCTTCGTCCATCGACCAGCCGAGCCGGGGCACGGTGATTTCAATCGCCATCGGTCCGCCTTTCGCCGCTTACTCGGCAAGCAATTCCACGATCGCCCGCTCGATTTCGCGCTCGCCCGGCACGACCGCCTGCTCCAGCGGCGGGCTGTACGGCGTCGGCGTGAAGGCGCCGTTCAGCCGCTTGATCGGGGCGTCGAGTTCGTCGAAGCCGCGGTCGGCCACCTGCGCGACAATCTCGGCGGCCACGCTGCACGGCCCATATTCTTCGTCGACGACGAGCAAGCGGCCGGTCTTGGCGACCGAGCGGAGAATGGTTTCGGTATCGAGCGGCGAGACGGTGCGCGGATCGACGATCTCCACCGACAAACCCTGGGCCGCCAGCCGCTCGGCGACGGCCAGCGTGCGATGCACCATCAAGGCGATCGCAACCACGGTCACGTCGGTTCCTTCGCTCACCACGGCAGCCCGGCCGAACTCGATCTCGTAAGGCGCCTCGGGCGCCGGGCCTTTGAGGGCCATCAGTTCGCGATGTTCGAGAAACAGCACAGGATCCTGACAACGAAGCGCACGGTGGAACAAGCCCTTGGCGTCGTAGGGCGTCGAAGGCACGACGACGCGCAGGCCGGGAATGTGGCTGTAGATCGAATAGAAGCTGCTCGAATGGTGCGTGGCGGCCGAGTGGCCGATGCCGATGCAGCCGCGCAGCAAGAGCGGCATCGTCAACCGCCCGCTGCTCATGTACTGCATCTTGGCGATCTGATTGACCAGTTCGCCGTAGGCGTCGTTGATGAAGTCGATGAACATGAAATCGACGATCGGCCGGGCGCCGGTCATCGCGGCGCCGCAGCTTAAGCCGACAAAGCCGCGTTCGCTGATCGGCGCGTCGCACAACCGCTCGGGGCCGAACAGGTCGTACAGTCCCTCGGTCGTGCGAAAGTTTCCGCCGCGCTTGCCGATACCTTCGCCGAGCACGAAGATCGCCGGATTGTGCTGCATTTCGTACTTCAAGGCTTCGTGCGTGGCGGCGGTAAAGTTCGTCTGCCGATCGCCGGGCGGAGGCGGCGGCGGCACAGGCGGCGCCGGTCGCTCGCAATAAACGTGGATTAGGGCCGAAGCGCCGTCGGGCCAGGCAGCGGCTTCGGCGGCTTTGGACGATTCGGCCACGAGCGCCGCAATCTCGGCGTCGATCACGTCGAACTCGTTGAGCAAGGCGCGGCGTTCGGGCTGCTGGCCGGCGGCGCAGCGATCGCGCAGCCGCTTGATCGGGCAGCGAGTCTTCCAGGCGTCGACGTCTTCGCGCGTGCGGTAGCCGAAGTCGCCCATCCCTTCGGCGTGCGGCCGGGTGCGATAGGTCTTGCACTCAATCAACGTCGGACCGCCTCCCGAGCGGGCTCGTTCAACCGCCTCGCGGGCGACCTCGTAGACGGCCAGCACGTCGTTGCCGTCGACCTCGAAGCCGGGCATGCCGTAATTCGCGGCTCGCCGGCCGACGTCGGGAATGCCGCTGGAGTATTGAAACGGCACTTCGGTGGCGAACTGGTTGTTCTCGCAAATGAACAACACCGGCAGCTTCCAGATGCTGGCCAGATTCAGCCCTTCGTGGAAGGCCCCGTTGTTCACCGCGCCATCGCCGAAGAAGGCCGCGGCCACTCGATCGCGGCCCAAAAGCTTATGGCTGTAGCCGGCGCCGGCCGCCTGCAAAATGCACGCTCCGACGATGCCGCTGGTGCCCATCAGGCCAATTTCGGGCGCGAACAGGTGCATGCTGCCGCCGCGACCGCGCGAGCAGCCGCTCGCCCGGCCGAACAATTCGGCGATCAACTCGCGCGGGTGCAGCCCCTTGGCCAGCGCGTGGCCGTGGCCGCGGTGGGTGCTGAACACGGCGTCGTCGGGCGTCAGATGGGCGCATACTCCCGAGGCGATTGCTTCTTCGCCGACGTAGGTATGACAGGCGCCGAGGACCAGCCCGCGCTGGTGCAACCGCGCCAATTGCTCTTCGCACTGCCGGATAAGCTGCATGGTGCGATACAGCGCGAGTAAGTGCGAATCGTCGATCGCCTGGCAGGCGCCGTCTTCTTGGATGAGTTTCGTGCTTGAGGCCACTGTTGCTCCGCTCAAGATGTGCTTCGCCCTCTGGCCGCCTTGGCCGCCCCCTATCGTAGACTCCGCGGGGCGGCGATTCCACTGTCGCTTTGCAGTCGGTCGGGCGAGGGCGCCCGGCCCTCCAGAAAGTCTACCCCGGCTTCCGCACGCTGCCGCCGCCGTTGAGCGCCATGTTGCCGCCGTCCATGGGAATCAAGGCGCCCGTGATCCAGCTCGAAGCGTCGGAAGCGAGCAAAACGGCCAAACCTTGGATATCGTCGGGGCGTCCGAAGCGGCCGGCGGGAATGCCGCGGAGCCAGATCGCCTCCAGGCTCGGATCGGCCGCCAGCCGCTTTTCGAGACTGGCATTCGTCACCTGTGCCGGCAAGATGGCGTTCACCCGCACGCCCGACGAGGCCCATTCGGTGCTCAACTCGCGGGTCATCTGCGCCACGGCGCCCATCGCCATGCTGTAGGCGACGTGCCCTCGGCCCAGCGCCGTGAGACTGGCCAACGAGCCGATATTGACGATGCTGCCGCGGCCGGCCTTGACCATCCTGCGACCGGCTTGCTGGCACATCGCGAAGCGGCCGACGACCAGGTTTTGCAGCACGGTTTGCAGTTGCTCGAGCGACAAGTCTTCGGGCCGGGCCAACAATCCCTCGCCGGCGACGTTGCCCAAAAAGTCGATGCGGCCGAATTCGCGATCGAGTTGGTCGAAAGCGGCGAGAATCGCTTGCGGTTCGGACACATTGCAACTCGCCGCGACTGCGCGGCGGCCCAGGCGTCGAATCTCGTCCGCCGTGCGCTCCAAGCCCTCGGCGTTCAGGTCCAGAATCATCAAGTCGGCGCCGTGCTCTGCCAAGGCCAGCGACATGGCCCGCGCCATACCCGAAGCCGCGCCTGAAACCATCGCCACGCGCCCCGTCAGATCGAACAATGAACTGGTTGTCATCGCCTACGCTCGCCTGGGCAAAATTCGAACCCCGCAGCATGATAGCACCCGCGGCGGCGCGCCACGAGTGCGGCGATGCAGTTCGACCGATCGCCAATCTCTCGGGTTAGAGGCGACCGCGGGCGATTACTCGACTGCGTTTGGCGGCAGCCGCTCGACCAGTTCGGACAGTTGGTCGAGCGTATCGGCGAGTTGCGAGATTTCTTGCTGAATGCCGATCGTTTCGAGCCGGGCGCCGATTTCAGTCAGTTCCGCAAAGCCGAACGTGCCGCCGGAGCCTTTCAGGCTGTGGCCGATCTCGGCCAGGCGCGCCAAATCTTGTTCGGCGGCCGCTTGCCGCGCCCGTTGTGCGACCTCGCTGAGCGAAGCCGCATACTCTCGCGCCACTTGAGCGAATTCCGCGGCCTCTTCCGATTCCCAGACGCTCGGCTGGCTGTCGCCAGCGGAGTCTCGTCGCGGCAAGGGATCATGAGTTGCGAGCAGTCCGCCGACAACCGCCGCCAGATGGTCCAAGTCGATCGGCTTGGTCAAGAAGTCGGTGCAGCCGGCGGCCAGGCATTTGTCTCGCTCCTCGTCCAGGGCGTGCGCGGTCAGGGCCACGATCGGCCCCCGATAGTCTTTTGCTCGCAGCCGCCGCACGGCCGTGCGGCCGTCCATGACGGGCATCTGCATATCCATCAGAATCAAATCGAAGTCGCCGGCCAACGCCTGTTCCACGCCGGCCTGCCCGTTTTCGGCCAGTTCGATTGCGGCGCCGAGTCGTTCGAGGCTGAGCTTGAGCAATTTGCGATTGAAGGGATTGTCTTCCACGACCAGGATCCGCCGCGAGGCAAGCGAAGCATCCGGCCGTTCGACCGCAGGGCCGATGGAGGCTCGGGCGCCCTCGCCCGAATCGATGGAGGCTCGGGCGCCCTCGCCCGAATCGACGGAGGCTCGGGCGCCCTCGCCCGAACGCCTGCCGGGCGAGGGCGCCCGGCCCTCCACGCCGGAGGGCGCCCGGCCCACCACGCCGGCAGGCGCCCGGCCCTCCACGCCGCCGGCAGGCCTTTCCGCATCGATCACCGCGCTGAACGTACTGCCGGCGCCCAACTGGCTGCTGACCGTCAGCTCTCCGCCCAGCGCCTGGGCGATGCTGCGACTGATGGCCAGGCCCAACCCGGTGCCGCCATACTGTCGCATGACGGAACTGTCGGCCTGGGTGAAGGGTTCGAAGATGGCCTGCTGTTGCTCGGCGGCGATTCCGATCCCCGTGTCGATCACGTCGAGCTTGAGCCGCTCGCTGCCGTCTCGCTCGACCATTTGCCCAACGACTTGCACGCCTCCGGCGGCGGTGAACTTCACGGCGTTGCCGACCAAGTTAATCAACAACTGGCGCAACCGCGACGCATCGGTGTAGACCGCTTCGGGGGCAGACCCAAGCCAAATGCTCTCCAGCGACAGTTGCTTCTCGGCGGCCAGGCGACCTAGCGTTTTGATGGTTTCATTCACGATCTGCCGCGGGCAGCAAGCGGCGCGATGGATTTGCATCCGGCCCGCTTCGGCCTTCGCCAAATCGAGCAAGTCGTTGATGATCGCCAGTTGGTGTTCGGCGCTGCCTTGCACGATCTCAAGATAATGCCGCCGTTCATCGGCCGACAGACGATCGAAGCCGTCGATGAGCAGCTTGGTGAAGCCGATGATGGCCGTGAGCGGCGTGCGAATCTCGTGGCTGACGTTCGCCAGGAACTCGCTTTTCGTGCGCGAAGCGCGGTCGGCGGCCTCCTTGGCCGTTCGCAGCTCGGCCGTGCGCTGTTCGATGGCCGCCTCCAATTCCTTTTGCGAACGGTCGGCGGCCCGTGCCAGGTTCCACTTGGTGGTCAGGCCCAGCGCGAGTTGCCGAATCTCCACGGCATCGAACGGCTTTTTCAGGATCAACAGCCGATCGCCCGGATTGGTGACCTGCAGGATGTGTTCCCAAGTGTAGTCGGAATAAGCCGTGCAGAGCACGAGTTGCAGCCGCGGATCGACCAGCCAGGCCTCGCGGATCGTCTTCAGGCCGTCCCAGCCGGGCGGCATGCGCATGTCGACGAACGCCAGGGAAAACGGCCGCCCGCGATCGGCTTCGCGACGCAGGATTTCGACGCCCTCTTCGCCCTGGTGAGCGTGCAACAGGTCGAATTGCGGACCGCTAGGTTGCTTGGGCCGCGGCTGACCGAACAGCGCGGCTTCCAACTCGCCGAGCGGATCCTCCTCGAACTCGTACGTCAAAGCGCGGCGATAGTCGCTGTGAATGTCCGCGTTGTCGTCGACGATCAGGATCCGTCGATTTGCCGCCCCTGCGGAATCGCTTATTTCACTGAGTTCGGGCATGATTTGCTCTTTTCGGCTTCAACACATTGGGGCATCGGGGCTTAAGATGCTTGTCACAGCTTGCTGAGAAAAACGTAAGTCGTTTGAAATTCACAAGCGAGCCAATCGTCTAAAGTTCTTTTTCGCCGGCAGGGGGATTGCCGTTGCGACCGTTATCGCCCGCGCAATCGGGCTGTTCGCGGCGCTTACACCCAAGGAACAGGCGCGCTCCTGCGTGCCGTCGCCGCCCCTGAGCCAAGGAGGCATTTGCTTGTGGAGCGGTGCGCGAGACGCTATTGTTCCGTTAAACGGGGTTTACTCGGGAGTCGCTTCGATGTCAGGTTCCAGCCAACTTTTCCGGCGTGGCGCCGAGTTTGTGATCGCCGTGGCGCTCGTTTGCGTCGCGGGCCCTTTGAGTTCGGCCGCGGAACCCAATGCGGAAACCCGAACTTATGAAAACCGCTTGACGCGGCTCGTCGATCCGCCGCCGCTGTTGGCTGACTATCCGGAGTTCATCGAGCCGGTTCGCGAGACGGTCCGCTATGAGGCGCCGCGGCTGGTGGACGACGCGAATGCCGATCTCGACGTGCGGGCCTGGCGGTTTTCCTACAATGCGCGCGGCATCATTGAAATGCCCAACCGGCTCCGGGCGGCCGAGACGGCGGTAATCATGGTCCACCCCTGGGGCATCGACGACGGGCAAGGCTGGAAGACGCCCGAGCCGGCCGGCGTGGCCGATTTTTGCACGGTCGAAAAGAACCTGCTCGCCGCCCGCCACACGCACGAAGTCGTCAATCCGTTCTTGAAGGGGCTGCGCGGCAAGGCCAAGCTCGTGCTGTACAGCCTGCCCGGCGGCGAAGACCCGATCCGCCGCAAACTCTATCGTTCGTTTCGCCGCACGCCGAGCGAGAGCGACCGCCGCGCCGGCGCTCGCGAGCTGCGCGAGAAGCTGACCAGTTTCGAGTATCGCGGCGAGCCGCTGCCATCTTCGCTGCAATTGTCGAGCGACAAGCCGGTGATCGACTACTTCCGGCAATTTCCCGGCCTCGACGCGGGCGCGAGATACAACCACGCGAGTTTCTGGGAACTGCCGATCCCGGTGACCAGCGACATCGACGTCGACCTGCAAGACGTCGTGATCTACGATGCCGAAGGCTATCCGCCGCTCAAGGAATTCCTCGAAAAGCAAGGCATTCGCCATGTGCTGCTGACCGGCTACGCCACCGATATGTGCTTCTGCCGCACCACGGCGGGCTACGAAAATCTGGCTCGCGACTTTAACGTATTTCTCGTAGGCGACGCCACGCTGGCCACCTTCCCCGCGAATTCAACGCCGAAGTATGCCACGAACGCGCATATTTCTTTCGCCGCGCTCAATCACCTGGTGACGCAAGTTTCCTGGGTCCAATTCTTGAAGCCGCAAGCGGCCAAGGCGGCGAAATGAAGCGGTTCTCGAAAATACCAAGGCGAAGCGTCAGCGAGGCTGCGCCAAGGCGAAGCGTCAGCGAGGCCGTGCTCTCGCGCCGCAAATTCCTCGGCGGCGCCGCCGCATTGGCGGCCGCGGCGGCCAGCGGCGTTTCGCGCGCCGCAGAGCCGGAGCGCAAAGCGCAGATCGCCATCACGCTCGATCTGGAAATGAGCCGCCAGTACCCGCGCCCCGAGATGACGGAGTGGGATTATCAAAAGGGCAACCTCGACGAGCCGACCAAGCAGTACGCGGTCGAAGCGGCCGACGTCGTCAAGCGCGCGGGCGGCCGCATCCATTTCTTCTGCGTGGCCCGCGTGCTGGAACAGCCCGACGTCGAGTGGCTCAAAAAGCTGGCGGCCGACGGCCACCCGATTGGCAACCATACTTACGACCACGTCTACGTACGTGCGAAGACGCCGGAAGAGACGCAATTCCGCTTTCGCCGCGCCCCGTGGCTGGTCGCCGGCAAGACGGCGCCGGAGATCATCGACGATAACATCCGCATGGCTTCGCTGGCCCTCAAGCAACGGGCCGGCATCGAAGCGGCCGGCTTCCGCACGCCCGGCGGATTTCACGACGGGCTCGAAAACAGCCCCGACGTGCAGCGGATGCTCCTGAAACAGGGCTTCACGTGGGTTAGCAGCAAATACCCGGCCCACGAGAACGAGCTCGACGGCGAGTCGCCCAGCGCCCGCACGATGGAATCGATCCTGGCCGCGCAGCGGCTGGCCCAGCCGTTCGTCTACCCGAGCGGGCTCGTCGAAGTGCCGATGAGCCCGATCAGCGACGTCGGCGCCTTTCGCAATCGACACTGGAAGTTGAAGGATTTCTGCCGCGCGATCCAAATGGGCGTGGAATGGGCGATCGAGACCGGCGGCATGTTCGATTTTCTCGCGCATCCCTCGTGCCTGGTGGTCGAAGATCCCAAGTTCGAGACGATTCAATTGATTTGCGATCTGGTCCGCGACGCTGGCGAGCGAGCCGAGCTGACCGATTTGGCGAAGATCGCCAAGCGCGTGACGAAACCGAGTTGACGCCGAATCTCGGTTCGTGTGCCTATGACAATGCGGTGATTCATCGCGAAAGAATGCAAATGGCATTCGCCGTTCGTCTTGTCGGCTAACCCCGCTTCGTGTCACGAGAGCGGTTTTTGCGACAAAAAAGTGTTCAGTCGCTCAAGCAAATCGCGCACGTCATCGCTTTTAAGCGCCGGCTGTTCATTGTGGGCGCAGTGATTTCCAGCAGTTGCCATTGCCGTCACGGTCTGCATTTCCAGCTTGGATAGGAATCCACTCTTGTAAAGCGCCGAGTTAAGGTCGCCGATTGTTGGTCTGTTTGGCGGTAAGCAACTGGCATGCTCGCATAGTTTCCTTAGATGCTCTTCTAGCACGGCGCGGCCGAGCACTCCGGCTGCGAGAACGTAATCCTTATCGAGCAATTCATTCGCTTGCTCCAAAAGGCCAGCAAAAGCATCGGCCATCACCAAATCTTCGACGTTTATAAGCAGGTCGTCGTCTATCGCGTCTCTAAGCGCTTCCAGCGTCCCGCAAAGAGCGTTTGTCGCACCAAGACCACTGTAATGCCTCCCATCAAACGCCTCTTTCCAGACGCTCGCACTTGGTCCGATTGTACGCACAAGATTTCGGCAGCTTGTAAGCCACTTCGCGAAAGATTGGCCGTCTACGTAGGGATCGTTGAAATCGATATGGCCCGGCTTGGAGCGGTTGAACTTTGTCGCCTTGACCGCGTTTCCGTCGGCAATCAGTTTTTCGACTTGGGACTTCAGACGCTGTTTCGTTGGCTGCTTCATCGTCTGGCCTATCCTTACGCCAAGGCGACGCCCTGAGTAATGCAGTTCACTTGTTGCAAGCCATAACGCCGCGATTGTATCGAGAAATGTGCCGTTTCGATAGTAAGCCAGCGCTCTGCAAATATTGTTTGCCACCGTCCGTAGCCGGTGTAGAATTCGGCCATTGAACCGGTTCGCGCTCGCACGGCTTCGGCGTGCGCTATTGCCGTCGGCCCGGACGAGGGCAAGAAGCGTGCCGAGCTAAAGACGCCGCGAAGCGAAGGAGGAAAGCAGTGATCGGCCGCAGGACTCAGCGCCGCCCGCGATGAATCCACTACAGCGCCAACGACGATCAGCGCGGCGCGAACAACGAAGGACCCGATCGTGGCACAAGTGACCGTGCGACTCACCGGGTGCCGGCCGATGCGCGTCGGCGACGAGGCCTGGCGCGCAGTCGCTTTCGCCTTCGACTGCGCCGTCGAGCGCCGCGACGCCGCGCGTGAGCTCGGCCGCTTCGCGGACTGGGCCGTTTGGGTGCGGCGGCACGCCGACGGCCGAGCAATCGTCTACGCCGAGTATCAGCATCACCACGGCACGCGGCGCGGAGCCGTGCGGGACCGCAGCGTCTACCACGGGGTGCTGCTGCCGGCCGCCGAGGCCGCCTGGCCCCAAATCCGCGACGCGATCGAGCGCGTCTGCGGCCTGATGGCCGCGTCGGAGCATGCCGGCTGGGACGCCGGGCGCTGGCCGGCGCTCGCCTCCGAGTGCATCCGCCGGTTGCCGGAGTGAGGATTGACGCGTTTTCGACGCGCGGTGGATTGGCCGCCGCAGGCGCCGCGCTCGATCGCGTACTCAGGGGAGAGACGGTCCATTTCAGCCTCGGGCGCCGAAAAAGGGGACATTCTACTTTTTCACGCGCGCGAAGGCGCCGTCGCTCGACTTTCCGAAAAAGTAGAATGTCCCCTTTCTCACGACCTGGTCCGCGACGCCGGCGGGCGAGCCGAACTGACCGATTTGGCGAAGATCGCCAAGCGCGTGACGAAACCGAGTTGACGGCGGTTCTCGGTTCCCGCGCCCGTGTCGATGCGATGCCCTATCGCGATAGAATGCAAATGGCATTGGCCGTTCGGCTTGCCGGCCGCGGCAGGGCGGATCAAAATGGCGTTGCGGCCGACGATTTGGGATTCGGATCCGCAGCGCGCGTTTTACAGGAGGAAGCGGCTCATGACCAACGCCCGCGTGTTTTGCCTTGCCGTTGGGTTCTTGTTGGCCGCAGCCGTTGGCTTGAGCCCGCCGCCGCTGCACGCGGAAAAGCGCGAGACGATCGAAAACTCGATCGGCATGCGGCTCGTCGCGATTCCCGCCGGCGAGTTCATGATGGGGGCCGAAGGCACTGAGGATTAAATAACCTCCCAAACTGAGGAGAATTCTCCGCAAGATCGTCCCCTGCTGGAGTTCCGAGTCTGTGTGAATAGGGGAGTTGTTTATTCCTCGTTGCGTAGAGGGCGGCCGGCAATGAGATACGACGATGAGCGAGCGGATTTGCACTGGCGACGCTTGCCACCAGCTTTAGCTGGTGGTAGGAAAGCCAACCATGAAACGTCGTCCAGCCGGCTTTAGCCGGCTTCTTCTTGAGGAGGACGGAATCCATGTCGAATCACGTCTTCCATGAGATCTATCTCCACATCAATTGGCACGCCAAAAGCAATCACCCGCTGCTAACCGCGAAACTCGAACCGCTCGTCCATGATTTTGTTAGGCAGCGCTGTCGCCAAACCAAGGGCGTGTATCTGCATGGCGTCAACGGCACGGCTACGCATGTGCATTTGGCGGTCAATCTCGAACCCTCGGTTTGCATCAGCGACTTAATCGGCGAACTCAAGGGGGCATGCTCTTATGAGATGAATCGGCAGGCGCGGTATAAGGCAATCGAGTGGCAGCGCGGATTCGGCGTGGTCAGCTTCGGCAAGCGGTAACTACCTTGGGTGCTGGATTACATTGCGAAACAGAAAGAGCATCATGCGCAGGGAACAACCAGGCGCCGATTGGAACAAATTGGCTTTGATGATGATGGCAGGCCGTTGGCGAGCGCCTGAAGGCTTGCACAAGCCGGCTAAAGCCGGCTAAAAGACAACAAGTGCTGTTGCTCGAATACCACCAGCTAAAGCTGGTGGCAGACGGCAAAGAAGCCCGGCGACTTAGTTTCCCCTGGGCTGGAAATAGGGAAGTTATTTAATCTACGCCGCTTAGCTTCAGTTCTCGCCCTTCGCGGGCAGAAACCGGGTGGTAAACGCCTGCTGCGGGTCGACGGCGCCAGGCTTGATGAGTTCGAGATCTTCCAACTGCTCGGCGAGCGTGCGCCAACGCTCGAGCGTCATCGCGCCGAGGCCTTCGCCTGCGGAGAGCGGATCGAGCACCAGCGGCTTGAGCGCGCCGACGCCGTAGTCGAGCGCCTCGAGGCTCATCTCCGGGTTCAACTCGTGAATTCGCTCGTTGGTCGCTTGCGGATCGGTGAGATACGCTTCCCAGCCGCGAACGCTGGCCTTGACGATCTTTTCGGCGACGTTGGCGTGGGCGGCGAGATAGTCTTCGCTGGTGAAGAGCACGCTGGTGTACGGGTTGAAGCCCAGATCGGAAACCATCAACGTCTTGGGATCGCCCCCTTGCTGCCGGGCGACGAACGGCTCGCTGAACACGTAACCTTGCTGGGCGAAATTGGGATCGGTCAGAAACTGCGCCACGCTGCCTTGATAAGGCACGATCGTCACGCCCTCCAGCGGAACCTTCTTGCGCAGGTAGTGATAAAAGGGTTGCGAATTGCCCATCGCCATGGTCAGATTCTTGAGATCGGCGAAATCCTGGATGCCCGATTTCTCGTGCACCATGATGCACCGGGGGCTGGTTTGCAGCGGCGCCATCAAAGCGACGACCGGCGCCTCTTCGGCCCGGGCCAGCAGCAGCCCGTCGGCGTTCGTAATGCCAAAGTCGAGCGAACCGCCCGCCACCTGTTGCAGCACCGGCGCCGACGGCCCGCCCGGGATGATCTCAACGTCCAAGCCCGCGTCGCGGTAATAGCCGTTGACCAGCGCCGCATAGAAGCCGCCGTGTTCGGCTTCCGGATACCAGTTCAGCCCCAAGCTGACTTTGACGAGTTGGCCGGCCGGGTCGCCCGCGTCTGACGCGGCAGGGGCCGATGGGGCGGGCTTCGAAGCATTGCAGCCGGCGGCGATGAGCAGGCCGAGGACGATCCAGGCGATTCGCAAAGCAGTCTCCTTCGCATGCTGTCGCATAACCTCAAGATTTACGCGCTCCGCCCGGCGGCCATTGTAGAAAGCCGCCGCCCCGAACGGCATGGGCTCGGCCGCCTTTTCCGCAATCTTTCGCCGCGGATGAGAATGCCTGGGCTGCGTAAAAGTGCGGCATCCGCGCCCTCTTGCGACGTACGACTGGGGCATCGCTTCGCTCTGCCGCCAGCCACTCCGTCGGAAGTGCAGACCTGACCAGGCGCTAATCGCCGCCGGCGACCAGCGGCACGAAACGGCAGCCGCCCAGCGACTGGCAGGCGAGCTTGCCCGATTGCTTCGTCCAACGCTCGAGCATCTGTTCGTCGTCGATGCCGACGGGAATCACCAACACGCCCCCTTCGGCGAGCTGCTTGAAGAGCGCCTCCGGGCAGACCGGCGCCGCCGCGGTGACGATGATCCGATCGTACGGCGCCTCCTCGGGAAAGCCTTGCGAACCGTCGCCTTGGACGAACCGCAAATTGCCATAGCCCAAGTCCGCCAGGCGCCGCCGGGCCTGCTCGGATAGGTTCGCGTGCCGCTCGACCGTCACCACGCGCCCGGCGAGTTCGGCCAGGATCGCCGCCTGGTAGCCGCTGCCGGTGCCGATTTCGAGCACTTTTTCGCCCCCCTTGAGCGCCAGCGCCTCGGTCATCAAAGCCACGATATAAGGCTGGCTGATGGTTTGGCCGCAATCGATCGGCAGCGCCCGATCCGAGTAGGCATCGTCGATCGAATCTTCGGGCACGAACTTCTCGCGAGGCACGCGTTCGATCGCCTGCAACACGCGCCGATCGCGAATTCCCCGGCGCTGCAGATGGTCGCGCAGCATCGTGCGTTTGGCCAAATGCACGCTCGCAGCATCCATCACGACTTCGCCTTTTTTCGAGAAAAACTGGTCGACTCTTTCGAGAAAACGAATCGATGCGTTGCAATCCGGGAAAGCTGGCGAACGCACGCAAAGAGCGGCCTTTTCCCGCGGCTTGCCGGTGCTATTATTCTACGCTGGCAGCCGTACTCGACGTCAATTTGATTCTGAACGAAGCGGGAATGGCGGTTGCCTGAACTTTCCTGCGGCCTTACGATGCGGATTGCCCAGGACGACGGAGTGCCCCTCGGCAACCGCCAAATGCTGATATGGCCGCAAATTGGGGGCGCCGCCGGGCGCCTGCATGCGTCGCCAACCGCTCGCGGGCGAATTTCTCCGTTCGCAGCGAAACGCTTCTATGTTCCATGCCATGCCTAAGAAAAGCGCCAATCGCCCAATCCCCTCGCACCCTTTCCGCTGGATCCCCGAATTTTGGACTCTCGGCCGGCAACGATTCCGCTCGCAAGCCCGGTTGATGATGTTGTCGATGCTGGTGGGCGTGATCGCGGGCCTCGGCGCGGTGGTGTTCTTTTTGGCTTGCCAGACGACCTCGCACCTGGCCCTCGATCGCGTCGCTGGCTACCGCCCCGAAGAGCCGGGCGGCGAACGGCCGATTTTCAAAGACACCCAGCAGCCGTTTCGGCCGTGGATGCTGTTGGTCGTGGCGACTGCGGGGGGCGTGGTGAGCGGAGTGATCGTGTATAGCCTGGCGCCCGAAGCCGAAGGGCACGGCACCGACGCGGCCATCGAGGCCTATCATCAACGCCAAGGCCTGATCCGCCCGCGAGTGCCGCTGGTCAAAATCGTGGCCAGCGCCATCACGCTCGGCACGGGAGGCTCCGGCGGCCGCGAAGGGCCGATCGCTCAGATCGGCGCCGGCTTCGGCTCGTACCTGGGCGGGCTGTTGAAGCTGCGGGCCGTCGATCGGCGCGTGCTGATGGCGGCGGGCATGGGCGCCGGCGTGGCGGCGATTTTCCGCGCGCCGCTGGCCGGGGCGCTGTTCGCGGCCGAAGTGCTCTATCGCTCGCCCGATTTCGAGTCGGAGGTGGTCATTCCCGCCGGCATGGCCAGCGTGACGGCCTATTCCACGTTCGGCCTGGTGTTCGGCTGGCAGCCGTTGTTCGAGTTGTCGCCCGAGGTGCTCAAAGTCCTGTCGTTCAACAATCCGCTGGCGCTGGTTCCCTATTCGCTGCTGGCGATTTGCATGATCGCGCTGGCGGCGATTTATACGCGAACGTTCTACGGCCTGACGCACGTGTTTCATCAGTTGAAGATCAAGCCGCACTTCCGGCCCGCCATCGGCGCCTGCTTGAGCGCGGTCGTGGGGCTGGCGATTTACTTCGCGCTGGGCGACGAGCAGACTCTGGCGGTGCTCTCGTTCGGCTACGGCGTGCTGCAAGACGCGCTGGTGCAGCCGGCCAGCGATCAAGCGAGCCTGTCGGCCGCCGTTTTGCTGCTGGCCGTGGCCTTCGGCAAAATCCTGACGACGGCGCTCACGATCGGCAGCGGCGGTTCGGGCGGCGTGTTCGGCCCGTCGATGGTCATCGGCGGCTGCGGCGGCGGCGCCTTGGGCATCGCCTTGCACTGGGTCTGGCCGGAACTGGCCCCGCACCCGGCGAGCTTCGTGATCGTGGGCATGGCCGGTTTTTTCGCGGCCGCCGCCAAAACGCCGTTTTCGACCTTGGTCATGGTCAGCGAGTTGACCGGCAACTACAACCTGCTGCTGCCGACGCTCTGGGTCTGCACGCTGGCCTTCGTGTTCAGCGACGAGCAGTCGATCTACAGTTGCCAGGTCGAAAACCGCTCGCGCTCGCCCGCCCACCAGGGCGACTATATTCGCGAGGTGCTCAAGGGCCTCAGAGTCGGGCAGTTCATGACCGCCGCTCAGAGCGTGCCGACCGTGCATCCCGACGATCCGCTGGGACGCGTGCTGAGCGTGCTGGGCGACACCTCGTATCAAGGACTGCCGGTCACCGACGCCGAAGGGCGCTTGCTGGGCGTGGTGGAGCTCGAAGAAGTCCACCTTGCCTCGCAGTTGCCGCACGCGCAATCGATGTTCCTCGTCGCCGACCTGATGCGCAGCGATATTACGCCCCTGCGGGCCGGCGATCCCTTAGACCGGGCCCTGGAACTGTTCGTCGCCAACGACTGTTCGGAATTGCCGCTGGTCGACGAGGGAACCGCGCCGAAGGTGGTCGGCATCGTCAAGCGCTCGGATATTTCCACGATTTACCTGCGCTACGTTCACGGCGAGGGCAATGGCGCGCCGGCGGGCATCTCCTGAGCGCTCGCTTCGGCCGCGGAAAGCGGCTATACCAATAGATATGCTTTTCTCGGAGCGCATCGGACAAAAAGAGCTGGCCCAGCTCAGCCGCCGTCTGGCGACGAGCCTGGAGAGCGGCATTGAAGTGCGGCGCGTTTGGGCCCGCGAGTCGAGCGGGCGGCTTTCGCCTGGCCTGCGCCGGCGGCTGGAGCAGGTTTCCGAGGGAATCAACCGCGGCGAAACGCTGACCGACGCCCTGGCCGAAACCGGCGCGTTCTTTCCCGGCCTGTTTCGCGAGTTGATCTCCGTCGGCGAACAGACCGGCAAGCTAGCCGAAGTCCTCAAGCGACTGGCCGAACACTACGAGCACCAACTGAGGCTCAAGCGCGCGTTCCTGGCCGCCATTGCCTGGCCGATGCTGCAATTGTTCGCCGCCGTGTGCATCATCGGCTTGTTGATCTACGTGATGGGCTTCATTACCGGCGAGGGGGGCAAACCGATCGATCCGCTGGGCTTAGGCCTGGTCGGCGGCGAAGGGGTGATGATCTACTTCATGGTGATCCTGAGCATCGCCGTTTTCATCTTCCTCACGATCCAGGCCATCCGCCGCGGCCTGGCCTGGACGCGGCCCGTGCAAAAAGCGCTGCTCGAAATTCCCGTCCTCGGACCGCAACTGCAAACGCTCTCGCTGGCGCAATTGGCCTGGACGATGCATCTGACGTTCGAGGCCGGGATGGACCTGCTGCCCGCCTTGCCCTTGTGTTTTCGCAGCACGCGCAACGCCCGCTACACCGACCACATCAACGAGGTGCTGACCTCGGTCCGTTCCGGGGAAGAAATCAGCCGGGCCTTCGCCGAGACGCGGGCCTTTCCCCGCGATTTTCTGGACAGCCTCGAAGTCGGCGAGCGCAGCGGCCGGCTGCCCGAGACGATGGAGATTCTTTCCAGCCAATATCAAGACCAGGCGCAGCGCGCCTTGACCGCGCTGACCGTACTGGCCGGTTTCGCCGTCTGGGGCCTCGTGGCGATGATTATCATCGTCCTGATCTTCCGCCTGGCGATGTTCTACCTGAACACGATCAACAGCGCGCTCGAAGGAATCTGACCCGGAAAAAGGGGACATTCTGCTTTTTCGCGAACCCGGGCATCCCCATTCCTCGGCCCTCGTGAAAAAGCAGAATGTCCCCTTTTTCCGGCCTTCTGACTTCTGCTTTTATCCTTGCTTGCCGCGCGCCGTCGCGGCAACCTCGCGCTTCGAGGCGCCGGTCGATGGGTTCGAGCAGATTGCGCCGTATTGATAACAGGTCGAACAGGCCCCGTGACCGAGGGCGAAAGGCCCGAGCGCCTCGGCCAACGCGTTGCCAAGCCGCGCGTCGGGCTCGTCGATCAGGATCGGGCAGACGTAGACGCCCCGATCGGTAACGATGCGACTGTGCTCGCAAATCAACTGCGAGATATCGAACCCCTCAAGCATCTCCGCCGTGACGCGCTCGTCGGCGTCGTAGCCGTGCGTGCGGCGAACTTCGGCGCCCAGCCGCAAGGTCGGCAAGATCTTCAGCCGAGGGCGGCTGTAGCCAATCGCCCGCAAGGCGTCGAGGAAGCCGGCGACCACGGCGGTTTCTTGCTCGTCGGGCCAGGTGCGCGCCGCCGTGATGATCGGCAGGAAGCCGTGCGCGACCAGTTGAGCGACGCCGCGCATGGCCCGGGCGAACGTGCCTTGGCCGCGAATCGGATCGTTCGTTTCGGGCGAAAAGCCGTCGATCGAAACGCGGAATTCCAGACTGTACGGACTCTCGGCTTCGGCCCGGGCCAAGGCTTCCAGCCATTGGTCCTTGAAGACCGTGCCGTTGGTCAGCACGGTGGCCGGCCCGAAGCGGAGCGTCTCGATCAGGATGGCCGTCATCTCGCGGTGCAAAAAAGGCTCGCCGCCAGTGAAGTAGTATTCTTTCACGCCCAGCGCGACCGATGCTTGGAGATGGCGGCGGATGGCGGCGAACGAGAGATAGCCGAACGCGTCGTTCGTCGGGCTGCAACTGATGAAGCAATGCTGGCAGGTCAGATTGCAGAGCGTGCCGGAGACCTGGAACCAGAGTTGGTCCAGGTGCGAAAGCTGCACCTCGGGCGCCGCGATCGTGCCGTTCACGGCCGCATTTTCCTGGCAGTAGCGTAAAGATCGAGATCGGCCCGATCGCCGATGATCGAGAACAACTGGCGAATTTGCTCGTGCCCCTTCGAGAGCAAGAACTGCGAATTGCGGCCGTAGCTCTTGGCGCCAAGGATGTAAAAGTCGGGCTCGGGATTCAACAACGCCTCGGGGCCGGCGGATGTTTGAGCAAGGCAATCGGCCGACGGCGCCTTGGCCAGCGCGGCGGCCAGCTTCATCGGCCCGCCGCTGGCGTAACACTCAGGAACCTGCAGCTCGGCGTAGATGCGATTGTCGGGCCGGAAGCCGACGTTGGCGATGATCCGATCGACTTCGATCTCGCCCGCGTGTTGGCCCGAGAGCATGACGCGAAAGCCGCCGTCGGCCAACGGCTCGATGCTTTCGATGGCCGTGGCCGGCCAGTGCATGATCGGCTTGCCGGCCGCGGCCAGCGCATTGGCCGCCCGCGCCAGCCGATCGCGTTCGGGCAGTCGATCGTCGGGAACGAGCGCGATCGGGCCGTCCGACGCCAGCGAACCTGACTGCAATCGCGTAATCCAGGTCGTCTGCGTCTCCGGCACCGAAGCGGCCAAGGCGACCGCGTTCGTGGCGGCCGAATAACCGGCGCCGACGAGCAACACGCGCCGGCCGGCGTATTTTTCGCGCTCGGCGCCGAGCAGGTCGGGCAGGCCGTATTCGATTTTGTCGGCGGCGGCGAGTTCGCCCAGGGCCGGAATGCCGGCCTCGCCCGCCCAGTTAGGGTTGCCGTAGGTTCCAGTCGCGTCGATCACCACGTCGGCCGTTGCCAGACGCTCCATGCCGCCGGCTTCGCGAAGCAGGATGCGAAACGGCGCATCGATGCGAATCTCCTCGTCGACCAGGTCCTGCTTGAGCAGGCCCTGCCGTCCGAGTGATAACGCTTCAACGCCCGTGTGCAAGCCGTCGACGAGCAGGTCGGAATGAGCCAGCGGAACAAAATACGCCTCGGCCAACTCGCGGCCGGTCGAAATCGCCTCGTCGTCCGGCGGTTGCCAGGCGTCGTCTTGCGCGCTCAAGGCGGCCGCGCCCAGCGGCGTGACGTTCATTCGCCACGGCGTAAACATCCGCACGTGCCCCCAACGCAGCAGGTTCTCGGCCGCGCGGCCGCGTTCGTAGAGATCGACTTCGTAGCCCAGATAGCGGGCGTAGAGCGCCGCTTCCAGGCCGATCGGTCCGGCGCCCAAGACGGCAATACGGGCGGGAGTGTCAACGGCCATTCAGTTCAATCTTTTTTCGGTAAAGCGTTGCGGCACGTTCGAAAAAGGCTCGCGAGGAGGCGCGGAGATGGAAACAAGAAAACTCCGCGGCTCCGCACATCCGCGTGAGAACCGTTCCGCTCTTGCGATCAATGCTCTAATGCCTCGTCAACTCTGAGTTGACGGCGGGGTGGCTGGTGGCAGAGCGAAGCGATGCCCCAGCGAACTGGGGGCTTCGCCAAGGCTCAGTCGCCAGCCACCCAACTGTCAAAATGGCTTCGAAGAGGCTCTAGGTCCGGTTGAGAGCCGCAGCAAATGCACGCCTTCCCCATTTTGCCGGCGGCGCGGCTGACTGAAAAGCCCCTGCAGCCGGCGCGTTAGCAGCTTCCGAGAGCCGCGATCAGCCGATCGAGATCGTCCGCGTTGCAATACGCGTGAGGGCTGGCGCGCAGTCGGCCGCCGCGGCAACTCAACAGCACCTGCTGCTCGCGGCAGGCTTTCCGCACCAGCGCCGGATTGCGGCCGGGCAATTCGAACGAGACGATGCCGCTGGCGTGCTGCGGCTCGCGGCAACTGGCGATTTTCGCGCCCAGTCGCGCGAGCCGCTCGCAAAGTTCGTCGGTAACGGCCAGCACGCGAGCCGCGATTTGCTCGGTCGGATACGTCGCCAACAACTCCAGGCTGGCGCCGAAAGCCGCCAGGCCGGGCATATTGTAAGTGCCCCCTTCGTAGCGAGCAGCCGCCGGCTTCAAGTTCATTTCGACGCAGTTGAAGTCGTAGGCGTGCGCGACGCTGTTCCAACCGACGCCCAGCGGCCGCAGGCGGTCGAGATGCTCGCGGCGCAGGTAAAACAGCCCTGCGCCTTCCGGGCCGAGCAGCCACTTGTGGCCGTCGGCCGCGAGAAAATCGACGGGCGTCTTCCGCACGTCGAGCGAAAACACGCCCAAGCCTTGAATCGCGTCGAGAAACAACAAGGCGCCGCGCGAGTGCGCCAGTTCGACCAGCGCGTCGACGTCGTTGCGCCAACCGCTGGCATAGCCGACCCAACTGACGGCGACGATCCGCGTCCGCGAGTCGCAGGCTGCGGCGAGCCGATCGAGTTCGACGCGGCCCTCGTCGACAGGCGCGCGGCGGACTTCCACGCCGCGGCCGCCGAGGTTCAGCCAAGGGTAAAGATTCGTCGGGAATTCGTCGGCCGGCACGACGACGTTATCGCCCTCTTGCCAAGGAAATCCCTCGGCCACCAGGTTGACGCCCTCGGTGGTATTGTGGACGAGTGCGAGTTCGTCGGTCGCCGCCGAAATCAATTCGGCGCCCGAGCGGCGGACCTGCTCCAATTCTTGGGCCCATTGCGGCCAATCGGCGCAGCCGTTTTCGGCGAAATCGTTAGCCCACTCGACGAGCGCGGCCTGCGCCGGCGCCGAGATCGGCGCTACGGCCGCATGATCGAAATAGGCCCACTTCCGCGTACAAGGCATCATCCGCCGCAGTTCGAGCCAGGCGCCGCCGGAATTGGCGAACTCGGTGTTGGTGCGTTCAGTCTCGGCCATGCGTTGGATTCCAGGTAAGTGCAAAGGCCTCCGGGGTTCACGCGGAGGCGCGGAATCGCCGAGAGTATTTTAGCAGCCGATTCTCCGCGACGGCGCGCGAGCCCCCGCCAGTCTTCCTCCGGGACAACCGGCGTGAGCATCGCCGGTTCGGGGGGTAGTTCGGAGCGGGCGAGGACGGATAGTCATTGACTGCGATTCGTGCTACGCTACGACTCCGAAACAAACCGTCGAAATCGCGGCCGCTGGCGCCGTTCATCCTCGGATCAGATCCTTAGCACTCGAAGACGCACGATGACAGCAGATCTGGGAGCCCTCTCGGCGGCGGCCGTGACGATCGGCTTCTTACATACGCTGTACGGCCCCGACCATTACCTGCCGTTCGTCGCCATGTCGCGCGTCGGCGGCTGGAGCCTGCGGAAGACCGTTTGCGTAACGCTGCTGTGCGGCGTCGGCCATGTCGCCAGTTCGGTCGTGCTGGGCTTGATCGGCATCGCCTTCGGCATCGTCGTGTTACAATTGGAAACGCTCGAAGGACTGCGCGGCGACGTGGCTGGCTGGCTGCTGGTGGCTTTCGGCTTGACCTACTTTAGCTGGGGCGTAGTGCAGGCCATCCGCAACCGCCGGCACGCGCACCTGCACGTTCACTTCGACGGCACGGTCCACGCACACCAGCACGTCCATCAAGACGCCCATCTGCACGTACACGCCTCGGCCGCCGAACCCGTTGGAGAACCCAGCGTTTCGGCCGAGGCCGCGGCGCTGCCCCGCAAAGCCTCGCTGACGCCCTGGGTGCTGTTGACCATTTTCATCTTCGGGCCGTGCGAGCCGCTGATTCCGCTGTTGATGTATCCGGCTGCCAAGGCCAACACGCTGGGCGTGGTCTGCGTGACGCTGCTGTTCGGCCTCGCCACGCTGGGCACGATGACCGGCATGGTCGTGTTGATGTGCGCCGGCGCCGGGGCCGTGCGCTTCGAGCCGCTCCATCGCTACAGTCACGCCCTGGCCGGCCTGGTCGTCACTTCTTGCGGCGTAGCCATCAAGCTCGGACTATAAGACGCGTGCGCGAACGCGGTACGAAGGCGAACCGCCCCTGTCGTGCAGACGTCTCGCCGGTCTGCGGTTTTCGGACTGTTGGCCGCGGCGGCGTTCGGTCAAGGCCGTCAGACATTCATCGGCCGGCCGCACTGCGGGCAACTCGCCGCCTGACGCGAAACGAGCCGGCCGCAGTCGGGACAAGACGCGAGGTCCGGATTCGGCGGC
>DATKRK010000445.1:0-4319 GCA_035532215.1 Pirellulales bacterium | reverse complement strand
CTCGTCGAGTGCGGCGATCCACCAGCTATAGGCGCCGCCTCCCGAGCGGCCTGCCACGCCGAGCTTCTCGCCATCGACCTCCGGTCGCGATTGCAAATAGTCGAGCGCCCGAATGCCGTTCCAGGCTTCGACGCCGGCCGGGGTGTAGCCTCGCGAATTCCACCACCACATCCCCTCGCGATACGTGCCGTGGTGCAGGCCCTCGATCTCGCCGAGTTGGATCGTATCGATCGTCAGGCACACGAAGCCGTTGCGCGCCAGCCACTCGCCGTGATGTTGATACGACGTTTTGTTGCCGTAGCTGACGCCGTTTTTCTTGACCTGCCCGTGACCGCAAACGTACAGCACCGCCGGCGCCGGCTTTTCGGCATTTTTGGGCAGATACAGATCGCCCGTCACGTACAAGTGCGGTCGGGACTGAAATTGCACCTTTTCGACCGTAAAGAATTCGTTCTTCAGTTTGCCCGTCACGACCGCTTTCAAATCGGTGCGTACTGGCATCGGGTCGAGACCGAGCATTTCGGCCAATTGCCGGCGATATTCGTCGCGTTTCGAGGTCCAATCCTCGAGCGAGCGGATATTGGCCAGGCAGCGGTCTGCCAATTTCGCCGTTTCCGCCCGAAAATACTCGGCCAGCATCTGGTCGCCGGGCGATGCGTCTTGCGCCGAAGCGCGCGACGGCGCGGCGACGACGAGGGCAATGACAAGCGCAAATGCGGAATTCGGAATGCGGAATGCTGAACCAAGTCGAGTGCGCCCAAACAGAGGCTCGCCAAATCCGACTTCCGACTTCCGAATTCCGAATTGATTCTGCCTCATTTCAACAGTTCCTTCATGCCGTCCATCAGAACTTTCTCCACCTCGGGCGCGACGCGCGAAACCGGGCCGGTTTCGTAGCCGCCTTGCGAATACGCGATCGCAGTGCCGATGTAGCCCGGACCATAGTCGCCGTAGGCGGCCATGCAGACGGGCGCGTCGGGCCGCATCTTTTCGGCGGCCAATTGGTACTCGATGAACAATTCGCCCGGCATTTGCAGGATGTAGCCAGGGCCGAGTTTCAGGCAGCCGAGTTCGATCTTGTCGCCCATCTTCATTCGCCGCAGCCAGACCACGTTGCGGGCCGCCCGCACGCGATCGACCGGCTTGGCGGCCGAATCGTCGACGATCTTTAATAACGCCGCTTCGTCCAGGCCGGGACTGGGCGGCAGCGCGACGCTCACCGTACGCCAGTCGACGTCGGCCGCGGTGACGGGCGTCTTTTGGGTGTTTTCCCAAGCTTTCTTCATGCCCGCGGCCAGCCGCTCGGCCAGGATGCCGCGCAGCGGCTTCGAGCCGTCGTTGTACTTGCCGGCCGCGACGTTGCCGCTGGCGCCGTTGAAGTGGATGTGCGCGATCTCGGGCAGGGCCTTTTCGCGCAGCGAGCGAGCCAAGCCCGGAAATTCGGCGCTGACGCCGCCTTGGCCGTAATAACTTTGCGGGTGCGTGGCGTAGTAGGTGATCGAAATGAGCGGCTTGTCGCCATTCCAAAAGCTGACCAGCCGCACGTCGGGGTCGATCACGCCTTCGGGGGCCGCGCGGATCGCCTCGTCCTTGGTGGAGCTATAGCGGACGTATTTCACCTTGCCGTCGGGCCCGAGCACGCGGCGGTTCGAGGCCACCTGATCGACGCGGCCGATTCCGTAGCCGACGTGCGTGACCGGCTGCGCGTTGGCCGTTGCGTCCTTCACCGCTTCGGCCGCCCGGCGGATCGCTTCGTGCGCGAAGGCGACGTGGAACACGGCGCCCGACAAGCCGCGCGCGGCGAGCAGTTCTTCGGCGTCGAAATCGCAGCCCGGCGCGTCGTGCTGGTGCAGGCAGTGTACGGCCACGCGGCTTTCGCTTGTGCCGGCCGCCTTGGCGAGAGCCTTTCGCCAGGCGCTGTAACCGCCGTTGCCGATGCCCACCCAATCGACCGCGCAGAGCACGACCGGCGCTTGGTCGGAGAGAATCACCACGCCGCGGGCCGAGAGCGGATCGACAATCTCCTTGGCTGGCTGTACCAGCGCATTGCACAACGGCGCGCCCAGCGGCGGCGTGACGTCGACCTTGAACGCCCCGACCTTCAGTAGGGCAGGCATTCCTGCCTGCCGACCTGCCTGCCGAAGCGGCTCGGCCGCCTGCAAGCGACCGCTGGCCATCATCAACGCAGTCGCCGACAGAATCCAGAGAACTCGACGCATGGCAAAAACTCCGCGAGGTTTGGGCGGGCGCCGGCCGGAGCCGACTTGGGAACGCAGGAAACAGGCGGTTTCGCTCGGAAGGCTCAAGGCGTGGCGCTTTTCGAGCGATTCTGGATGCTCGCGCGCGTCAAGTCAATGACGGCCAGCGAATTTGTGCGAAGACGGCTTTGAGCTTTCGTCTCCGCGTGCGTAAATGACCTTGGCTCATTTCGCGGAGCGGCGAAGCCGCAACCAAAGTCGCTTTTCGCTCCGCGAAAACGGCGCCTTTTTCGCGGAGCGAAAAGCGACTTTCTACACCTCGGCGTTAAGTTTCCCGCCGCGCTAAGCCCGGCTTGACCTCTAGGACGAAAGCTTCGCGGCCGGGAAAGAAACACTACGTTCGTAGTATAGAGAGGCTGTCGATTTCGTAACCTTGGGCGGATGCCGTCGCCCTCGCTGACAGTTTCTTAAGCTTCAGCGGCAGCTCATTCCTCGCGCCGGCCAGGAGTTGCAGTTCGCCGCATCGAGCAAACGCTACAGCCGACACAGACTTCACCGCGGCGGCTTGCTTCGCCCGCGCCGGCGAGATTCCGCTTCTTGACTGGAAATCTTGGGCCGATGAATTTCAAAGAGCAAGAAGACGTCGGGCGGATGTTTTTGTCCGCCGCGGTTGAGGCTGCAGGGCGGCACGAAACGTCCGCCTGACTACGAAGACGGGCGCCCAAGATGAGCAAGGCGGCTCTCACCATCGCGTGCCTCGCGCTGTTCGCAGCGGCCGGCAGTCAGGCGTCGCACGCTGAAACGCCGACACGAGGCGTCGATCCCGTTCGCTGGGCCAGTTTCGAATACGTCAATCTCTGGACCTCGGCCCCGCCGCTGCGATTTCCGCTGATCACCACCGGCGATGCGGCGGGCGGCGGACGTCTGGGCGCCCCGGGCACGCGCGTGTTGCTGGGCGACGGGCCGCTGTCGATGGGCAGCTTTCCCGCCGGCCGCTATACGCTGGGCGGCTGGATCGACGACGAAGAAAACTTCGGCGGAGAAGTCTCGCTGCTTTACACCGGCGTGCGCGCGGCGCACTTTCAAGCGGCCAGCAATTCGGCGGGCGATCCCCTGCTGGCGATCCCGTTCTCCGACGTTACCAGCGGAACGCCCCAGGAAAGTTCGCTGGTGATTTCCCAGCCGGGCGTGCGCCACGGAAATATCACCGTCGACGACGCCAACGCCTTCTTCTCCGCGGAAATCGACGGGCTCGTCGAACTAAGCGACCTGTTGCCGGGCGACGCTTATCGGACGACGCTGGTCGCCGGAGCTCGCATGTTGTCTTTCAAGGAGCGGTTTCAGCTCGACAGCGTCAGTACCGACCTGTCGGGGCTGACTTCCGCCACCAACGACATCTTCATGGACAAGGATTCGTTCTTCGGCGGCGACTTCGGCCTGCGAACCAGTCGCCGATTCAAGAGGTTCACCGTCGAACTCACGGGCAAGGCGGCGATCGGCATTACCAATCAGTCCCAGTACATCACGAGCCAGAACGGCCTGTCGTACCTACTTTCCGCAAGTCGCGCGGCTCATTTCTTTGGCATTTCCGGGCCGCGATAGCGAAGGAGTTGCTCGTAGATCACGAGACGGCGCGGAGACGGCGCGCCAATGCGGCGGCCCTTGCAAACATCGCGCGGGCGGTCGGCGCCGGACGCACGATTGTTGCCTGAGCGTGCGGTTGGACAAGGTGTCCGCTCGTGCGGCGAGCCTCGCTGAAAAAAGTTGCGACGAAGTCTTTTGACGTAAATCGTGCGGCGCTCGACTTACGTCAAAAGAACTTTTCGTAAGTTCGCGAACGCATTTGTGCGCGAGTTGACAGGACACTTCCTCGCGACAATCCTTGCACAACCATCGCTGGTCACTCGATGGTCGTTGGTCATCGCACAAGGAGGATCGCTGATGTCGCCTCGTCGTTCGCGCAACAGTCGCCGCCGCTCGTCGCACGCCGGCCGCCCGAAGTCCGCGCCGCTTGAACCCGGACGCCTCGCTCGGGGAGGCGGAATCGCACTGCGTTCCTATGACGTGGGAGCCTTGCCGTTGGTCAATCGGATTCTCGACCGGATGGATTTGGAAGGCGTC
>DATKRK010000444.1:0-9790 GCA_035532215.1 Pirellulales bacterium | reverse complement strand
GCGATCTACGCCGGGCAATACCGCACGGCCCGCAAACATGCCCTGGCCATCTGGAAGCACAGCCTGTGGCGCTGCGACTCGTGGATTCTGCTGATCCACGCCTTGCTCGGTCCCCGGGCCGGGCCGCTGCGCCGCGTCTACAGGCGGCTGCGCGGCTCGCAGCGGTGAGAACGCCCTGTTACGTTTTCACCGCTTCGCAGATCAACAGCGAGTCGTTGCGCGTCTCGCGGTTCCGCAGGCATTCGACTTCGCTTTCGCCCCAGGCGACGTCGCGGATTTGCTCGAAACCGGCCTCTCGCAGGCGTCGATACAGCTCTTCGCGATCGTAAACCCACTGGTGCCCCCACCAGCGAAACATGATGTTGAACATCTCGGCCCGCGAGTCAATGAACCGCCACTGCGGCTCGTCGAGCCAGGCCTGTTCGCGCCAACGCCCGGCGGCCGACTTTTCGATCAGGTCGTCGAGCGAGGGCATGGCCGTCCGCAGCACGCCGCCAGGCGCGAGCGAGCGGCGGCATTCGCGCAGGTAATGCAGCCCTTGCTGCACGTTGAGGTGCTCCAGCACGTGCTCCGAGTAAATCACCGAACAGCTTTCGTCGGGCGTCGGCAGCCCTTCGGCCAAGTCCCAGAAGAAATCGACGTTCTCGAGCGCCGTGTTGCAGTCGATATTCACCCAGCCCTCGAACCTGAGTGAGCCGCAGCCCGCGTTGATCTTGTAAGGCGGCGTAAACTTCTGCAGCGCGCGCGCGGCGCGCGCCTTGCGCAAGGCCAGCCGGCGGGCCTTGAAAACCCGCCAAGGCGGCAGCAGCACTTTGACGACTAAAGGATGCACGTAATTCTCCGCGGCCAAGATCCGTTCAAGCGGGCCTCGCGGCGCTGTTTGCCGAGTCGATCGTCCAATCGAGTTTGGGCCGCACGGCGCCGATCAACTTGCCGAACCAGAGAATCGGTCGTTCGACGTCGTGGACCTCGAAAGCCGCCAGATCCTGCAAATCGAGAATCACGCTGGCGCGATCTTTGACCGCCAGCAAGCGGATGCTGTAGGCGCCGTCGTTGAGCAGATTCGCCGGGATGTGACAACGCCCGCGAAACAGCCCGCTCGGCACGCTGGCCGGTGGCGCAATCGAATTGAAGATGCACGTTCCTTCCAGGCTGTACAACACCAGGTCCAAATTCAGAACCGACTCGGGCATTTGGTTCCAAAGTTCGAATTCGACGTCGAGCGGGGTCTCGACGGAAATGCTCTTGGGGTCGCTGCCGTCGCGCGGCGAAACGCAAACGCGCCGCAGCCGCAGCAGTTCGTTGCCCGGCGCCGTCTCGGCCGATTCCCAAACCCGTTCGCTGGTCAGCGTTTCGCCCGACTCGATATAGCCGTTCACCACGTCGTTCACCGGCCCTTGCATCTTGACCTCGCCCCGCTCCAGCCAGATCGCCGTGCGGCAGAGCGTGCGGACCGCGGTCAGGTTATGGCTGACGAACATGATCGTGCGGCCGGTGGTGGCCAGGTCGCCCATCCGGCCCAGGCATTTCTTTTGAAAATCGCCGTCGCCGACGGCCAGCACCTCGTCGATCAATAGCACCTCGGGCTCCAGTTGTCCGGCGACGGCGAACGCCAGCCGCATCGACATGCCGCTGGAATAATGCTTGACCGGCGTATCCAAAAATCGCTCGGTGCCGGCGAAATCGACGATGGCGTCGAATTTGTCGAGAATTTCGCGGCGGCTCATGCCCAAGATCGCCCCGTTCAAAAAGATGTTCTCGCGGCCGGTCAGTTCGGGATGAAAACCCGTGCCGACCTCGAGCAGGCTGCCCACGCGGCCTTCGAGCAGCACGCGGCCGCGGGTCGGCCGGGTGATGCGGCTCATGATCTTCAATAGCGTCGATTTGCCGGCCCCGTTGCGGCCGATCACGCCGACCACTTCGCCGTGCGGCACCTCGAACGAAACGTCCTTCAACGCCCAGAAATCGGTCGAGGCGCCGTTTTCGTCCTTTCGCCGGGCGAATAGCGACGCCGCCAAGTCGTTCAGATCTTCGCGCAGCGTGCGATACCGCGCTCGCGGTTTCGCGAGATCGACGTAGAAGCATTTCGAAACGTTTTCGACGCGGATCGCGGGCTGCATGGCTCAAATAATGTCGGCGAACGTATCCTCGACGCGGCGGAAATAGAACGCCCCGGCGAGCAACAGGCAGGGCGCGGCGATCGCCGGGTAGACAAGCCGCGCCCAAGGGAGCGGCATGCCCAGCAACGCCGCTCGAAAAAACGCAATCAGCCCTTCCAGCGGGTTGAAGCTCAGCCAACGGATTCCATCGACCGAAAGTTTCTTCGTCGATTGCCCCGCGACGTTCTCCGCCACTGCACCTTCGCTCGCCGTGCTCGCGATTGGCGCCTGCGCCTTCACCGCGAACTCGGCCGACGGCTGAAGATAAATGCTGGGCGTGGCGAAGAACCAGAGCTGCACCAAAAACGGGATTACGTGCCGCACGTCGCGGTAGGCCACGTTCAGCGCGGCCAGCAGCGTGCCGACGCCCAAGGCGGCCAGCGCGAGCAGGACGCAGAGGGCCGGCAGCAGCAGCGCTGCCCAACCCGGCGCCACGCCGTACCAGGCCATCAACACGCCCATCACGACGGCCGCCAGCGCGAAATCGACCAGCGCGGCCCCGGCGGCGGCCAAGGGGATCGCCAATCGCGGAAAGTAAATCTTGGTCACCAGTCGCTCGGCCGAAACCACGCTCTGCCCGGCCGAGGTAATCGCCGTGGCGAAGAAGGTCCAGGGCAGCAGCCCGGCGTAGACGAACAGCGGGTAAGGCACGTCGCCCTCGGCGCCGCCGGCAATGCGGCCGAGCACGAGGGTGAATACGACCATCATCATCGTCGGCTGCAAGATGGCCCAGGCCGCGCCCAGCAGCGTCTGCTTGTAGCGGACTTTGACGTCTCGCCAGGCCAAAAAGTAAACCAACTCGCGAAACCGCCACAACTCGCCCAGGTCGAGCGGCTGCCAGCCCGAGCGGGCCTCGATGACGTTGAGCGTCAAACCACTCGGCACGCTCGCCGGGTTGACCGGCGGCGGGAAATGATCGGCGAGTTTCTCAACGGGAAGCGACATGAATTCGTTCAATTCTGACGCATGTCAGGCTCGAAAGCCTGACCTACGGCTTGCCGAACGTCGCTACGCCGGCGGCATGACGTGGGCGCCAGGCGTGGCTTCCTTGATGTTGGCCGGCACGTCGTACTGGACGTCGCCGAAGGCCCAGGCCAGCCCGCCGAGCAGCATCCGCTGGAAATTCGGATTCGTCCAGACGTCCTCGCGATGTCCCATCGAAGTGTAGAACACGCGGCCCTTCTCGTGGCGCCGCGCCCAGGTCGACGGATACGGCGGGCGCTCGTAATCCTTGCCCTTCATGCCTTGCGTGTCCATCGCCAGGATCACGTGCAGATCGTCGGGGAAGTTCTTGAGCGAATACCATTCGTCTTCGACCATGAATTCGCCGTCGACGATCGACTTGGGATCGATGTCGCCGAAGCCGGGGAACTTGGCGTCGATGATCCGCTGCCGGGCCTTTTGCTGCGGGCCGTGGCTGATGAATTCGCCGCCCAGCATGGCAATGTACGAGTCTTTTTCGTCCTGCTCTTCGCGAGATTTGCCGGCCCGATGTCCGGGCGAGTGGAACGTATCGGACCCGCAGTGCGACGCCAAAAAGCCCTTGCCCGAGGCCACCGCGGCCAGCAACCGCTCTTTGCCCTTGGCCGACATGGGCGGCGTTTTATCCGTGCCCGGCTCGGTGAGCACGCCGGTGGTGTAGAACAAAAACGCGTCGTACTGATCGAGATCGCTGTCGAACACCGTACCGTCCTTGGTGCAGACGACCTCGAAGCCGTGGTCGCGGCTCAAGTCGGTCATGATCCGCTCGTTGTGCGAAAGCTTGTCACCGTCTCGCTTGGCCACCGAGTGCTCGAAGCCGGCGCTTTTGGTGAACATCAGCAGCTTGCGTTTCGGCTTGTCGGCGGCCGCCGCGCGGCCCCAGGTAAATTGCGACAGTCCTAAAGCGGTCAACCCCGTGGCGAGCAACATTTCGCGGCGTTTCATGGACGGAAGTCTCCGGAAGGAAGGTGGATGGCAAGGCAGGCTTTCAAGGCCGCTCCTAGAATAGCCTCCGGGCGCCGTCGGGCCAAGGGATTCGAGCCAGACCGGCGAGGGCACGGCGTTCAGGCCCGAGAATCAAATAATCGCCGTAATGGATTCGCCCGCCGCAGAAGACTTCACGCTCCCTGAATTCGCAGGATCCGGCAGGTTACCTCATAGCTCGGTTCGAGGTCGAGAGAGACGGTTTGTGTTTCGGACAACCATACGGGAAGCGAAGGAAGCGGCTGCCCGATTGCCAGCGGCCGAAACCAACTATCCAGTTTTGTCCGCCGGCCCCCGCTTCGCTTTCGGCAGGTTACCGCATACAGCGCGGGGGCCGGATTGAGCGCTGGGTCGGAGCGCCCCAGCAGTGCCAGCAGTTCCTCGTACAGGTTGAATTGGCGCGTCGTGACCAGATCAATGATCGACACGCATACGCCTTGCCGCAGCAGATTGAAGCATTTGGCGATGAACAACTGTCGGCTTTCGGGCCGGTCTTTATTCGCCGGACTGACGATCTCGATCGCCGCCACCAGGCGGCGCTCGCGCGCAAGGTCGAAGATCAGGACCTCGTAGGCATATTGTTCCGGGAACTCGGCATCGACGGTGAGCGTGGGCGCGGGGGACGCTTCGATCGAAGTTGCGGCGCTGCCGCTGGCGGTCGCTGCGGAAGCGAGCGAGGGGCTCCCTGCGTCTTGCTCGAAGGTGCTGACGTCAATCTCGTAATAATTGCCAAGATGCACGCGCGGTTCCGCGACGAAACCCTCGGGCAGTCTGGGGACGAGTTCTTCGACGATTCGCATCGGCCATCCGCCGTGGAAGCCTTCCCACGACGAGCGCCTGGAGATCGGCGGGTGAAAATGGTCGCGCAGCGGCATGATTTTCCCTCATTGACGATTATAACCGCTATTCGTTCGGCAGGACCGGCTCGACCCGGACGCCGTCGACGAGGTTGGTCTCGGGGGCCAGGATCACCAGTTCGTTTTCCTTCAGCCCGCCGGTCACTTCCGCCCGCTCGTCGTTCAACAGGCCGATTTCGAGCGATTGCAGCCGGGCGATGCCGTCTCGCACGACGAAGGCCTGCCAGTCGCCCGCCGGGCCGCGAAAAATGGCCGATCGCGGGATGACCAGCGCCTGCGACTTTTCGGCCGTGTAAATCCGCGCCCGAATGCGATAGCCGACTCCCAAGTTTCGCTCGCTGCGCAGCCGCGACAGCTCGCCGTCGGCGAATCGGATCACGACCTTCACGCGCTGTTGCTCGACGCCCAGCGAGCTGGTCTTGGTGAAGCCGGCCGGATAGATGCGGCTGACCTCGCCGCGGGCCGGCTGCGGACCTACGGCCGGGCCATAGATTTCAACCGTCTGGCCCGGCTTGACGTTTACCACGTCCTGGCTCAGCACGTCGGCCTCGGCCTCCAATTCGTCGAGCCGGCCGATCGAAAGCAGCACCGTGCCGGCCGGCGTCTGCCGCTCGTTGGTCTCGAAGCGTTCGAGCACCACGCCGTCGATGGGGCTGGTCATGGCGCCGCGCTCGCGGTCGCGCTGGGACTCCTTGAGTTGCACTTCGGCCTGGGCCTTCTCTTCGTCCAGCACGTCGTGCTGCAACTTCTTGCGGTCGATGTACTGCCGCACTACCGTCGGAATCAAGGCGGTGGCCGCCTGCAAGCTGCGCAGGGCGCTGAGAATCAGCACGTCCTGCTTGTAATCGACGTCGGCCTCGACTTGGGCCAGCTCGGCCGCGTTGAGCTGATCTTCGCTAGCGGCGCTGCGCTCGCGCAGTGCGCGCATGCGGGCGAGTTGCTTGTTGGCATAGTCCAACTTGGCCTCGCCCGACTTGACGCGCTGCGCCGCCGCCTCGACCGTGCGATCCATCGATTCGACGTAGCTCAGCGCTTGCTTCAGCCCGGTCAGCTCTATCGAAGCGTCGTCGTTCTCGCGGATCGAAGCTTCCAGCCGCTCGACGGCGGCCTGCGCCTCGGCGACGTTCAAATCCAGATCGAGCGGCACGACGCGGGCCACCACCTGGCCGGCCTTGACCGGCGTGCCTTCGATCAACTCGATCGGTTCGACGCGGCCGGCGAACGGCATCGTAATCTCGTGGATCATGGGCAGCCGCGTGCGTCCTTCTTCGTCGACATATTCGCGAATCTCCGCCGGTTTCGCCCGCGCCGCTTCGACCCGAGCGCCCGGCGAGTACCAGACGTAGGCGGCGGCAGCGACAGCCAGGCCCGCGACCGTGATGATGATAACGCTGCGATAAGTCATGCGTGTCTCCTGGTAGGCGGTAGGCAGTAGGCGGCATACGGGGAGCATTCGGGGAGAGTGTCCTCGACCTTCCGATTCCCTTCTTCCCTCCCCACCTACCGTCTACCGTCTACCGCCTACTTCCTACCCGCCTACTCCTTCGTCTTCAACGCTTCCAGCCAATTCATCCGCCAGATCGTACGCTCGACGATGGCATGCGCACCTAGGGCGAACAGCGTGCCCAGCGCCAGCGATTCGAGCCAAATGATTTTCGGATCGACCACCGGAATGCGGAACAAGTCGGTGTCGTAGGCGATGGAGATCGCGACGTTCAGCCCGTATCCCAGCGGCAGGCCGAACAGCGTGCCGAACGTATTCACCAGCAGGCTTTCGCGCAGGAACAGCCCGCCGACTTGCCGCTCGGTATATCCTAGCACCAACAGCGTGGCCACCTCGCGTTCGCGTTCGGCCAGGCCGATCAGCGAGGAATTGAGCACGCTGCCGAAGAAGATCACGCCCGCGAACATCACCAGCAAAAAGATGAACACCTGTTGGTTCTTGACCAGCGTATCGACGACGTTGGCGATCGTGTCGGCCCGGGCCGTGACGGCTTGCAAGGCCGGCAGCCGCTTCAGCTCGCGATATAAGTCGCGATGCGCCTCGCGGTTGGGATTCACGGCCAGTTGCACGCCGGAAACCGCCCACTCCTCGTGAACCAGCCGGCTGAGGTAGTGAATGTCGGCATAGACGGCGAGCCCCAGGTAAGCATCGTTGATTTCGGCGACGGGCACGCAGTGCGGTTCGCGCAAGCCCTTGACCGGGTGAATCGTGACCAGGTCGCCGTGTTCGAGGTGCAGCAGTTCGGCCAGCTTGCGGTTCATCGTCAGCCCGGCTGAAGGAATCCGCAGCCGGCGGCCTTCGGCGTCGCGAGGGATCGTCAGTCGCGCGTTCGGATCGAGGCCGGTGATGCCTCCCTTGCGAACGTGCGAACCGTTGACGAACGTGCAGGCCACGTCGAACACCGGCTCGGCGTAATCGACGCCCGGCAGGCGCCGCGCTTCGTCCAGGGCCGCCAGCCCTTGCTCGTCCTTGAAGGCCAGGTCGACGTCGCTGCGCTGCACCTGGTTGAATTGAAAATCGATCATGCGGTGCGTCTCGTCGACGAGCATCAGCGCGTTCACCAACAACGAGGCGCCCATCGCGGCGGCGAACATGCCGGCGGCCGTGCGGAAGCGATGCCGCACGATGTTGCGCAACGTCATCCGCGAACCAAAGCTCAAGCGGCCCCAGAAGCCGCGAAAGCGTTCCAGCCAGATCGCGCCGCCGCGAGTAGGCGGCTTGGGACGCATGGCCTCGGCCGGCTCCAACTTCAGCACCGCTCGCGCGCCGTGAACCGAACCGAGGAGCGAACAAACCAGGCTGATGACCATGCCTTGCACGAACGTATCGAGATAGAATCGCGTGTCGAGCGTGGGGAACTCGAAGAATTTCCGGTACATGGCCGTCATCGCGTCCGACAGCCAATAGCCCATGGCCGTGCCCAAGACGCCGCTCAACAGGCCCACGCACAGCCCGAACTTGAGAAAGTGGGCGAACACCTGGCGGTCCAGATAGCCCAGCGCCTTGAGCGTGCCCACGACCACGCGCTGTTGTTCGGTGAGCCGCGTCATCAGCACGTTGAGCACCAAAGCGGCCACTGACAGAAAGATCGCCGGATTGATGAAGCCGAACGCCTCCAGCCCTTCGATTTCGTTGCTCAAGAAGCGGTTCGACGGCTGCTCCGACAAGGGCACGCTCGTGAACACGCCGTAGGGCTCCAAGTGCAATTCGGCGCGGCGCAGCACTTCCTCGGGCCGGTCGCGCACGTTCGGCGCGAGCCGGCCCAACACCTGGTTGGCGGCGCCGTCGAAATCGAACACGTCCTCGGCGAACGAGCGCTTGAGGTAGAACACGCCCAGGTGTTCCGGGTCGGGCGTGATGGCGCCGGGCCCGACGAGATAGGTGAATTCGCTGCTGACGGCCGTGCCGACGATAAACAGCTCTTGCCGCCGGTTGTTGAGCAGCAGGTGTACCCACTGCCCTGGGTAAAGACCTTGCCGCTTGGCGAACGAGTCGTTGACGATCACTTCGTTGTCGCGCACGTCGGTGAAGTAGCCGCCGCGGCGAAGCACCACGTCGTTGATCACCGGCTGGCGCCGATCGGGCAGCGAGAGCACGATGCCGTTGAGCGGCTCCTCGACGCGCGGCAGATCGACCGTGGCGAAGAACTGAATCCGCGGGCGGATTTCGACGACGCCGGGTATTTCGGCCAACGGCACGATCTCGGCCAGCGGCGCCTTTTTGACTTCGACCGCAAAATCGGCCATCCGGCACCGAGCGTAATACTCGCGCTTGGCGATCGACAGGTTTTGATAGGCGAAGCCCAACGCCACGTAGCAGCCGACGCCGACGGCCATGATGCTGGTGATGGCCGTGAGCAAGCCGCCGCTCGTACGCAGTTCGCGCGCCAGTTTGCGGTCGAGCACGCTCACCAGATGATCTCCTCGGGCGGCGTCGGCGCAGGGTGCTCGGTCGTCTCGACCACTTCGCCGCTCCGCAGCCGGATCACGCGATCGGCGATGGCGGCGATGGCCGAATTGTGCGTGATGATCAGCACGGTCTTACCCAACTTCTGCTTCACGTCGACCAGCAGCCGCAAAATCCGCTTGCCGGTCTCGAAGTCGAGCGCGCCGGTCGGTTCGTCGCACAACAGCAGCTCGGGTTTCTTGGCCAGCGCCCGGGCGATGGCCACCCGCTGCTGCTCGCCGCCCGACATTTGCGCCGGAAAATGATCGGCTCGTTCCTCCAGGCCGACCAGACGCAACGCCTCGTCCACGTCCAGCGGATCGCGGCTGATCTCGGTCGAGACCAGCACGTTTTCGCGGGCCGTCAGATTCGGCACGAGGTTGTAGAACTGAAACACGAACCCGACGGCGTCGCGGCGATAGAGCGTCAACTCGGCCCGGCTGAGCCGAGTCAGGTCGCGATCGCGGAAGTAGACCTTGCCGCTCGTGGGCTGGTCGAGGCCGCCGATGAGATTCAACAGCGTACTCTTGCCCGAACCGCTCGGCCCGAGCATGGCCAGCAGTTCGCCGTCGCGCACGTCGAGCGACACGTCGCGCAAGGCGGTGACCTCGACCTCGCCCATCGAGAATCGCTTTGAAACATCTTGCAGCCGCAACAGAGCATGTCCGGCGGACTGCAAGGCTTGACTCGTCACGCCGGCCTCGGTCTCTTTCGGTTCCTGGAAACGCACGCTGGCTGGTGCGTTTTTGCGGCAATTTGCCCTATGCTGAAGGTAGCTCACGACTTGCGGATCAGCAAGCTAACAGGCTAGGGCCTCTTCAAGTCTGAGTTGATAGGTGAGGGAGGGTGGCTGGCGGCAG